>SVIU01000031.1 GCA_015069335.1 Clostridiales bacterium
ATATTCAAGCAAAACTGATGTTTATTCAAACTGAGGAAGTGCGAGCACAGCGAGCGTGATTGCGTAGCAAGCACATAGTGCTAAAAGCACTACTTCCGATAGTTTATATTATCGGAAGTTTTGTCTGAATGCACACGAGCAAAGCAAAGTGTATATTCAAGCAAAACTGATGTTTATTCAAACTGAGGAAGTGCGAGCACAGCGAGCGTGATTGCGTAGCAAGCACATAGTGCTAAAAGCACTACTTCCGATAGTTTATATTATCGGAAGTTTTGTCTGCAAGCGCCAAAGGCATTTGCAAGCAAAACTGATGTTTATACATACTATTGGAAGTGCAAAATGCCAATTTTGCAAATGCGTTAGCATTAATTTTGAATGAATTCAAAATTACTTCCGATAGTTTATATTCATGGCTTTTTACTCAGTTTTGCTCCGTTTTATGCCATATATATTTATGTTATTATATTATTTAATTATACATTATATATATACTATACTTAATAACTATATTTAATTGTAAAAAAACACCTTTGAATTTTCAAAGAAGTATCAAATATGACAAACACCCCTTCAGTCTTTTTTGCCTTTAAACAAAAAAGACAGCTCCCCCTTAAAGTAGGGGGAGCCTATAAATAGAAATGTTTTTGAATTTGTCTACACTTGGTTTTGAATTATCAAAAGTGTTTTTGTGTAAATTATTTAGTTTGTTCTGTTTCTGGTGCTGCTGTTTGATTTTTTTGTTCGGCTTTTTGTTTTCTTGTGATTAGCCTTTGAACTTTTGCTTTTGCCTTTGCAATATCTTCTTGCGTGAAGTTTTGTTCAATCACTCTTGGATTGTTATGCTTTAAGCAAGAAACATATGTTACATATTTAATATAGTCGTCATCAATAAATTCTGCTAGTGAATATTCTTCCAACTTTTCAAAAATTGTTGGATCAATTTTGATTGCTTCGGCAATTGCTTTGCGTTTTGTTTTTTCTGACAAGCTTGTTGTTGCAATATCTCCTAGCAAATCTTTTAATGGGCTTTTTGCCTTGCTAGACTCCCTTACCGCCTGGTATAGCGTTTTGTTATTGTTCATAACCCACGTTTCTGGTGGACATGCTCTAAGCCTTGAATCTTTAAGTTTGATTAGTGCGTTTATGTATGTAGGGAGTTTTGCTTCAAATTGAGTTCTAACCTCTTGGCTTTGCAACAATTTTACTTTTTTTAATTTTTTTGCCATAGACATTGCCAAATCGTCAAAGCCCTTATGATATTCTGAAACACCCAACGCTAGACGCATTGCCTTTAAGCATTCGGTTCTAACTGAAGAACGAACTTTTTTTACCATTGGTTGGCCTTGCTCATCAAATGTGTCAACTTTGAAGGTGAATTTGTTTTTTAAAACTTTTAAGTCGGCTGTTATGATTGTTGGATCTTTTACAAAACATTCAACAAAAAACTCTTTTGCTATGTATTGTTTCATATCATCATTAAACTTGAAAACAACCGCTGGCTTGCTGCGCATTGCAATTTGCACAAGATTTTGATCAACCACGATTCCCGCCTTGCCAAATTTAAGCAAGTTTTCTGGATATAGCGAAACTGCCAATTCTGCCAATTCGTAAATTTGCTCACGCGCAACTGTTGCGTCCAAATCTGGATTATTGTTTTTCCATGCCGACATAACATATGGAAACACCATTGGTGCCGATTTTATAATTTCAATTCTATCTTCGGGATTTGTAATGCTCTTTAATAAATTTAACCCCTCTTCTGATACCATGTTTGTTTTGATTAATCTGCGTAAAGTTTTATTTATTTTGTGTTTTTCTTTTAATGTCATAATTGCCCCTTTAGTGATGTTTAGTATAGAACAAAACACAATTTTCGTCAACAGCATTTTAAAAAAAATAACAAATCACAAATTTAATTTGCAATATTTTCAATATATTGTTAATATTTAATTAAAGGAGCGGAGCATGGGATATTTTGTAAAGATTGACACAGACACTAAAAGATATTACGAAGCGGTTAACGAAAAAGCCTTTTCCAACTTTTTAAAATTCGCCCGGGGGCTTAGGTTTCACAAGGTTAATTTTGTGGATGGCGACACATGCAAAGAAACATATTTTGATACACCAAATCACCTTTTAAACAAAGCCGGCGTTATTGTTTCAAGATTTGCTGAAGGCAACAACGTGTTTTTTAAAGTTGAAAACGCGGCATTTATGAGCAAAATTTTAAACTCATTAACTAAACAAGTGTACGTTCACAAGGTTGGAGCAAATGACAAAATTTCCGACCACGCCTTTTATATTAAAGACGGCATAACATCGCTTTTTACAACAGCCTTTTCTGTGGACCTAGAAAATATAATCAAAACCGCCTCACCAAAACTTACCGTAGTTATTAATGCTCAAATTTATGAAGTAGTTGGCGGAAGTGGCATGCGTGCTAAACTTGCACTAGAAAACAAGCAAGTTATAAATCACGAAACAAAACGCAAATACAAAGTGCAAAGCATGACAATTAAACTAGAAAACAACCCGGCACTCTACGCTGATGATTTTGAAGAATTTAACAATTTAATTCAAAAAAATTGTAAAGATCTTATACCAGTAAACGAAAACCAATTTGATTGGGCAAACAAGGTTACCAAACCACTCCCACCAAAACAAAAAGAACCAAAGAAAAAGAAAAAAGTAGATAAGTTTTAAATTTAAAAGGATTCCAGCAGAAAACTCAACTCAAAATCAAGCAATTAAAATATTAAACTTTTTACCAAGCTTTTTGAGATCAATACAAGGGGATATGAATATATTACATTTTATAAAACAGCTCCCACATTTTTGTGGAAGCTGTTTTTATTTATATCATTGCTAAACATTTTTTTAATTTATTCGCTTTTTTTCCTGCACAGCCGTTCTTCAAGTTGATTTGTGCATAGCAAACAATCAAGTCTTTATTTGGTAATTTTTAGGCTGTCAACAACAACATCAGCGTTGGCTCTTACCAACCAAAGATATCTAATACCCTCTACCATTTCTTCTGTAACAACACCTGTGTTTGTTGAAGAATCAATTACGTTAAAAGTGTTTTCTTGTGAAGCATAAACTTCTTGACCTGCATTGTTGTCAAGCGATACAACCAAAGTAACCTCGTCGTCTGCATTTACGTCAAATTGCCAATTTACTGTGTAGTAGCCATCGTCTAGCAAAACTGCGTCTTCTTGTGCCACTAAAGCGTCATAATCTGTATCTACTCCTGTAAATTTGTGAACAAACTTAACACCCGCCTCTGTACCAACAAAATAAGCTGGTAGTTCAGTTAAATAGTTAACGTTGTCATCCTCTTTTTCGTTAAGAGCTAAAGACCAAACGGCGAATTTGCCTGCGCCCATTTGGGTTTTGTCCACTTTAACTTTTAAACTAACGGTCAAGCCGCCCTTTTCCCAATCGTAATTTTTGTCAGCTTCACCAAAATAAGTGCTTGCAGATGTTGGATATGTTGCATTTCCATCATTTTGTAATGTAATGGTTCCGTCTTGGTTGTCAACAACTGTGCCATACAAACCAAACACTCCATCATTACCATTTGCAAATTTTGCCTCATAAAGCGTTGTTGGACCACCGCAAGCGGTTACAAGCAATGCACATGCGGCAACCATGCATGCTGATACAATACCTTTAAAAAACTTTTTCATAAATTTTTCCTCCTTTTATTATGAAATTTAGTTTCATACTATTATATATACAATAATTTTTAAATAACACAAAATATTTTTTTAAAATTTTTTTGGTTTTTTTTTGTTGAGGACGCCTACATTAATTTGCTTCCATCATTGGTTTCAATAACCTTTAATATGTTTTCGGTTTGGCCGTTGGTTGCATTGATATATATATAATAAGTTGAGTCATCTTTTATGCATTTATATTCATAACACAAGGTGTCCTTAACATAATCAATTGGTGCAAGGCAGAGCCTTGACATTTCTACATTATAGCCTTGTGGGATTTTTGCATCGGCGCTTGCCTTGTCGTAAGTTGCCGATTGCAAATTTCTTTGCGTGTGGTTGGTGTAAAAACTGCTTGCGCTATAACCAACAATTTCTCCCGAGTTTAAATCCACTTTTGCTTTTATAAGGTCAGGATAAAGCACAATTTTGTCTTGAACTGGTGCAAGGTTGATGTAAGCATCGCCACCAACAACATCACTCCATACGCATTCAAAGGTTACACCCGTTTGGCTTTTTGCCAAATTTTTTGCCTTGGCAATCGCATCACCCAGCGAAATTGTTTTTGCGCTAGAGTCGCCATAGCCACTTATGGTTAAAAGTTTGCCACCATTTTTTGTTACTTGAATATATAGTTTTATGTTTTGATTTAAATCCACTTCAAAATCAAAAGTTTCAAATCTGCTTTTGGTTTCGCTTTTGAACTTTATGTCTTCATCTTTTACCGATTGGTATGCTTTTTTAATTTCGCCTTTTGCAAAGTCCACCGCAACCAAGTTTTGTGGCAAGCCTTTTATTTCTTTGTTATATAAGTTGTCGGCAAAAGGGCCGTCGTAAATCATTGTTGGATACTCCACATCATTGGACTTAACGCCTTGCAATTTTTGAGTAAAGTTGTTGTAGTCGCCCTCTAGCAAGTTGCCATTTTCAAAAATGTTAAAGCCTTGTCCAACAAATTGGTCATTAAAATTTGCCAAATTGTCTTTTAGGGTTTGCATACTTAAATATATGTCTTGCAAAGTGTCTTTTTCGGCAGATGTTAAACTTTGCCCTCGGTCCAACTTGTTGCAAAGCGAATTGGTGTAACCACCAACTTGATTGATGAACTTTTTGGTTTCGTCAATTCCGTTTAAAGATATTGGCAAGTTGCTTAAATTATAACTAGCCATATTGCAATTTTTGTTGATTTCATCAAGCATTTTACGACTGTAGCTGTCATAACTAGACGCCAAAACTTTGCTGAGTTTGACTTCGGCATTGTTGACATTGTCAACAAGGTCATAAAAATTGCGTTGATAAACATTTTCGATGGTGTTGCCCATTTGTGCATTTTTGTTTTTGCTAGTTAGCCACAAAATTGATGTTAATAAAAGCAAGGCACTAACAATGCATAGCGCCACCACTAGCCATTTGTTGACTCTGTTTTTTGAATTATTGTTTGTTTGTGTTGTTGACATAAATAAATCCTTTTAAGTGAGCGCAAGCGCTCACAAGTGAATAGTGAACAGCGAAAAGTGAATAGTGATAGATGATTTTAATTTATCAACCACTTTTCTCGTGTTCGACAGAACACTTTTCCCTTTTCTCTTTTCTCGCGTTTCGCAGAAACGCCTCATCCTTCACTTTTCATGCGATTGCTGACAGGTATATCGCTATTCGCTATTCGCTATTCACTGTTCACTATTCACTGTTCACTATTCACTGTTTGCAATTTAAGGCATCCGCCTTAAATTGCAAACCTATGCTTCCCAATGGTCACCACCGTTTGCCTACTAAAAATCCATTTGCTTGTTGCTGTTTGTGGGTTGTAGTAATAAATGCAACCATAGGTTGGATCCCAGCCGTTCATTGCATCACTTGCTGCGTTGTAAGCACTTTGGTTTGGCTCCAAGTTTATTTGTCCGTCATTTACGGCAGTAAATGCCCATGGCTGATAAATCACGCCCGATATTGTGTTGGGAAAGTTTGGATCTTTTACTCTGTTTAAAATTACAGCAGCCACAGCAACCTGTCCAACATATGGCTCACCCCTTGCCTCTGCATGAATACATTTTGCAAGCAAATATATGTCCGATGAAGAATAAGAGCCACTGCCACTAAGCCCCAATTTTGCAAGAGTGCGCTTGCCCACAATTCCATCAACCACAAGGCCATAATCCCTTTGAAAGTTTTTTACAGCCTTAATGGTTTGACTGCCAAAAATTCCATCAATTGCACCGCCATAATAGCCAAGTTCTTTTAATTTTTGTTGCACTTGTTTGTTTTGCGATGTTGTTGCGACGGTTGCCACTTGCGAGCTATTTGAATAATTCACCGCATACAAAGTCCCACCCAAAGCAAAAGCAAACACAATAACCAAGCATAAACTAAAAATTTTGTTGAATCTTTTTACTCTCTTTTTGTGCTTTTCCATAACCACTCCTTAAAAATTTCAAAAGTAGTATGTGCAAAATAAAAAAAATATACAAAAAAACAAATCAAAGAATTGCTCAGATTTGTTTTTTTACAAATTTGTTATTGCTTAAATGCTCTTAATATTTTGCTTTTTAATTTTTGCAACATTACTCTAACCAATAAAATTTTTAATCATTTCTAAAAAGCGAGATTTGTACACCACATTACTGCCGGCTGCGCTATTTACAAAGCAAAGCGGTGGATATACTACACACCACCAGTTGTCGCCTTCGGCTTTGCCAAGTTCAACAATAAGGGCGTCATAAAAACCCGACTCCAAAACAAAATTGTTGTAACTGCGAGTTGGAAATTCTTCCACTGCCAGTTTGCTCTTTGCCACATAGTCAAAATTATTTTGTTTTAAAATGGTTGTTGCCACACTATCCACAAGGCTCAAATTTTGCGACATAACAATTTTTACATCTTCAAAACTTTGGCACTCGGCAACAAGTGGGGTTAAGACCTCAACCACTTTGTCCTTAATTTGATATTTAATTCTTTGGTCTGCTTCGCTATTGCTATTTGCCCTTATATGTATACGCAAATATTCCGTGTTGACATCTTTATATGTTGTACCAACAATAAGTAATGCACCTAAAATTAATATACTAATTAAAACAATAACCTTTTTCATAAACTCCCCTTTTGCAAAAACAATTATTGACAACAAAAAGTTATTTAATACATAGAATAAAAATCTTATGTTGATTTTTTTTAAAAACTTTTAAAAAAGTGTTGACAACGCTATTTAATGTTGATATAATCAATTTCGTTAACTTAAAAAAGTTATGGGGGTGTAGCTCAGCTGGCTAGAGCGCCTGCCTTGCAAGCAGGAGGTCATCGGTTCGATTCCGTTCACCTCCACCAAGCCAAAACCACTTTGTTTCAAAGTGGTTCAGACTGAAGACAAACTATGGTTTTTACCTAGTTTGTCTTTTTCTTTTGGCATTTTTAGAAAAGCCTCCCCCTACCTTAAGGGGGAGGTGGCAGCCTTATGGCTGACGGTAGGGGTGTTTGACTGCTTGAAAATAAAGGAATTTTTAAAATTTCAATAGGACAAACACCCCTTCAGCCGGCTAATTGCCGACAGCTTCCCCTTAAAGTAGGGGAAGCCTAAGCGAGCAACACTTTGACATTTCTAGTAAAATTTTTTTGTTGTCTACACGCTGAACCGATTTGTTTCAAAGTGGTTTTTTTACGCATTTTAAAATTTTCTTGACAAATGAGACACCCTGTGTTTTAATGACAAAAAAGGGGAAATGTTATGCTTTATAGGCAAGAAACAAAAGCATTAAAAATGAGTAGGGCACTACTTAAATATTCGCAATATGCAGAGCAAGAGTTTGAGCGTGGAAATTTTTTTGATGCAAAATATTGGTGCCAAAAAGCAATTTATGCTGGAAACTGTTGTCTTGGTGCAATGGTTGGCGATAAAATGGGTGATTACACAACTTTTTATGAAAAAATAAAAACAAAAACATGCCAACAAGTTGAGTTGTATAAAAAAATTGTTAACATTATTAAAGAAAACAATTTGCAAGATGATAGACAAATGAAATTATAAAACAAACACCCCTTCCGTCAGCCACTAGGGCTGACACCTCCCCCTTAAAGTAGGTGGAGGCTTTTCAAAAAAAGGCAACTAAAGGATAAGTAACAGTAAAGAAACTAACTTCTTTGCTGTTTTTTTCAATAATTTTAAAATAAAAACATAAACTACTATTATGAAAAAAACAATAGTCCTCACCGGTGGTGGCACTGCCGGTCATATTATGCCAAACTTGGCACTGCTCCCACTGTTGCAAAAACAATTTGACCAAATTTTTTATCTTGGTGCAAAAGAAAGCATGGAAGAAAAAATTATAAAAAATTACAAAAACATTACTTTTGTTGCCATTCCCACAACAAAACTGATGCGAAAGTTGACTATAAAAAACATGGCAATCCCCTTTAAACTTATTTCCAGCATTTGCAAAACAAAAAAAATATTAAAGGAAATAAAGCCAAATGTAATTTTTTGTAAAGGTGGATTTGTATCAGTTCCTGTTGCCATTGCAGGCAAAAGATTGCACATCCCAGTAATATCTCACGAAAGCGATTTGAGCATGGGCCTTGCCAACAAAATAATATTAAGATTTGCAAAAACCCTTTGCGTTAGTTTTAAAAACACTTGCCATATATCTAAAAAATGCATTTACACCGGCTCGCCAATAAGGGAACAGATTTTTAAAGGAAATAAAAATAGCATAATAACAAAGTTCAAATTTAACCAAAGCAAGCCGACCGTTTTGTTCTTTGGTGGAAGTTTGGGAAGTAAAAATATAAATAATCTAGTGGAAAAAAGCCTTGAAGAATTAACTTTAAAATATAATGTTTTACATATAACCGGCAAAAACAACAAAACAAATTTAAAATGCGACGGTTATTATGCCGTAGAGTTTGCCGAAAAAATAGAGGATTTTTTTGCACTTGCGGACATTGTTGTTTGTCGAGGCGGGGCAAACAGTTTGTTTGAACTTTTGGCTCTTAAAAAGCCAATGCTGATTATTCCCCTATCAAAAGCCGAAAGCCGTGGCGACCAAATAGAAAACGCCGAATATTTTAAAAAAATGGGCTATGCCTATGTTATGCAAGAACACGAAATGTCAACTCAGAAACTTCTTGAAAATCTTCACAACTTAAACCAAAACATAAATAAAATAAAAACAGCAATGTCAAACGACACTGCTGTTGATGCCAACAATAAAATTGTTGAAATTATTGTTAAAAATGTGAAAATAATCAATTAATCAGCGGTTGTTTTGTCTCTCGAGCCAAAGGCTTCGCCTTGATATTCTTGATCTTGCTTAAACCTTTTTCTTAAAGCTGGGTCTCTAAAGGTTCCATTTTTGTCACATTCTGAATAAGTTTGTGGCTCGTTATTTGGGTAAAAATCTAGAGTAGCAACGCCTTCTTGCTCCCACTCAAAAACTTGACCCAAAAGCGAACTACCACTTTTGTATGGCAACATAATGTATCCACCTGGCATTAATGTACCAGAATATCCTCGCCAGTTTGGTGGCAATATTGTTAAGCCCTCACCAACCAATTCGGCAGGCAATTCAACAGCAACCATAACAGAGCCTTCAGCATATGGGTCTTTTACATAATGTCCATTTATTTGTTTTGGATAAGTTTTTGCAAATTTTACTGCTGACATATCATATGTATTTGTGTGTCCGTCTGCGTCTAAAACTGGATTACCATTCTCATCCAAAGTGGTAACAAGCACCATACCCTCTTGCAAAGTAACAACTTTTTCAACTTTACCTTGGCTCCAAACAATGTGTTCTTGGCCCACTTCTTCGGCTGTTACAAAATGAGCATCAACCCAAGTTGACTTTGCGCAAACCATTGGCTTAATTGCTCCCGCCTTGATTCCTTCCATAATGTATGCAAAAACATATTCTGTTCTTTGTTGATCTGTTAAATTTTTTAAATCCAAAATTTTAATTTCCTCCCATATATGTTTTTATTATAGCAAATAATAAATAAAAAAACAATAGTAATCACAAAATAAAAAAAATCGTTCAAAAGAACGATTTTTTAATAATAATTTAACAGAATTGGGTTTCTTGATATCCTTCTTGTAGAATAGTTCTTTCTACCTGTTTCTTTCCTTCATAGTCATACTGACTATCTCGACTTAAAGATTTTTCTCTTTAAAAGGAGGTGATCCAGCGGCACCTTCTGATACCGCTACCTTGTTATGACTTCACCCCAGTCATTGGTTTTACCTTAGGCGGCTGCCTCCATTGCTGGTTAGCTCACCGACTTTGGGTCCCCCCAACTCCCATGGCGTGACAGGCGGTGTGTACAAGACCCGGGAACGCATTCACCTCAACATTCTGATTTGAGATTACTAGCAACTCCGGCTTCGTGTGGGCGGGTTGCAGCCCACAGTCTGAATTGAGACTGGTTTTTTGAGGTTTGCTCCACGTTACCGCTTCGCTTCTCTTTGTGCCAGCCATTGTAGCACGTTTGTAGCCCAAGACGTAAGAGGCATGATGATTTGACGTCGTCCCCACCTTCCTCCGTATTATCTACGGCAGTCTCGCTAGAGTCCCCATCTTACTGCTGGTAACTAACGACAAGGGTTGCGCTCGTTGCGGGACTTAACCCAACATCTCACGACACGAGCTGACGACAACCATGCACCATCTGTAATAGTGTGATATTGCTATCATTTCATATATCTCTATACTATGCACTACTATGTCAAGTCTTGGTAAGGTTCTTCGCGTTGCTTCGAATTAAACAACATGCTCCGCTGCTTGTGCGGGTCCCCGTCAATTCCTTTGAGTTTCAACCTTGCGGCCGTACTCCCCAGGCGGAATACTT
>SVIU01000032.1 GCA_015069335.1 Clostridiales bacterium
AGTATTTTTAGAATACATAGCATAAAAAAGTTAAGGTTATCCTTGACAACCTTAACTACAAAATGCTACACATTTTACAACTAAACATATTAAACCTAGTTTGTTGCATTTAATTTTTCACTACGTGGTGATTTTTTAAAAAAATGCGATTTAACAATTGATTTTTGACTTTTTTTTGAAAAATTTATTGTTTTTAATTCCACAATTTTTCCAAACAGAATTTTTCTCTGTTTTGTGGCGACAAAATATGCACAAGCAATTTGCCATAATCAACAATAATCCACTCTGCTTTTTTGTAACCCTCTAAACCGCTGTTGATTTGATTAAACTCATTTTTTGCGTAACTAAGCAAATCCACCAACAAGTTTTGTGCAAATTCTTTGCTTGGGGCAGTGCAAACAATTAAATAATCAAACATTTTGCTATTTTGTGCTTGCAAAATTTGAACATTTTCTGCCCCGTATCTATTGATAAAATCGGCAAAATATCTTGCTAGGTCTAGAGTTTCCATAAACTGCTCCTTTTTATTAATTTTATCAAAATTCAACAAAATTGTCAACATTTGCAATATTAATCAAAACAAATGTGTCAATAATTTGATTTATGAAAATATCTTTAACCACAATAATAGATTATATTCTAAAATTTGCGCTTTTGTTTTTTATTAATTTAATTTGGTGTTTTTATTTTGTAAAACCAGCGTGGTTAGCGTTTGTTATAACCATTGCTTCATCATTATTTTTGCTTTTTATTTTTTCCAAACTAGAGTCGCGAAAAAAAATAAAAAAACACATTAAATTAAAAGAATTGCAATCTATAAAAGACATAACCAACACTTTTATTTTTATGCCACAAGACCAAATTTTAGAATTTTTTTGCAATTTGGCAAACACTAAACACAAGGCAAAAATAATTGACAATTTTGTTGTGATTGGCGAAAAGTCGTTTACTATTCTTTCTCCACATTTTAATAATGACGGCCTAAATTGCGATAAATTGATAGAAACATATAACCAAATTAGCAAAATGTTTGCTCAAAATATTGAATTTAATAACATAAAAAAAATTATTATTTGCACCAACAAAAACAAAGAAAATGTGGATTTTGTTGTGGATAACTTTTGTCTTTCCACAATTATTTTGGATGCAAAACAAACATATTTGCAACTTTTAAAGGCGTATGAGTTTTATCCAAAAATTACTGTTCAAGAAAAACCAAAGGCCAAAAACACCTTTAAAAAATTGCTTGCCATTGCCTTTGACAAAAAAAGGACAAAAAGCTATGTGCTTTCTGCCCTGTTTATGTTTTTTGCAAGTTTTTTTGTGTTTTATAAAATTTATTATTTGATTGTTGCAACTTTGCTGCTCTCATTTGCCATTTTGTGCCAAACCAACCTGCCCTTTAACAAGGTCGAAAAAGAAAAGTTGATTGAATAACTCTTTGTTTAATAAATGTTATTTTGGCAATACAATGTGCTTTATGTCTTTTTTGCTTGAGCGTTTGTAAAGTGTAACCTTGTAGCCTATGCATTGCACAATTTCACAATTGGTGAGTTTTGCAAGTTCGCCTGCAACTTCTCTTGCGGTTAGATCACAATTTTTTAAAACATTAATTTTAAAAATTTCTCTTGCTTCAAACAAATCGTTGGCTGTTTTGATTGTGCCATCGGTTATGCCCTCTTTGCCGATTTGCATAACGGGATCTAAACCGTTTGCCATTGATCTAAGAAAAGCTCTTTGTTTTGTTGTTATCATAAATGGTCCTTTTAAGCGAGTGTAAACACTCGCACGAATGGTGTGCTATCGCACACACGAAAAACGAAAAGTTGGCTATCGCCAACATGAAAAGTGAATGATGATTTTAATTTTTTATGGTTTTTTTAATTTCTTATGTTAAAACATTTTTAGCACAAATGCTTTTTGACTCTCTTTTTGTTGAAATTACTTTGCAACTCAAATTTAAAAATTTTCATTCGTTTTTCTCGTGTTTACGCCAGTAAACACTTTTAGTATTGCCTTTAGGCAACTTTAGTGCGTTTCGCCAGAAACGCCTCGTCCTTCACTATTCACTATTCACTATTCACTGTAAATTTGCGATAGCAAATTTACTCGCTATATTCAAATGTTATATCTTTAATAACCACAGTGTCGCCGTCTTTCATGCCGGCTTCTTTTAGCTTGTCGATTATTCCGTATTTTTTTAGTGCATTTTGGAAGTATGCATTGCTTTGCTCGTCGCTAAGCACAACACCACGAATAAGGTTGTCAATAAAGCCGCCAACAACTTCAAACATTCCTTGTTCTAGTTTAATAACTTCCAAAGTTGTTTTGTCTTTTGTGTCAAATTCAACAAGCTCGATTTCCATTGGTGCTTTTTTAGGTGTTTTTGCCAAAACTTCGGTTATTTTGTTTAAAAGTTCGTTAACACCGCTGTGTGTTACGGATGAAATAACCATTGGTTTATGGCCAGTTTTTGACGCAAAGTCGTCTAATTGCATTGCAAGTGTTTCGGCATCTAATAAATCAGCTTTGGTTGCAACCACAATTTGTGGCACGCCAGCCAATTCTTGACTATAATTTGCAAGTTCTTTGTTTATTTGATTAAAGTCATCAACTGCATTTCGGCAATCGGTTTCGGAAATGTCAACCATATGAACAATAACCCTAACCCTTTCAACATGGCGAAGGAAATAGTGTCCAAGTCCGGCACCCTCGCTTGCGCCCTCAATAAGGCCTGGAATGTCAGCAACCACAAAACTTGTGTTGTTGTGTGATACAACGCCCAAGTTTGGATGAAGTGTTGTAAATGGATAGTTCGCAATTTTAGGATTTGCATTGCTTATTACCGAAAGCAAGGTGCTTTTTCCAACATTTGGGAAACCAACCAAGCCAACATCTGCAATTGTTTTAAGTTCTAATATTACCTTTTTAAGTTGAGTTTTTTCGCCAGTTTGTGCAAAGTGTGGGCTTTGTCTTGTTGGCGATTTAAAAAAGTTGTTTCCTCTGCCACCAAGGCCGCCTTTTAGTGCAACAAACCTGTCTCCATGATTAAGCATGTCGGCAATTACAAGACCGGATTCTTCATCTTTGATAACAGTTCCGCAAGGCACTTCAATAACAACGTCTTTGCCATCATGCCCGCGCCTAAGTTGCTTTTCGCCATTGTTGCCGTTGGTTGCAACAAACTTCTTTTTAAAGGTAAAGCCATAAAGCGTGTTCAAGCCCTCGTTGGCAACAAAAACAACATCACCGCCCTTGCCACCATCACCGCCGTCTGGCCCACCGTTCATGGTGAGTTTGCTACGGAAAAAAGAGGTGCTACCATTGCCACCATCACCTGCTTTTATGCTTATTATTACTCTATCTAGAAACATATTAAAAATCCTTTTAAGCGAGAACTTGCTCTCGCCTTTAGTTTAAAAAGTTTTTGCAAAACTTTTTAATCTCACACTTATCACACTCCGGCTTGATTGCCTTGCAGTGATATCTACCAAATAATACCATACGATAGTGCAATTTGTCTAAGTCTTTTTTAAATAATTTTATTAAATCTTGCTCGCACTTGTCGGGGTTTTGACTTTTTGTAAAGCCAAGGCGGTTGCTAACACGCAAAACATGAGTGTCAACCGCAATGCGATTTTCACCATAGGCAACTGCGCAAACAACATTTGCTGTTTTGCGACCAACACCTGCAAGTGTTGTTAAATCTTCAAATCTTGTTGGAACTTGACCGTTAAATTCGTCAACTATTCTTCTTGCACATGCCTTTATGTTTTTTGCTTTGTTTTTAAAAAATCCACAACTGCGAATTTTTGCCTCTAATTCTTCTTGTGAAATATCGCAAAAATCTTGTGGTGTGTTATGCGTTTTGAAAAGTTGTTTTGTAACCATGTTTACTCGTTTGTCAGTGCATTGAGCTGACAAAATAACTGCCACCAAAAGCTCGAACACAGAATTGTGTTCTAACTCACAGGTAGCAGTTGGAAACATTTTTGTTAGATAATTAACAAACTCTCCACTTTTTAACATACAAAAAGAGTTTATTAAATTTTTGCTTTTTTGTCAATATAATTGTCAAACACCACCTTAAAGTAGGGGGGGACTTATTTTATATTGTAAAATATACGCACAAATGCCCCACTATTAAAATTGTCTATATTAAAAACCAAGCGAGCCTTTATCTTTCTGAAAGCGTCATTTCTAAAGTCATATCTTTGCCACTTCGGTTTAAATACACTGTTACTTTATCGCCAATTGAGCGGGAATAAATAAACTTTCTTAAGTCCAAAAAGTTGTTTATTTTTACATTGTCAATTTGATAAATTATATCGCCCTTTTTTACGCCAACAAGCCCAGCAACACTGTTGTTGTCTACATCCAAAATGTAAAGGCCGTTGAAATTTGCTTCCATATTTTTTGCGCGAGCGTAGTCGGTGCTTATGCCCATAACGCCCATATATGGCGCAGAATAGCCGTTGTCTGCGCTAAGCCTTTCTACGATCCCATAACCTGTTATGATTGGAATTGCAAAACCAATTCCTTCGGCATCATTGGCTTTTAAGGTGTTTATTCCAATAACTTTTCCACTGGAATTAATAAGCGGACCACCGCTGTTGCCAGGGTTTATGCTTGCGTCATGCTGAATAAGATTTTGCATATAGGTAAAACCACCGCCAGTTGTAGGAATTTCTAGTGTTCTGTCAAGCGCAGAAACAATACCTTTTGTAACCGTATGCCCAAAGGCAAGCGAAAGCGGTGTGCCAATTGCCAAAACATCTTGGCCAACGGCAATGTTTTGTGTTTCGCACTGCAAATATGGCATATCTTTTGACGATTTTATTACAGCCAAGTCAACCGAGCTGTCTTGCCAAATTAAACTTGCACTTGCTGACGATTTGTCGGCAAAATATATGGTTATGCTCCTTGCACCAGAAATAACGTGTTGATTGGTTAAAATATAACCACCTTCTCTAATCGCTACCCCACTGCCAACCGAATAACTATCAACGTTTGCACTTTTTATGCCCACAATGGCACTTTTTACATTTTCTACCACCTGACTGGTTTGCAAATTGTCGGCCAGCGAAATGAGTCTTGGCGTCATATCAACAGTTTCCATGGTATTTATATTTTGTTTAAAATTTATGGCGCAACCACCAGCGCATAAACAAAAACACATCAAAACAAAAATGAAAATTTTTAAACAGAACTTTTTTTGCATAAAAAAACCTCTCAATTTATTTTGAGAGATTTTTAAAAAGTTATGCATATAAAATTGCTATATGCTTTGACATTTTTGAAAATAAAAAGCAGTCAAACACCCCTTCAGTCGGCTTTGCCGACAGCTCCCCCTTAAAGTAGGGGGAGCCTTAAATCATAAAACATCCGCCCAAGTCCCAAGAGCACCGTGCAACATGTTGACGAGATAACTGCAATCCATCAAAATTGTCCTTATTAAAAACCAACGAGCGCCGTTCTTCAATTTGAGCACGTGATTGTGCAAATGTGTTTTGGTGAGCCGACTTTTGGCTTTTGTTTTTTGTGCATTCTTGCGAAAAAACAAAAACAACCTAAGGCGAAACAAAATGGCATTTGTGCAATCTGCCTGAATTGAAAACAAGCGTCAATCTATGTTGAAGATATAACTCGGATAAATACTGGTTGTTGCAATTTTTATGTTTTTGCCTTCCACAATGCCCTTGCTTTGCAAATAGTTGCAAATGGTTGAGTATGCAAGGTCGGGAGTGTTATTTTCGGTTGAAAGGTGTGAGAGCATAATTTGTTTTGTGCCAGTTTGTGCAAGCTTTTCAATCACGTGCGCAGCGGCAATGTTTGACAAATGCCCTTTTTTGCCCAAAATTCTGGTTTTTAATTGATATGGATAAGATTGATTGTCCATAAGCATTTGCTCGTCGTGATTGGCTTCGAGATATACAAGCGTACTGCCATATATTCTTTGCAATACTTTTTCGTCCATATAACCAAGGTCGGTTAAAATGCTGACCTTTTTTAAATTTTCGCAAAAAGAATAACCACTGCAATAATGCGAATCGTGTGATAGGCAATGGTTTGAAATTTTTAAATCATTTATGCAAAAGTCCAAATCGTCAAAAAGCATAAAGCTTATGGTGTCGGCTTTTTTTAGTTTTTGTTTTAAGGCGTCAGCACCTTTGTTATGCACATAAACCTTTGTGTGATATTTGCTTGCAAAAACGTCAAGCCCTTTAATGTGGTCGCTATGCTCGTGAGTTATTAAAATTGCATCAATTTCTTCGGGCGCAACCCTAAGAAGTGCCAATCTTTTGCAAATTTCCGAACAACTTAGGCCTGCGTCCAAAAGAACTTTTGTATGGCTTGTTGCAATAAATGTTAAATTTCCATCACTGCCAGAACCTAAGTTGCAAATTTTCATTATTCTACGCCCACTTTTAGGTTGAATTTAACAGTTACGGTTGGATGAAGTTTTACTGCCAAGGTTTGCTCACCAACTGTTTTGATTGTGCCATCCATAACAATTTTTCTTTTGTCAATTTCGATATTCATATTTGTTTTAAAAGCTTCGGCAATTTCTTTTGCGGTGATTGCGCCAAACAATTTGCCATTTTCGCCACATTTGACTTTTAAATAAATTGTTTTGTTTTCTATTTGTTTGCCAAGCTCTACACATCTAAGTCTTTCTTGCTCTGCGTGATATGCATTTGCATCTTTTTGGCTTTTGTTTACTGCCAAGTTTGCGCTGTCGGCTTTTGTTGCCATTCCGTTTTTAAGTAAAAATGCACCATAGCCATCAGCAACATTTACAATGTCGCCCTTTTTGCCAGAGCCTTTTACATCTTTTTGTAAAATTACTTTCATATTTCCTCCAATTGAATATATTTTAAAAAATTTTAGCGTTTTTGTCAATTATAAATAGTAGTAACTTTTTTATCTTGTATAATCACGCAATGTAAACTTGTATGGATAAGTATATTAAATTACTATTAGGATATAATAATATTATGGATTTAAAATGTAGAAAACAAGCGTGCAAATATAACAACCATTTTACTTGCATGGCAAGAAATATTTCAATAACCAACAAACTTGCTTGCGAGGTGTTTGAAAACGACCCAAACAAAAACATTCGAGATACGTCTAGGTGTATGTTTGACGAAGCACCAAAATATGCCCCACACCGTGCTAAAAAACATATGCGAGTAACTTGCGCCGCCAAGTGCCTTTTTAATGAGCAAGGCGTTTGTGTTGCCAATGGCCTAACCGTTAATTCAATAAACGAAAATCCTCTTTGCATAACATATATACGGCCGTAAATAAATTTAGTATACTTTTTGTTTTTAATGACCTTTTTTTTGTTTAAAAAACACCGCTTTAGTAAACGGTGTTTTTTGCTGTTTGTTTTTTTAACTTTTGTTTAAAAGTTTATGCTTTTTTAAGCACTGCACCTTACGTAGGCACTGCTTTATTTTTTGTTTAGTCAAATCTCACCCAATAGCGACTGGCATAAGTATTACGCAACAAATTAGCATTGTGTTGCAAGTTTGCCGAGCTTGAAGCATCTTTTAGTGTTACAGCCGTATCCGTTGGTTTCACAGCGCTAGAGCTACTTACCCTCCAGCCATTTATATTTTTAAACTCAACACTGTTTAGTTGATTGCAACGAAAGAACGCATCCATGCCTATGCTTGTTACACTGCTTGGGATGGTGATAGAGGTCAAGCGGGTGCAATAAAAGAACGCACGATGGCCTATGCTTGTTACACTGCTTGGGATGGTGATTGAGGTTAGGCCCGTGCAATTAGCGAACACATAATCGCCTATGCTTGTTACACTGCTTGGGATGGTGATTGAGGTTAGGCCGGTGCAACCAGAGAACGCATAATCTGCTATACAAACAACATTTGTTGTATCAAATGTACCAGAAAAACTTGTTGGAACGTCTATTACAATCTTCTTTCCATCTGTGCGGGTGTATACACCATTGCTGATTTCTTGCAAATTTGATAAGAATGGAGTGTTACGGAACGCATCCTGGCCTATGCTTGTTATGCTGCTAGGTATGGTGATTGAGGGTAGGCCTGTATTATAGAACGCACCCACGCCTATGCTTGTTACGCCGTTTTCGATGGTAACTGAGGTTAGGCTTGTACAACCACCGAACGCATAATTGCCTATGCTTGTTACACTGCTAGGGATGGTGATTGAGGTTAAGCCGGTGAAATCGAACGCATAATTGCCTATGCTTGTTACACTGCTAGGGATGGTGATTGAGGTTAAGCCGGTGCAATAATAGAACGCAAAATTACCTATACTTGTTACGCTGCTTGGGATGGTGAATGAGGTTAGGCCGGTGCAATAATAGAACGCATAATTGTCTATGCTTGTTACGCTGTTTGGGATGGTGATTGAGCTTAGGCTAGTGCAGCTCTTGAACGCATAATCGCCTATGCTTGTTACGCTGTTTGGGATGGTGATTGAGCTTAGGCTAGTGCAGCTCTGGAACGCATAATCGCCTATGCTTGTTACGCCGTTTTCAATAGTGACTGAGGTTAGGCCGGTGCCATCGAACGCATAATTGCCTATGCTTGTTACGCTGCTTGGGATGGTGATTGAGCTTAGGCTAGTGCAGCTCTGGAACGCATAATCGCCTATGCTTGTTACGCCGTTTTCAATGGTGATTGAGCTTAGGCTAGTGCAGCTCTGGAACGCATAATCGCCTATGCTTGTTACGCCGTTTTCAATGGCGACTGAGGTTAAGCCGGTGCACTTATAGAACGCATAATTGTCTATGCTTGTTACGCCGCTTGGGATGGTGATTGAGGTTAGGCCGGTGCAACTATAAAACGCGCGATCTGCTATGCAAACAACATTTGTTGTATCAAATGTACCAGAAAAACTTGTTGGAACGCTTATTACAATCTTCTTTCCATCTGTGCGGGTGTATACACCATTGCTGATTTCTTGCAAATTTGATAAGAATGGAGTGTCTTCGAACGAATCTTCTCCTATGCTTGTTACGCTGCTTGGGATGGTGATTGAGGTTAGGCTTTCGCACCACAAGAACGCGAAATCGCCTATGGTTTTTAAAGTGTTTGGTAAGTTTACTGTCGTTAGTGGAATCTGCCCTGTATAGTCTGCAGAAAACATAGTCTCTGGAATTTCCTTAACTCCATTTTTAAATGTTACCGTTTCTAGGTTGCCAATGCAAGTATCGCCGCCATCCCTATAAAACTCACCCCCAGTTAATTGTACTGTACCTGGCAAAATTAGTTCTTCCATTGCATATGTTTCTTCAAAAACTTCCCAATAGTAGTTATCGTAATCCACTCCTATATATTGCATATAAAATGGGCAGTCATAAGAAAGGTCCACCAAACCATTTGCTAGTTCTACTGTTTCATAAGTATCAAGATTTAAAACACCACCATAATTTGTGGAGGCAGTATCAGTCCAAGAATCTTCCCCGTCGTCAAATTCTATCTCTTCTTCTATTGTAGCACTTGAAATTCCATGAATTTTTATATATGACCCGTCTTGCTCTTTCAATACTGCTGGAACAATAATTTTACCATTGTCTTCTGGTTTTTCTGCTGGAACTTGATTGATGTAATATTTGCCATTTGCTTCTTCATATAAAAACTTGTCGTCGCCCACAGTGCCTGCAACCGCTTGCTCTAAGTTTAATTTAAAAGATTCTGCAGTGATTACTTCTGCTGCGGAAAAACTTTCATAAGTGTTGCATTTAAGTGTTAAAACCAAATCTACTGATTCGTTTGCTAAAAGTGTTTGCCCCCAAAGGTCCCAATCTGCCAAAATTTGTGAGGTGGCAGGATTTAGCAGTTGCTCGCCAATGTCAAACATTGCAACAATTGGAAAGTTTGATGTGTTTGTTACTGTATATGTCAATACTATATCACGTGGTGACTCTAGATCTGGCATGTCGGTAAAATATATGCTACCAAAACTTAATGATTTATCTGCTCCGTTTATTGCAATTGTAGAACTTGTAGACTCTAAGCCGCTGTTATCGTTTTGCACATAAAGAGGTGTAGTGGCTTCCGCACTCGCACTTAGTGCTGCGTTTTCAACTTTTATTGTAACATTTGCGTTGCAATGATTTGCTGTGAAACCAATGTTACCACTTACTGCAAGTTCTGCACGCTTTGCAGACCATACACCAATGGCAATTGCACATACGCATAGGCAAATGGTGGCGATGTTGAGTAATAAGCTAAACTTTTTTTTCATAATTTTCTCTCCCTTTAATAAGCGACACTCGCTTTACTTGCGTCGCGTTAATAGTTAATAGTTAAGGGCAACCCTCGCTTTGCTCG
>SVIU01000001.1 GCA_015069335.1 Clostridiales bacterium
ATCCATAGTATAGATTTTTCAGAAAATAGCAAGTGATTATCTAAATATATTTCAACTTTGCCAACAATTTGATCTTGCTCCAATGGTGCATTTAAACAATTAGGCAAGTCATATCTGTATTCCAATCTTTCATATTCATCATTAGTTAATGTATATTTAATTTGTTTTTTAGTATAAGTTTTTACGCTTGGTTTTAGTCCATTTTCAACTGACAATTCCCTCACAATCTTATACATTGGCAAAATTGTATATTGACTATAATTATCATATGCCATATTTAATAATTTTTCGCTGTCCTCAAACATAGGACCGTCATTTAGTACAACGCAAACAGTTTTAAAACCGTCTCTATCACATGCAGAAACCAAACATCTGCCAGCCTTGTTTGTAAAACCGGTTTTAACACCAATACATCCTTCCAATGTGTTTAAAAGCTTGTTTTTGTTTTTTAAGTATCTGTATTCGCCCACAACACTGCCTTTTATTCTAGTATTTTTTGTGGTTACAATTTCTTTAAAAGTTGGGTTGTTTAATGCCTCTTTGGTAATTAGTGCAAGGTCATAAGCTGTTGTATAGTGATTTGGTGCGTCCAAGCCATGCGGGTTTGCAAAAGAAGAATTATATGCACCGCATTTGTTTGCTGTTTGTTGCATTAAATCACAAAAATCTTGCATATCGTTTGAAACGTGATATGCAAGTGCTGTGGCAGCGTCATTACCAGATGGAAGCATCATTCCATAAAGCAGTTCTCTAACTGTCATTTTTTCGCCATACTTTAAATATATGCTTGTGCCTTCAATGCCTACAGCCCTATTGTTCACTTCAAATTCTTTGTCTAACTCGGTGCAATTTTGTAGCACAGTTAAGGCTGTTACAATTTTTGTTGTTGAGGCCATAGGTAGTTTTATATTTTCATTATCTGAATACAGCTTTCTATTTGTTTGACAGTCAATAACACACATTGCCTTGGCTGATGACAATTGCTCAGCGCTAGAAATATTGGGCGTTGGAGTAAACAATAACATCATAACAAAAGCAATTAATATGGCATTAAATATCTTTTTCATTTTTCTCACCTTTGTCGTCTTTGATTTTTGATATTAATTTGTTTATCAAATTTAAAATTGTTTGATATGCAGTTTTGTTTTCGATATCAATAAATTTTACATCGTTTTCTGAAATTACAATAAATCCAACTGGTGTCACACTCATGCCAATGCCACTACCACCAGCCATAGGATAGTGATTTGCAACTCTTTTATTGGACTTATCCGAGTATTCACCGCCACCAACAACCAAGCCAACACTTGCCTTAGATACGGAAATTATTGTAGTGTTATCATCAACTTTATAAGGCTCACCGTATATTGTGTTTGTTTCCATCATAGTTTTTGCCTTGTCTATTGACATTTTTATAAGGTCTTGCAAACTAGACTCATCACTAAACATTTTCATATTTATCGCTCCTTTTTATAATTAAAAATGACATTATTATTGCATACAAAATATCTATTAGCGTAATTAAAAAACTCATTTGTACAGATATCACCAAACTCATTCCATTAAAGTTTTGATAATTTGTGATTAAATAATTAATTTTCCCCTTTTTTGTTGTTAAAAAGCCCATAATACCGTTGCAAACAATATTAAACAAGCCGCTTAAAAGTGCGGTGTTCATTGCGTCATTAAGACCCAACCGCGAGTTGAATGCAATATTGTTTATTGAAATTTTGTTTTGCATTTGCACAGTAAATTGCTTTAAAAATCTTATTTGCTTTTTTGAAACTTTAAACTCAACTTGTTTTTTCTTTTTTTCTGTAAATAAAACTAGCTCGTTTTTTGTCAATCTAAACTTGTAACAAAGTATTTTTATAAAAAACACATAGATTGTTATAACCCCAAGATTATTTAAAGCGTCATAACAAAAATAACCTTTTGTAAATATTGGTACTGCAAGCAAAAGCAAAAAAAACACAATAATTATTAATGCCACATTTTGCATAATATTATTGTGTTTTAAATTTAGATTAATATACTTTTAAAATATTTATTCTTGCTCTGCAAGATTAACTTCTGGCAATGAATCGCCTTCAATGGTTTGAATATCTTCATCCTTTAAAAAGTCAGGTATGATTTCTTCTTGAGATATTTCGTGATCACGATAAAGCGAATCAGTTGTTTGTTGAACTTCGGTTTCCATACGAATAAGTTTGATTCTTTCTAGTAAATCTTCATATGATGGCAAGTCAGAAATATTGGTTAAATTAAACCTTTTCAAAAACTCATCAGTTGTGCCGTATAAAAATGGTTTGCCTACAGCGTCTTTTCTGCCCACAACTTCAATTAATTTGTTGTCAAGTAGCATTTGAACAGCATAATCGGCTGATTTGGTGTTTCTTATTTCTTCAATCTCTAGTTTTGTGATTGGTTGCTTGTAGGCAATGATGGCAATGGTTTCTAGGGTTGCTTTTGTAAGTGCCTTTTCACGTATTGGATTTAAAATGTCAGACACTTCGCTTACATAATCTTGATTGGTGCAAAGTTGAATTTTGTCTTTATATTCAATAAGAAGTATTCCGCTTTCTCCAGACAACTCTTGCTTGATTTGCTCTATGGCTTTATTAAACTCATTTTCTGACAATTCAAGTTTTTCTCTTATTGCCTTTTTTTCTACACCCTCACCAGCAACAAAAAGTGTTGCTTTTATTATTTCTTTAATATTACTCATTTATTGCTTTTTCCTCGTTTTCATAAATATCAATTTCGCCAAACAATTCGCTTTGTCTTGCTTTGACAAATTGTAATTTTAAAAGTTCTAACAATGCCAAAAAAATGTTTAACATTTCGCTCTTTGTGTTATCAACTTCAAAAAGTTCGGTAAATTTAATATGCTTCTTTTTGCTTATTACGCTTTTTATGCTGACAATTTTTTCTGCAACAGTAAATCTATCTTTTACAATCTTTTTAGGCTCTTTGTCTTCTTGTTTGCGTTCTACTCTGCAAAGCAAGTTTGCAAATGCGTCAAGAAGATTTTCTAAAACCATATCTTTCAAAACAATTTTAACATTGCCTGCCATTTTGTCTGGCTCACGATATAGTTTGTTGATGTCCTCAATTGTTTGCAATTCTCGACTTGCATCTTGAAAAAGTTGATACTCTTTGATTTTTGCTTTTAAATATGTTTCTGGATCAATCTCGTCGCCCAAATCGTCTGGTACTTCGGCTGGAAGTATTGCCTTTGACTTGATTTCAATAAGCATTGAGGCAACTTGGATAAACTCGCTAGCACTTTCAAGGTCTAAATCTTCTACACCTTTTATGTAATCTAAGTATTGCTCGGTTATATCAGCCAAATGAATTTCGTCAATGTCCATTTTTGCTTCTTTTATAAGGTGTAACAAAAGTGCAATGGGGCCTTCGAAATTCTCTAACTTAATGCTATAACTATCAGCATACATTTCCTCTAATTGTTCTTGTTTCATTATGCAAATAACCCCCAAAAACTAAAAAATGTATTTGTTAAAAAACCTGTAACCAAATTATAGAACATATCAAACAACGGAGTGATAAGTAAAATAAGCAAAATAATATTTCCATAACGATACATAAAGTTTACAAACTTGTTGTTTGGTTTTAGCATTGATTTTATAGTGTTAAACCCGTCAAGCGGATAAATTGGAAGCAAATTAAACACAAACAAAGCTATGTTTAATATTATTGAATATTGTAAAAAGTAATGAATCATATATAACAAACTATTTGAATAAGTAAAGCCGTTTGCATCAAATTTTGCAACATTAGTAAAGTAGAAGAAGTAAATTCCGCTAATTATAAATGCTAAAATCAAGTTTGTTATTACACCCGAAAGACTGACAAGAACCATATCGCGTTTATATCTTTTGAAGCGCATTGGGTTGATTGGCACCGGTTTTGCCCAACCAAAACCAAAAATCAAAAAACCAAGCATTCCAAATTTGTCTAAATGCTTAAAAGGGTTTAATGTTAATCTGCCTAATGCTTTTGGTGTTGGATCGCCAAGTTTATTTGCAACAAAGGCGTGAGAATACTCGTGTAAGCCAAATGCCAACACTACCGCAAAAATATATCCAAGGACAAATGCAAGAATATTTGCAAATGAATGCCCTTGCGCTGATAAATTGCCTATAATAAAAAACATAATGCTTTTATTATAACAAACAAAAACAACTTTGGCAACTATAAAGGAATATTAATTTGACATAAATTGTTGTTAAAAATGGTTGTGCATTTTAACTGCACAACCATTGAACATTTTACCAATTTTCTAAAATTGATTTAAAGTTGTCTTTAAATGACATACCCTCAACATCAGTTTTGACTGTTAGTGGAACAGTTTTAATAACCTTTCCGTCTTTTGAAACAATTGCACTACCAATCTCTTGGCCACATTTTGTTGGTTTAATTTTTTCTGGCAATTCATATGTAACAACATAATTTGATGCGTTACCCTTTTTGTCAAAGGCAAAAAAGTCTTCAATAGGAATAATTTGTGCAATTTGCTGCTTACATTTTGATGTGGCAACCTCTCCAACAATAACCTCTTTTGACAAAAGTTGTTTGTTTTGATAATTAGCAAAGCCATAATTTAACAAGTTGGTTGATTCTTTAAATCTATCATTTCCCGTTTTGGCACCTATTACAACAGAAATAAGGCGCATATTATTCCTTTTTGCTGAGGCAGTCAAACAATAACCAGCTTCTGAAGTAGAGCCAGTTTTTCCACTGTCGCACCCCTCTAAATAACGAACAAGTTTGTTTGTGTTTACAAGTTCGGTTTTTCTTCCGGATGGGTGCGTTAAATTATCCATCCAAACTGTGCTATATTTATGATATGTTTCATAATTCAAAATTTGTTTTAATAAAATAGCACAATCTTCTGCGCAAGAATATTGTTCTGGTGCTGGAAGCCCCGTACAATTGCAATAAAGAGTGTTGTTCATACCTAATTGCTTGGCGGTATTATTCATTAAATCAACAAATGCCGCTTCACTGCCAGAAATTCCTTCAGCTAATACAACGCTGGCGTCATTAGCTGATGCCATAATAACACTTTTTAGCAAATCTTCAACTGAGTATTCAACATATGGATCAATAAAAACTTGTGATCCTCCCATTCCGGAAGCATTTTCTGATGAGGTCAACTTTTGATCAAGTTGTATAACACCTTCATCAATATTTTTGAAGGTAAGATATATTGTCATTAGTTTAACCATGCTAGCAACTGGCAATTTTTTTGATTTTTCTTTCTCATAAATGATTGTGCCAGAGTCGTAGTCCAATAGTATTGCTGACTTGGCTGTTAAATCAAATTCCTCGGCGTATGCCAAATTATTATTTTGAATAATACCACTACATATAGCGACTAACAGCATAATAAAGGCACAAAATATGCAATTTAAACACTTTTTCATAAAAACTCCTTAATTTAAGGTTAGTTTTTACATTTTTGCATATTTTATGCCTAATTATATTTATTAAATTAAATTTACAAGAATCTTTTTAACCTTGTCACATGCTTTTTGTGCATTGTCAAGCACCTCTTGGTGATTGAGGTTTGCCTGCTCACCAGTAAACACATTTACTATTACCGAAAAACCCACAACCTTCATTCCATAATAATTTGCAACAATACAGTCATGGGCAGTGCTCATACTTACTGAGTCTGCACCAAGTTTTCTAAGCATTTCTACCTCGGCATTTGTTTCGTAAGTTGGTCCACTCATTTGACAGAATACCCCCTCTCTTAAATCCAACTCTTCCTGTCTAGCAATTGTCTTTACTTCATTTCTTAATTCCAAATCATAGCAGTTTGACATATTTATAAATGCCAAATTTTCAATGCCCACCAAAGGGTTTATTCCTGACATATTGATTTGATCCTCAATAAGCATAACGTCACCAACTTTAAAGCTTTTGTTAAGTCCACCACAAGATGTCATTAGAATCATTTGTTTAACACCTAGCTTTGCTACAATGTCAAATGGCAATCTCACTTTTGCAATGTCTCCCGATTCATAAAAATGCATTCTTGAAATTATGACAACCCTTTTTCCATTTAATTCACCAAATACAAAGTTACCGCTATGCCCTTGCACTTTTGATTTTGGCAAGCCCAGCTCTTGGTAACTAATTTTTATTACATTATCAAGTTCTGGTATGGCTGAACTTAATCCAGAGCCTGAAACAACACCAATGTCGGCATGTTCTATACCATATTTTTTGTTTAATTTTTTTAATATTTTATCCACTAAATTCATATTTCCCCCTTGTTTTTTTATTTTAGCAAATTAAGCATTTTTCGTCAAACAATTAATAGTGTTGTGGGCTTGAAAATAAACAAAATCAGAACCTCAATAAGGTTAACAATCAATACTCCAAAAAACGCAGCGAGCACAATTTTTTTATATTCTGTAGGTATATAGCCACACGTTCTCTTCGTTTTAAATAAGCTTATTGCTAAAATAAAAAACAAAGTCATTAAAATAAGCATTAACAGTTGACACGGCAGTATTATTAATAATGAAATAAATATACCACTCCAGCCCACTTTTAAAATTATTAGTGCACAGTTAATTCCAAGCAACATCGCCCTATATGCCAAAAGCAAATATCCCAAAAACGCTGTATACTTTGTTGTTGAAAACAAAAACAATAAACCAAGCACAATCAATGCCGACAAAATTCTAAGTAAAAAATTGGCAAATGTGTAAATGTTGCCATTAAGCACTGCATACATACTAAATTGCTTTAAATTTAAGTCTTTGTCTAAGTTGTATAGTTTTACGGCGGTAAATATACCCGTAAGTAAGGTAAAAATTATAATAACAAATGCTATAATAATTTTTGCTTTATTTTTATTAAAAAACTCAATAAAAGCATAACGCAAATTATTGCCTTTGACAATTTTAGTATAATTCATATTGTATTATATTAATATTGATTTTAATATATAATCTTTTTATGCGGTTTGTTCCATCATCCAATCAATATACACGCCATAACCCTTGGTTGCGTCATTTAAAAATACGTGTGTAACTGCGCCAATAAGCCTGCCATCTTGCAAAATTGGGGATCCGCTCATACCTTGAACAATGCCGCCAGTTAAATTAATTAAATCTTTGTCAATTACTCTAAATACAAAGCTTTTATCGCTTGACGATGGCTGAAATTTAGATTTTATAATCTCTATATCATAAAACTGTCTTATACCACTAACTGAACTTACAATTTGAGCTTTGCCTAATTTAACTAGCATTCTATTGCCAATTGGAGCAACAAGGTTTGAATCAACCAAGGCATCATAATTTTCGGTGTTACCATATACACCGCATTTTGTGTTTTTTATGATTTTTCCATTTGGATTTTTTGTTTGAGAAAATAAACACCTAATTTCGCCAGTTTTGCCTTTTTGTGCCTTGTTAATTCCAACCAAGTTGCACAAATAAACTCCGCCGTCCTGAACTGGAATTTCTACTCCAGTTTCATAATCACAAATGCTATGCCCCAAAGCACCAAACTTGCCGTCTTTTGTAACAAAAGTTAATGTTCCAATGCCTTGAGCATCATCTCTCACCCATAAACCAAGTTTACTCTCTCCATTCTCATCATCAAATTGCTTTATTGCAACAATCTCTTGTTCTAGACCGTTTCTTATTATACCAATATTAACAATATCTGCATTATTATCTTTAAGTGCAATAGCAACATCCTCGGGATTATTAATTGATGCGCCGTTTATTTTGCTTATAATATCACCCGTTTTAAAAGGTGATTTTTTAGCATTTTTATTAAGTTTGTTTTCGCCTACAACAATCAACCCCTTTGTATTGATTGAAAAACCAAGAGGAATGCCACCTATATACACCTCTTTTGTTTCCTCAACGACTGCATTCACCTTTTTAATCGGAAAAATCCCAAACAGTTTTATAAGCAAGCTTGTGTTATGTTTACGCTCTCCACCCACTGTAAATATGTTTTCATTTAACTCTGCATTTACGTAGCCACCAAAAGTCTTTTGCGAGTTTAAAGCTTCTAATTCTGCGAGTGTTAAATGAACACTTTGAGGTATATCAAAAATAGCAACATAGTTTATATTAACACAGAGCAAAACAAATGCCACTGCAAAAAACGCACCAATAATTTTTAGAATAGACTTTTTCATAATTCACCACTTAAAAATTTGGCTTAAAAAAACCACCTTAAAGGTAGTTTTTGTTGATTTATTAAAAATATACAATTTAAATGCTAGACTTGTATAAATCGGCCTTTTGCTTAAGTTCGCTTGCAAATTGCATTGCGACTTCAGTTGGCTCAGCTCCTGAAACAACTGCAATGTATTTAATAACATTATTGCCAACAAGCTTGGAAACAGTTGTAAAGGTTTTATTATCTATAACATCTTTTTTTACATAAATATAATTATCTGCCATTGCTGTAACTTGACACAAGTGCGTTATACAAATCAATTGATGGTTTTTTGATAAAAGAGCCAATCTTTCGGCAACCTTTTGACCAATCTCACCACTAATGCCCGTATCAACCTCATCAAATACCAATGTTGATGAATTAAAGCACCTTGCAAAAACATTTTTTATAGCAAGCATAAATCTACTCATTTCACCACCAGAAATGGTTTTTGATAAGCTTTTATAGCCTTCACCAGCGTTGGCAGAAAGTAAAAATTCTACATCATCAATGCCATTACTTGAGAAATTGCAATCTTCTAGGCTGGGTATTTCTGCAAAGCCAATTTTAAAACTAGCATTTTTAAAGCCAAGTAATTTTAATTCATCATTGAGTTGTTTTTCTATATCTATAGCTACGCTTCTTCTAATTTCAGACAATTGTTTGCATTTTTCATATAAAACGTGTGTAATTTGCTCTTTTTCTTTTTGCAATTTTGCAAGCTTTTCTTCACCAAAAAGCAGGTTATCATATTGCGTTTTGGTGTTTTCTAAATATGACAATACATCTTGTATTGTTGCACCGTATTTCTTTTTTAAAAGCTTAATTTCCTCTAGCCTTTTATCTAACTTTTCTAGTGTTTGCTGATCAAAGTCAAAATCGGACATATATTCAGAAATTGTTTGTTGCAAGTCTTCAAGTTCTAGTTTGCTAGAATCCAACCTTGTTGAACATTCTAAAAGTGCAGAATCATATCTTGATGCGTGCTCAAGATTGCTACAAGCCTCATTAATACGATCATTAATGTTTGACAAGCAAATTTCAGCATTTTTAACAGCATCAAAGATTTTTTCAAAATTGTTTAATTTTTCTATTTCCGCCTTAAGTTCGTCATCCTCACCAATTTTTAGGTTGGCGTTTTGAATGTCGTTTATTTGATATTCTAAAAGTTCAAGTTCTCTTGCCCTATTTTCATTATTGCCGCCAAGCACTTTAGATTGAGATATAATGCCATTTAAATTGGTCAATAATTCAGATATTTCTTTTTTTACATCAAACAGATTTTTTTCAGCATATGAATCTAAAATGCCTAAGTGGTTTTTGGCATTTAAAAGTGAAATGTTTTCATTTTGAGCATAAGTGTCTAAAATGAAATTTGCACATTGTTTTACAATTCCCACTGGCACAATCACTCCATTAATGCGACACTCACTGCGGCCGTCAATATTCATTGTTCTAGAAAAAATAATATTGTCGTCGCTTTCTATATCGTTCTCTTCAAGAAAGGCAGATAGTTGCGAATTGTCATTATCAAAAACGGCTTGAACAAGGAGTTTCTCTTCGCCATGTCTTAAATTGAGTTTGTTTGCTTTGTCTCCAAGGGCAAAACCGAGCGCATCTAAAATAAGGCTTTTACCAGCACCTGTTTCACCAACAAGCACGTTAAAGCCTTTTTCAAAATTTATTGTTTGATCTGCTATTAAAGCAAAGTTTTTTATTTTTAAAGTATGTAACATAGTTTATCCTAAAATTTCTAATATAGCACCCATGGCCGTTTCTGCTTTTTTGTTGTCTGGAAAATAAATCATAACCGAATCATCTCCACAACAAGCCCCCATAACTTCAACAAGGTTGAGTTTATCAACCAAAGAGCAAACTCCCATTGCAAACTGCTTTATTGTTTTTATAACACATACATTTGAAATTGTCTTAACTGAAATGACACACATTTTAAACAAATTTATGTTTTTGTTGCTTACACCTTGGTCGCCAGAATCAACAAGAGCATATTTGTATCGACCCTCTGAGCCAAGCACTTTTATAAGCCCCAACTCTTTAATATCGCGAGAGATTGTTGCTTGTGTAATGTCAAACTTTGCCGCTTTTAATTCGGCAACTAAGTCTTCTTGAGTTTCAATTTCTTTAAGTGATATGATTTCTAAAATTTTTGATTGCCTTAGTGAACGAGCCAAAACTTCCTCCTTTATACACGCCGCAATGCCTTTATTTTAAAGGTTTTGCGAGTGCTATGCATAAATATAAATTTATTAATATTCACACATTTTTGAATATTATACAATACAATTTATAATTATGCAACTATTTTTTGCATAAATATTCAACTATTTTTTATATAAATTTATAAATTTGAATAGTTATAAAATCAAAAAGTATATCTATACATACAATATACAAAAAAAATTACAGCCGTTTGAACTGTAATTTTTTAAATTTGATGCTATTTTTCTTCTTCACCACTACCCTGCTTGCCAGTTGTTTTGTGGTCTGTTTCTTTTTTTGCAACTTCTTTTTTTTGCTTTCTTGTAAAGATGCTTAAAATTTTTCCAACTCTAAGAATAATGTTTGTGCAATTGTCGATTGCTCTCCTCTTGCCAAGCGCTTTACCAAAAATTGTTACACCGGCGATAAATGCTGCAACCAATGATGAGATTAAAATTTTTAAACTTGCATTAGGCAAACCTTCTACAAGTTTTAAGGCAATGCTTGCACCTGCAGCACCACTCAGAATTCCACATACGTCACCTACAACGTCAGCACATAACGATGCAACCTTGTCAGCATTTTTTATTAACTGCAAGCCCTCTTTTGCTCCCCTAACCTTTTTTGATGCCATTGCAACAAACGGCTCTTTTGAGCAAGAGGTTACTGCCACACCAATCATATCGGTAATTATTGCTATCAAGACAAAAATGACAATGACAATAATTGCTATAACAATGTGTGCTACCCCCAGCACCAGTTCTGACAGTATGCTAAAGCAAAGCGATAGCGCCATTGCAATAACAAACACTTTTAAGGGCCAATAATTTTTTATGTTTTGTTTTTTTACTTTATTATTTTTCCGACTCGGGTTTTCCATAATAATCCTTTTTGTAATATATGAATAAAATCTTCTTTTAATGCAATAATTAAAAGAAGACTTGATATTAAATAATTAGAAGGCAGTACTTTAAGTAAACCTTGCGACATAGGTTCGGTTGGATTTCCCACTTGATAAGACTTTTTGTCACCAAAAAGCAGTTTCCTTTTAACCACAAGCAATCACCGAATCGCCACTAAGAGCGCACTATAATCCTTAAAATACAAGACTCATGCATTAGAGTCAACAGCCTAGAGGTTTTCCCAAACACTATTGTTTGTCCTTAGCTTGTTTTGCAAGTGCTGTTTCAATAACATGATTGCCCATAGGTATGGCCACTACCTTATAGACAACTTAATACCGCTATATCCCCAAACATTCACTCAAAGCAGGCTACGCTGCACACAATTTTTGTCGTATGCAGGTTCACGCCTAAATGATAAAAGTGCTTATATGGACTTTCACCAAGATAGGTCTCCACGATAATTGGGGTCAAAGCCATATGCCGTTATGGCCCTCCCAAAAATCTTAACTCTCAGCATCCGCCCCAGTTTGGGCAACCAAAGCAAACACCAAGAACTTCACAGATGTGCCCGTCGACGCTATAAGACTCGTCTTCCAGACAAACTCCAATGACTAGGATACTGCACCTTCAGTATTATAATAACACAAAACAATAAAAAAATCAAGTCTTTTGGTCTTTAAAACAAAACTCTTGATTTTTTTAATAATTATAATTCTTCTTCTTGCAAGCCTTCAAGGCGTTCTCTAATAACAGTAATTTTGCCTTTTGCCTCATTAAAGCTTTTTAAAAGCTCTTCACATAGCACTGCACCTCTTTCAAAAAGATTTGTAGCGTCATCAAATTTAACATCGCCGGTCTCAAGTTTTTGTATTATTTGTTCTAACTCTTTTAAATTTTGTTCGTAATTCATAAATTCTCCTTATTTTTTACTATCGCTTCTATTTTGCCGTCTTTTAGGCAAATTTGCACATTGTCGTTTATATCTACATCATTTACACTCACAACATATTTATCTTTGTTTTTAAGGCTTGCATAGCCAAGCTTTAAAACCTCTTGCGGATTCAATTTTTTCAACAGTTCAATTTTGTGCAATAGTTCAGTTTGTTTTTGGCTTATATACGAGCTTGCATTTTTATTAAAGCCCACAATACAGTCATTTAAATATGTTTTATTTTGCTCTTCAATATATTTAATTGAGTTATTTAAAATTGCCAAATTGTCTAATATATTAAATTTTTCATTTTCTAAATATCTGTCAATCTTTTCAGATAGCAGTTTTGATAATGTTTTAACAGTTTGCTTTAAATCAGAAACATTTTGACAAAGTAGCTCAGCCGCAGCACTTGGCGTTGGAGCACGCAAATCACTGCAAAAATCAATTATAGTAAAGTCAGTTTCGTGACCTACGGCTGACACAATTGGCTTTTTGCAATTATATGTTGCATTTGCCACAACTTCGGTGTTAAATGGCTGCAAATCTTCAAACGAGCCACCACCACGAGCCACAACAATAACATCCACATTGTAATCATCTAAAACTTGAATACCCTTTGCAATTTCATATTCCGCATTTACGCCTTGCACTTTAACAGGATATAGCACAATATCAATTGCTGGGTTTCGCCTTGTTCTAACATTAATAATATCTTGTATAACTGCACCGCCCTCGCTGGACACAACGCCAATGCGTTGTATATTGCTTGGCATTGGAATTTTATGCTCTGGATTAAAATAACCTTTTTGTTCCAAATTTGCTTTTAACTCTAAAAATTTTTGAAAAATCAAATTTTGACCGTAAGCCTCAATTCTTACGACATTAAAGTTTAGCTTGCCACCCTTTACATAATATCTAGGTGTGCCAACAACCATCACACTGTCGCCATTTTTAAAGTTTGAAAAAGCGTCTGCCGTAAAGCACACGCAAGAAAGGGTACTCGCATCATCTTTTAGTGTGAAATACGCAGTACCCCTAACATTTGACCAACCAAAGATTTCACCATAGACACTAACGTTGTGCAATAATTCTTCCACATCAAAAATTTGTTTGATGTATGTGCTAAGTTGTGTTACGGTTACGGGCTTAATTGACATTTAACTCCTCTACCACCGATTTTAAAATTCCATTAACAAAAGAATAACTTTTTTCAGTAGAATATTTTTTTGCAATTTCTACAGCTTCGTTAATTACAACCTTATAAGGTGTTTGTCCATAAAATTTTATCTCGGTAACAGCAAGCTCCATAATTGCCCTGTCAATTTTGAAAACACGATCAGGCGTATAGCCAGAAAGCTTGCTGTTTATAATTTGCTGAATGTCTTGTTTGTTTTGAGCATACAAGTTTATTAAGTCGGTTATAAATTTGTTGTCTTCTTCAAATTCTTTATCTAATTCTGGAGTGATATTTTCTGCTTCTAAAATTTCTTCAAAAGTCAAGTCATCTTTTAAAAAATAACTTTTGTAAATAATTTTAAAAGCCACTTCTCTTGCTAATTTACGCATTGATACTTCCATCCTCTTGTTGTTTTAAAAAGTTTACACCCATGATGTGAACATTGATTTTTCCTGTTTTAAGTTCTACCATTGATGCAATATTGTTTTTTATGTTTTCTTGAATTCTAAAGCAAATGTCAGACACATTTACACCAGCAAAAACTTTGATATATACATCAATTGTTACTTTGCCGTTTGGAGCAATTTTTATCATAACGCCTTTGCTGTCATATTTATTAAAGATTCTTTTAAATAGTAAAGATGGAGTGTCAACCAATTCGCTAACGCCACTAATTTCTTTTGTTGCAAGACTGATAATAGATAGCAAAATACGTTTGTCGCAAGTGATTTTGCCTTTGTTGTTTGTCATATCCTGAAATTGTACCATAAAAAAACCTCGCTTTTTTGTGATTATATCACACAGCAAGGTTGTTTTGCAATTATTTTTTACAATATCAAATAATTTTTACTCAACTGGTGTAATTTGAATGTTATCAATACCCGCATTTGTTTGCTCTTTTATTATTGACACAATTTGAGCAACTTCACTGCTTGTAAGAGTTGCGTCTGTGCATTTTACTGTGATTTTAACATTTGGATCAAGTTTTGTAACAATGCAATCTTCAAAACCTTTTGCTTTTATTAAGCCTTCGATAACAAGCTCGCTGCTCATTTGCTCTACTAAAGCAAGTTTTTTTGTTTCTGCTTGTTTTTTAGCATCGGCACTTGATGATTCACTTGCAATAATTGCATCATAATACAACAATTCTTGATCTCTTGTAGACTGACGGTCTGCCCTATAGGTGGTGAAATAATTTGCCGTTGTGATTGTATTGGTTTGAGTTTGCGTTGTTTTGTTGTTAAGGGCAATATTTAAATAACCAGTTACTCCCAACAATAGAACCATACCTATTAAAATAAATACTTTTGTCTTCTTTTTCATTTTTTAAACTCCTTTTAATGCTAATTTAATATATTCTTATAAACTTGACTGTATGATAACTTTTTATTAATTTTGTGCTCCAACCAAAATTTCGACATTACTATCACTGACATCTAGTAGAGTTTCAATTGCCCTTGCAATGTTTAATTTGATTTGCGCATTGTTTGCACCTTGAGCTACAACAACAACTCCAACAATTTTTGGATATGTCGATTTGATAACAAGCGGTGTTTGTTTGCCATTTATTGATACCATAACAACCTTTTCATCAATTGTTGTTTTTGTGTTTGTGCTATTGCCAGATTGCGAAGTGGTTGTAACCTCTTCACTCTCAGTCGCATATTCATAATTCATTCCACCGTCAAGCGTTATCATCGCACTGACCTTGCCAACACCATTTATATCGTCTAATACTTCAATCAGCTTGTTTTCTAGATATTGAGCATATTGCTGTGAGTTAAACTCGCTGCTATTTGGCAACTCTGTGCTTTTTTTTGAGGAACTTGATGAAATATATATCAAAATCAAGACAATAACAAAAATTCCAATCACCAATAGTCCAATGTGCTTTATATTTTTCAGTTTTTGTAAAAATGGGATTTTGTCCCATATTGACTTTTTAGGTTCTTTTTCACTCATAAAAAACTATCTTCTCCTTATCAATATTTAATATGTCAACAACTATCTCCACCACCTCCGTTTGTATATTTATATTTGGCTTTTCAGCGTTTATGACTGCATTATATAAGTCGACATAAACAGCGTTTATTTGCATATCTGTTTCAAAAATATTTGCAGAAATTGTTACCGTTACACCATATATTTCATGCTCGGTTAACTCATTGTTAATATCTAGCGTCCATTTGTCCAACTTTGCTTGATTGGTGTTGTAAATGTATTCATCTTGCGTTTCAAATTCTACCATAGAAAAAACGTCATCAAAACTAAAACCGTTTTTAAGCAATGACCCAACCGGCATCAACACAACCAAAACAATCACATATGAAAACACATTTTTAATGCTTGAATTTGTCTTGCCTTCCGGCAAAAATAAATCTACAACAACCGAAAGCAAACAAACTCCGGCAATGCTAAGCACCCAAGCAGACATTATAACTCCTTTGTTAAATTAAATTTGTACTGCACATTATAAGGCCAATCATCAAAAAGTACATAAATGCTACTCCCAAAATCAAGGCTGTTAAAAGTTGAATTGACTTTGCAATGCTTGCAACAAAATTGCTTACTCTAGAATCAGCAATAGGCTCCAAGATTGCTGCTGCTAGCTTTAACAAAAAGCCAAACACTATAATTTTTATAACTGGCGAAAGCACTGTGCAGAACAAAAGCATAAGGCCACCCACACCAACTGCATTTTTGATTAAAACTCCTGATAATGAAATCAGACCAACACCATCAGATAAGAACCCACCAACATATGGAACTGCACTTTTTATTGTATATTTAGTGGCCTTAATCGAAATTGTATCAACGCTTCCAGCCATTAGCCCTTGAATTGATACAAATGCAGAAAATAGTGTCAAAACAATGCCCATCAACCACTTAAAAGCCGATCTAAAAAAGTCGGCAAACTTGTTGAATTTTATATTTGTTGTTAAGTTGGAAATTATTGTAAATACCAACATAAAACTAAAAATTGGAAGAAGCACATTGGTAAAAATTGAAACAACAGTACCTGATAGCATTGCCATTGCAGGTTGATACACACCAACCGAAACACTTGTACCAAGCGACGTTAAAACTGTTAACAAAATTGGAAATACTGCATCCATTTGCTTTTTAACACTGCTTAATGCGCCACCAACCAGTGCTAGTATATGAGATACAAAAAATACAACAATTACAACAATAGCACCATAACAAACAAAATGGACAACATCACCAATGCTTTTGTTCTTGCTACCCTTTGCACTACTAACCATGCTATACAACACTGCAATTGCAATTATTAAGCACATATATGGCAAAAAGTTTAGAACATCATCTAAAAATATATTTAAAAGATAATCAATAAATGTTTTTGAATCTAAAGCTATTTCGCCATTAATAATCTGCGAAACCTTTGCCTTAAAGCTATCACCAGCAAAAATAGAGTCATCATTTACCAATTCTTGCAACATTTGATCTAGTTGACTCATATCAAGGCTATTAAGTTGCTGGTCTATATTTTCTTGTAATTCTTGTTCTACTTCGACATTATTTTCTTCCGCATAACAATATTGCCTATTTGAAAAAATTGGTAAAGTGAAAACAATTATAAATATTAACAAAAAACAAATATTTTTTCTCACGGCAATATCTCAACAATAATATCTATCAAACTTGTGATAATAGGCAAACTCACAATCAAAATAGTAATTTTTCCGGCAAAACCAATTATGTCTGACAATGTAGAATTGCCAGCATTGCAACAAATTGAACTTGAAAATTCTGTTAGATAACCAATGCCAACGATTTTTAGTATCAAACCAAAAAGACCGGTATTAATACCCGTTTTTTCTGCAAATGAAGTCATTGTTGAAATAACATTCATTAGCCCATCCACGCACATAAAAAGCATAATTACAGCGCCAATTAAACTAACAAAAATGGCAATATCCGGCTTTAGTGGTTTGATAATTAAATAGCAAATGAGTGTTAATAAACACACTCCCACAATTTTAAAAATTTCACTCAAAAATTACCTCACAAACCAAACATAGTTTTTATTGTTTCAAACAATTGAAAAACAACATCCAGAACCATCATTAAAACAACAATAATGCCAGCAAGCGTTGCAAATGTGGCGAAATCATCTTTGCCGGAATTTTTTAAAATTTGGTGCACGACTGCAGTCAAAATACCAACCCCCGCAATTTTTAAAATAAGTTCAACCCCCATAAAACATCCCCTTAAATAAAAATAATTGCAATAAGTAAACCAAAAATTATGCTAAGTTTTACATACAACGGACAGTATTTTTTGCAGTCTTTATTGCTTACATCATAAAACTCTCGCACCTTAAATAAAAAATTATCAATTGTTTGAACTTGGTTAAAGACATCGCTTTTCCCCAACCCTTGCAAAAAGGCAAAAATAACGTCTTTTTCTTGCTCGTATAAAATATTAATCCCTTTAAAAACTTCGTTTTTATTCAGTTGCCCATTTTGGGTTAAAAGACTTGTAAAATTTGTAAGAAGCATAGTTAAATTTTTGTTTTTAACAGTTTTTAATTCTGCATTTAAAGCAGTTAAGAGCTTGCTTTTGTTAAAACTTATGTCAACCTTAAATACAACAAAAAATGATTCTAAACAATAAAAGAATTTTTTTCTATCTGAATAATTTTTTGATAGGCCATACCCTATTGCACCGCACAAAGCAACAAGAAGAATAACCATTATTATTTTCATATAGCACCGCCGTAAATTCTTGTTAGGTTCTCTCTATATACTCCATCAATTGTTCCCGCGCCATTTTCTTTGGACAATACAATGTATCTTTTAAAATATTTATTTTCTAAAAATTTTTGAAAATATGGTTTTGTTTTTAAATCTTCTATGCTACTTGCATGCATTGTCGCAACAACTTTAACTCCACAATTTAAGGCATATTCCAGTGCGTCAAAATCATCTTTTGCCCCGAGTTCATCAGTTACAATAACGTCTGGCGACATACTTCGCAAACCAAATAAGATTGAATCTTTTTTATTTAAAAAGCATATGCTATCGCAAAAATTACCCAAATTTATGGCATTGTTTCCGCCAGTAATTTCACCACGCTCATCAGCTATGAAAAAGTTGTATGGATAATTATGATTTGAAAACTGATACACAATATCTCTTAGCATTGTTGTTTTACCAGCACCGGGTGGCGAAATTATTAATGTATTATTAATGTTTCCGCCGTTTAAAATTTGATTAAAAATTGGCAGAGCTGCGTTTTTAATTAGATGAGGTATTCTAATGCAAACCGAGTTGAACTCATTGATTGTTTTTATAGCATCTTCCACAACGGCATTTCCGCAAATACCAATCCTTATTCCACCCTCAAGCGTTAAAAAACCTTGCTTGATTTGTTCGTTTACAGAATATATTGAGTAGTCGCTTGCTTTAAAAACAATATTGCTTATTAAATCCTTTGTGGCATATATAGCCTGATTTGCATTGCTACAAACACCATACTCACCTAAAAAATATGGCTTTGAATTGCAAATAACAACAATCGGCTTGCTGGCTCTTAGCCTAATTTCATTAATTTCTCTTTCATTATGTTTTAATAGGAGTGAATTATATATTTCTTTTTGTAAAATTTTTTGAAGCATATTCCCTCCTTTTATCGTAAGATATTTGCATATAAATTTTAAAATTCACTTTTTACAAAATGACATAAAAAAAGACAAATCATATTGATTTGTCTTTGTAAAAAAAAGAACTCAAAAGAGTTCAATTTTTAATCTTATAAAATTCCTTCTAATAAAACCAAAGGTAAAACTGTGTACATCATAAATGCAATAGCGGCAAGAATGATACCCGCAATACCCAAGCCTTTACCAGCTAGCTTTTTCTTCGCAGCTACACAAGTACCAACAATTGAAAGTACCAAGCCTGCTCCAGCCAAAATGTAAACTAGATAAGATAGGATGAATGGCATTCCTAATACAACCGATGGTGCGAATGATTGAATAGCTACAAAAATTAGACCTAACAAGCTAAGCACAAAACCTGCAACTGCGCATCCACTTTTTTTATTTGAAGCTGGAGCTGCTGTGGTTTTTGCACCTTCTACAGGACAACCACAGTTTACACATACTACTGCATCATCATCAACTTCTTTACCACAATGTTGACAAAACTTCATATTTCCCCCTCCTTTTTTTAATGTCATAATTACATTATGCTCTTTAAAATTATATAAGTCAAACAATTTTCGCACTTTTATTATAATTTTGTCGATAAATGATATTTTTTTGATAAAATTAATCAAATATAGATGAAAGCATCATTATAAACCATACAAAATACGCAGTTATGCAGAATGTTATAATGCTAATTACCAATCCAACAATTGCAAATGCAAGACCTTTGCCTCTTTTTTTGCCGGTTTTGCCAATTCCAATGCTTGAAAAAACTAAACCTATAATTGAAAATACAAAACCAATATATAAAGAATATTCAAAAATGGAATTTGTAAGACATAATACACCGGCAAGCAATGCAAAAACAAAACCTAATATTGCGCAAACACTAAATTTTCTTGGTTTTTCAATTGAGGTGTTGATTGTTGTGTCTTGATTAATAGCATTGCCACACGCTGGGCATATTATTGCTTCATCATGCAACTGATTTCCACATTTATTACAAAATTTCATAGTATTTATTCCTTTTATTATTTAATTCTTTCCATATATGAGCCATCACGAGTGTCAACTCTGATGATTTCGCCTTGATTTACAAAAAGAGGAACAGTAATTTCGTAGCCAGTTTCAAGTTTTGCTGGTTTGTAACCTGCTTTTGAAGTGTCACCTTGAATTCCTGGTTCTGTTTCTGTAACTTCAAGTTCTACAAATGTTGGTGGAACAACGCTAAATGCCGCACCTTTATAGAACTGAATTGTTGCATTCATATTTTCTTTCATAAAGCACATAGCTTCTTCTACTTGTGATTTGTTTAATGGAATTTGATCATATGTTTCCATATCCATAAAGTAGTACAAATCACCCTCGTTGTAAAGGTATTGCATTTCTTTTCTTTCAATTACTGCAACTTGGAATTTGTCAGTTGGGTTGAAAGTTCTTTCCAAAACTTGACCAGTTACAACGTTTTTTAATTTTGTTCTAACAAATGGTGAGCCTTTGCCTGGTTTAACGTGTAAAAATTCAACAACTACCCAAACGTTGCCCTCCATTTCAAAAGTTACGCCTTTTCTAAAATCGCCTGCTGTTATCATAAATAATTTTCTCCTTAATTAAATTAAAATCTCTAAAAGAATAACATATTAAAATTTTTTTGTCTACAAATTTTTAAACTTAAATATTAATGTCCTGGCATAAGTTGCAAATGAGCATAATTTTTTAAAAGATTCAAGCTTTCAAACAGTTGCCCACTGTTGCCATCATAAAAATCAGTTCTGCCATAACCGTTGTGAAATAACGTGTCACCAGAAAACAAATATTTATCAATGCAAAAGCAACAACTACCCTTGCTATGGCCTGGTGTGTGCAATACGGTTACTTCAAAGCCACCAATGTTTAAAACTTGTTTATCGCACTCAAATGTATAGTCTGGCACAAATGTTTCTATACGACTAAATTGTTTTGCCAAACTTAGTTCCAAATTTGAGCACTTATCACTGTCCAGCTGATGAATATAAACCTTATAACCCAAATCTTGCAGTGGTTTTACTGCACCAATATGGTCAAAATGCCCATGCGTCAACAATATTCCGCAAACATTTAGCCAGTTTTGCAATATAAAATTATGAATTGTGTCAAAATGGCCACCTGGGTCAATTATAAGGGCATTTTTATTGCTATCATATAAAATGTAGCAATTTTCCTTTAAAAGACCGCAAACAATTTTTTCTACATTAATCATAAAACCACCTTATGCCTTGTTATATATATCTTTTAATAAAATAGCATCTTCCATCATTCTTTCTTTTGATTCACATATTATTGTTGGTGTCATTTTATAATCTTTTAAAACTTTTGCAAGTGGCTCAAATTCTGGGCCATAAACATTATCATCAAGGTTTAGGTGCTTAACCTCGCCTTTTTCTGTGAATTCTATTTTGCTAAAATGAATATGGCAGTTTTTTGATTTAAACTCTCCAAGTTTTTCAAATGAATAGTCAATTATTCTCTTATAGTCATCACTTGTTTTTAAAGCACCTTGCATTATGCAATTTATGTGCCCAAAATCAAATGTAGGAATTAAAATTTTATCTTTAGCACAAAAATCAATAATTTCTTTATATATACCTATTTGCATAAATTTACCCATTGTTTCTGGGCAGATATAACCAACTTCATTTAGTTTTTGGTCATAAATAATTTGCAAGCACTCATCAAGTCTTTTATCCGTTAAATAAAGGGCTTGCTGTCTTGGTAGTTTGCCACAAGATGCAAGATGAACAACATAATCTCTGGCGTTAGCAACTTTGATATATTCCATACCTTTTCTGACATATTCGAAACTCTTTTTTGCCATTTCATCACTTTCGTTGGCAAAGTTGATGTAATAAGGAGCATGAATGCTTAAAAGAATATTGTTTCTTTGTGCCTCTTCACCCAATTTTTGTGCTGTTTCAAATGACATTGTAAAACCGCGACCAAAAGAATATTCGTAAGCAGAAAGCCCATTCTCCTTGCACCACTTTGGGGCATCTACGCTGTGCTTATAACCGCTATCATAAAAAATTTGACTATTGCCAGATGGGCCAAACCTTATTTTATTTTCCATTTTTTAATCCCCTTTAAACTTCCAAATATGAAACATTGCCATTTTCGACATCTTGCAGTGTGCAAGAATTTTCAATTGAGAATACACCACATTTTGTGCGTATAATACTAAGCATAGTACCATATGTTGACAATTCTTTTGCCAAGTCTCTACATAGACTTCTAATATAAGTTCCACTTGAGCATGTTATTTCAAACTGAAAATTGTTATTTCCAAAATCTCGTAAAACTTTTAAATCAAAAATTTCTATCTCTTTTGGCTTGAGTTCTACCTCTTTACCCGCCCTTGCCAAATCGCACGCTTTTTGCCCGTTTACTTTTTTGGCAGAAAATTGCGGTGGCATTTGATTTTGTTTGCCAACAAATTTGCCCAGTATGCTCTGCACTTGTTCTAGCGAAACACTTACTTCATTTTGACTTATAATTTGACCTTCGCTGTCTAGTGTATCTGTTTCATATCCAAAATGAAATACTGCCACATATGTTTTGATTTTTTTTAAGTATTCATCAAACAACTTTGTTCCCTTGTTTACACCAACAAGCAAAACACCCGTTCCGTATGGGTCTAGCGTGCCCATATGGCCAGCTTTTTTTACGCCAAGCAGTCTTGCTACTTTCTTAACTGCATAAAATGATGACATTCCTGTTGGTTTATTAAGGTTTATTATTGCATTTTTTTCAAACATTTTGTTTTTCCTTTATTTGTTTTAGACACTCTTCATACAATAGTTTTGAGTGTTTTACTGGAGCACCGACAAAACTCATTCCAGCAGCTTGAATATGCCCGCCACCACCAAATTTTTGAGCTATGCTTGCCACATTATAGCCCTCTTTGCATCTTAGGCTAACTGAATATGTATTTTTTTCTTTTTGCTTAATAACAAATGCAAATATGTTATTATCAATATTTAATAGTTCATTTACAAATGCTGGACACTCATCTGCGCCAGACTCTTTAAAATCCTTAGCAGTAAATATTGCATAGGCTATTTGATTTTCCATAAACATTTTATTATAGCCAATTTTTTTGAGAGCAATTTCGTTTTGTGTTTGCATTTTTTTAAACAAAAACAAAATGTTTGTTTTATTTGCCCCATTTTCAAGGCAATCGGCAGCTACTTTAAGGCAATTTGATGATGTATTATCATTTTCAAAGCAATTTGTATCACCAATAATTCCTGAATATATTAAACTACAAAACCTGCTGTCTAATTTAAACTTAAGTAATTTTGCTAGGTTGAAAATAATTTCACTACAACTTGCCGATTCTGGGTTGTTATACTCAAATTTAGCATTATAATCTCTTATATCATGGTGATCTATTGCAATTGTGTTTTCAAAATCTCTTACAGCGTAATAATATTTGCCAAGCTGATGTGATGCTGGAGTGTCTACAGTGATTATAGTATCATAGTCATTAACATCTATATCTTGATTAATCTCGTATGGGAACGCATAAAAATCTTTTGTTTTAACGTTTAGTTTTGTTGTGTCAACAAACATATGGGTTGTTTTGCCCATTTTTTCTAGCATATAAGAAAGAGCAGACATACTGCTCATACAGTCAGGATCTGGCGATGTATGTGCTATTATGCCTACTCTTTTGCTTTTTTTAATTTGTTTAATAATATCTTTCATTATTCAAACCTTTTTGTTAAATATCTTCATCTTCGCTTGATGTTTCTTCTGCCGGAATATCAAGATTTTTTAATATTTCGTTGATTCTTTCGCTGTTTTGTTCGCCCAAATCAACCGTAAAGTCCAATTTTGGTGCATATGGTAATTTTATCATATTTATAAGCTCACGCTTGATAAAACCCTCACATTTTTTTAAAACTGAAACAACAAAACTTGATCTATTTCCAAGCACAGAAACGCCAACTTTGCAATATCTAAAATCAGGGGATGTTTTTACATATGTTAAGGTGATAATTTCACCTTTGATTCTAGGGTCGTTAACTTTTTCTCTTATTATATAAGATAAAGCATCAATAATTTCTGAATTTGCCCTTTCTTGTCTTACACTACTCATAAATTAACCCCTTTTAATTTCAACCTTTTCATAAATCTCAAAAATATCGCCAACTTGAATGCCATCGCTATCTTTAAGTTTGATACCACATTCGTAACCATAGTTAACTTCGGCTTTGTCGTCTTTTTGAATTTTTAAAGCTTCTACCTTGGTTGAAAGAATTTTTTCATCACCACGGAATACATTAACATATGAATTTCTTGTGATTTTACCGTCTTTAATATAAGAACCACAAACAACACCAACTGATGACAGCTTGAACATCATTCTTACTTCGCTATGTCCAATTACAACATCTTCATATTTAACAGAAAGCATACCGTTTAGAGCTTTGGTGATTTCGTCTACGCAATCGTAAATAACTTTGTATGATTTGATTTGAACTTTTTGATTTTCAGCAAATTGTTCAATTTTGCCGTTTAATTTTAGGTTAAAGTTGATAATTACTGCACTGCTTGCGCCAGCCAAAACAACGTCTGATTCAGTTACAGGGCCTGCTCCGCTGTGTATGCAAACAACTCTTGCCTCTTCGTTTTTAAGCACTGTTAATGTTTGTTTTAGTGCTTCTACAGAGCCTTGAACGTCTGCTTTTATAATTATATTTAAAGTTTTAAGTTTACCCTCGTTAACTCTATCCATAAAGTCATCAAGAGATACACCGCTGGTTGCGTTTGCACGCTCTTCTTTGATTTTTGCAATTCTTTCTTGAATAACTTGCTTACTCATTTTTTCTGAAACGGCGTAAACTTGATCACCAGCATTTGGAACTTCTTCAAGACCCAAAATTGAAACTGGAGTGCTTGGTGGGGCTGATTTTAATTGTTTGCCATGTTCATCAAACATTGCTCTAACCTTACCAAATGTGATACCACTCATTATACTGTCGCCAACTCTTAAAGTGCCGTTTTGTACAAGCACAGACGCAATTGGACCTCTGTTTTTGTCTAGTTCTGCCTCAATAACAACGCCAACTGCTGTTTGTGTTGGGTCAGCTTTAAGCTCTTGCATTTCGGCAACCAAAAGCACTGATTCAAGCAAATTGTCAATTCCTATGCCTTGTTTTGCAGAAATAGGAACAATTATTGTGTCGCCACCCCATTCTTCAGGAAGCACACCGTTTTCTGCCAATTGTTGTTTGATTCTATCAGGATTAGCCTCTGGTTTATCCATTTTGTTGATTGCAACAACCATTGGGCAATTTGCAGCCTTAATGTGATTTATTGCTTCGATTGTTTGAGGCATAATGCCGTCATCAGCTGCAACAACCAAAATTGCAATATCGGTTGCCTTTGCACCCCTTGCACGCATTGCAGTAAATGCAGCGTGGCCCGGAGTGTCAATAAATGTGATTTTTTGACCATTCCATGAAACTTGATATGCACCAATTTTTTGAGTGATGCCGCCAGCTTCGCCACTAACAACATTGGTTTTTCTAATGGCATCTAGTAGCGATGTTTTACCATGGTCTACGTGGCCCATTACAGTAACAACTGGAGGTCTAATTTCTGCATTTTCGCCAAGTTCTTTAACTTGTTCTTCAAGTTTTTCTTCATATGTTTTTTCGAGTTTTTGCTCTAGTTTTACACCCAATTCTTCGGCAACAAGTTCGGCTGTTGTAAAGTCTATTGAGCTATTGATAGTTGCCATAATTCCAAGCAACATTAATTTTTTAATGATTTCAGTAACTGGTTTTCCTGTTTTTTCTGATAATGTTTTAACTGTTACGTTTTCGGTTGTGATAACAGCGTTTTCAACTGCTGGGGCAACAAAAGTTTGAACATCTTTTTTCTTGCCTTTTACAAGTTTTCTGCTGCCCATTCTTACGCCGTCGATATCTTCGTTGTAAGAATCCTCAACAATAAAGCCTCTTTTCATAAGAGTTTTTTTGCTCATTTGTTTCTTTTCGTCATATTGAGATTTTACTGGTGCTTTTTTGCCAGCAAAAGTCTTTTCAGGAACAGCAAATACCTTGCTGCTTTCAAGCGGAGTAAAGCTCTTGAAAGCATTGCCTCTGCTTGGAGCAAAAGCATTTGAAGCATTATTCCTTGGAGAAAATGGCCTTTGTTGTTGACCATTGCCGTTTTGACCAAATCTGTTTTGATTGTAAAATGGTCTTTGTCTATTAAATGGTTGTTGGTTGTTGGTTTGGAAATTGTTGTTATATTGTCTTTGGCCGTTAAATTGTCTGCCATTGTTGCCAAATTGTCTTTGTTGATTGTTATCAAACCTTTTTGTAAAAGTTTGTTGGTTGCCGTTTTGTTGTCTTGCATTTTTGTCAAAACGATTGTTATTGGATTGAATTTCTGTTTCTTCAACCAACTCAACTGGCTTGATTTCTTCTGCAATTTCAACCTTTTGAGCCTCTTTGGTTTTTTCGGCTTTTTCTTGTTCGGCTTTTTGATTTTTTGCGTGTTTAATTTTGGACGCATTTTTAACCAACATTTCTAGTTGACTTTTAGACGACCTAATATCCCTTAATAATTCTTGCAATTCACCACTAACTTGTATTTTATGAATTGTTTTTAAGTTGTTTAAACCATTTGTTTTTTCAGTTTTAGTCAATTTGTCCACTCCTTAATAATTTAACTATTTGTTCGCTTAAACCCTTGTTTTTTATTGCAAACAACTTGCATTTGTCATTTCCAACCAAAAAATTAAAATCTTCAATTGGCAACATTATAATTTCTGCCTGCTGAGTTAATTGATTGATTGTTTTTTGTATTGTCTTTCCAAAGTCTGCCCTATAAACCACCAAATATAACTTATGGGTATAACCTTTTAAATTGTCTGTGCCATAAATTACATAGCCGGCTCTGTCGGCAAGACCAAAATAATTTTTTGCTTTGTTTAAAATTTGTGTACTAAACAATTAAATCCTCACATAATTTTTTATATATCTCTTCAGGAAATTCACATTTAAAGGCCTTGTTTAGAATTTTGCGATTTTTAATTTTATTTAAGCATTCGCCACATTTGCAAATATATGCACCTCGGCCATCCATTTTTCCTGTTTTGTCTAAGGCTATGTCACCTTGTGAATTTTTTACAAGCCTTAGCATTTCATTTTTGTTAAATTTGTTTCTACATATGAAACACATTCTAAAAACCGGTTTCAATGCGTTCTCCTTAGGTTATATCTTCAAGGTCAGCAAAGTTGTCTTCGTCATCAAGTTCAGTAATTTCATATTCTGGAAGTTCAATATTTTGACCTTCTGCCTTGCTTTTTGACTTAACATCTATCTTCCAGCCAGTTAGTCTTGCAGCCAAACGAACGTTTTGACCTGATTTGCCAATTGCTAAAGAAAGTTTTTCATCTGGAACAATAACTTGTGAAGCTTTTAAGCTTTCGTTGATTTCAACCGACAATACTTCGGCTGGAGCTAGGGCATTTGCGATGTATTCAAGTGGATCTTCCACAAACATTACAAGATCGATTTTTTCGCCGTTTAATTCGCCCATTATTGTGTTGATTCTAACACCGCGATTTCCTACGCAAGCGCCAAGTGCGTCAATATGTGCTTTTGTGCTATAAATTGCAACTTTGCTACGATTTCCGGCATCACGAGCAATATTTTTGATTACAACATCACCGCTTGCAATTTCTGGAACTTCAATTTCAAACAATTTTTTAACAAAACCGTTGTTTGATCTTGAAACTTGAACTTGTGGGCCTTTGTAAGAATCTTTTATTTTTTTAACATAAACTTTGATTCTTTGACCAAGCACATATTTTTCACCTGGGATTTGGTCGTTTTCTAGCATAACGCCTTCCATGTTTGAGCCAGCTAGTTGAACATAAACTGTGCCATTTTCAACACGTTTAACTATTGTTGTGATAAGTTCATCTTCTTTTTCGGCAATTTCGCTTAAAGCTTGTTCTCTTTCAAGCTCTTTAAGTTTTTGCATTACAACTTGTTTTGCAGTTTGTGCTGCAATACGGCCAAACTCTTTTGTGCTAACTTCTTCTGCAACTTGATCACCAATTGCATAAGATTTTTTGATTAATTTAGCGTCTGCAAGTGAGATTTCTTTATCTGAATCAGCAACTTCTTCTACAACTGTTTTAAAGCTGTAAATTTTGATTGTTGCCTTTTCTGGATTAAGTTTCACCAATGCATTTTTTGCCTCACCAAACATTTTTTTGTAGGCAGATGTCAACGCAGCTTCCAAAGACAAAATAAATTGTTCTGCGTTTATGTTTTTTTCACGTTCTAAATCTTCTAGTGCTTGAAAAAAGTCTTTATTTATCATATATTTATCTCCTTAAAACTCTATAACTGGCAAACAAATGGCCACTTTTTCTTTTTCAAAAAACAATTCTTCACCGGTTGATGTTTTGATTGTATAACCGTTGTCATCAAAAGCAATAAGTTCTCCAACAAAAACTTTTTGTTTGTTTATTGCTGTATACAACTTTACTTCAACTTGTTTGTTTTTGTTTCTTAAAAAATCTTTTTGATTTTTGATTGGCCTATCAAGACCAGCCGAACTAACATTTAAAATATATTGAGCATCATCAGTAACATTTATTTCATCTAGCACATCAGTTATTGCGTTATTAACCCTTTCGCAATCGTCTAGTGAAATGCCTTCTGGTTGTTTGTCAATATAAAAAGTTAAATTCATGCCATCTACTTTTTTTGCATATTCCACTTCCAAAACATCATAACCCAAATTTTCGATGATTGGAACAATATGCTGGTTGCATCTATCTACAACTTTGCTTGCCATAATTCCTCCTAATATGTTTCATTCTTAAATTAAGCGCGGGCAAATTTTTGCCCACGCCTAACCTAGTATGTATCTTTATTATAACACTATAATCCCAATAAATCAATAGTTTTTTAAAAGTTTTTTGTGATTATTTGCCTAAATTATCCATTAAACTTAATTTCAAGAACGCTTCCGCCGTTGCTGTGGCATCATAAAGCGCTCTGTGAGCGTTAGAAAGGTCTATTCCTAGGCTAGCAACAACAGTGCCAAGTTTATAATTAGGCAAGAATAATTTATCTTTTGCATCGCCCATACAATCTCTAAACTCATTTTTGAACGACTTGCCTATGCGTTGTGCAGTAAACTGTATAAATTGATAGTCAAACTTTACATTATACCCCACCATAACGCTATCGCCAGCAAACAACAAAAAATCCTCTATTATATCTTCGCAATACCTTTCATTTTCTACCATTTGATTGGTTATGCCAGTGAGTTTTGTAATTTCTTCAGAAATTTCAATGTGAGGCTTGCATAGTGTTTGGAATACTTGTGTGATTTTACCGTTTTCAATTTTTACTGCACCTATTTCAGTGATGTCGTTTTTGTCTGGAATTAGACCAGTAGTTTCAACATCAAACACAACCCACGATTTTTCTGTAATCCAGCTTGGATAAGCAACATTATCATCATTAAACATATTGTCTTGATATTGTTTTTTGTAAGGCAACGGCTTTACATATTGATATGTAGTTCTATCTTGAATTTCTGGTTGCGGGGTTTCAACTTCTTCACTTTGTACTTTTGTGCAAAGAGAAATGCTTTTTATCATATATTGCATTGTTCCATTATCGCGCTTGACATAATTGCCTAAACACAAAATATGTGTGCCATCTTCAACCAAGCCAAAGTGTTTTTGAGATGCCTTTGTGCAAAAATGAACACAATCTACAGCACCAGTGCTGTCACTGAGTTTAAATTTGTACATTTTTAGTTTTTCATCAATGCCTTTTTCTTTGTGTTTGCGAGGCAAATATTCTCTTTGTTCCAAATTTGAAACATTGCCAGCTAATATCAAAGAAAATTTTTCACCTACTTGCCCATTGATATACTCTGGCATTGGAAGAATTTCGCTACCAAAAAGTTTGTTAACATTTTGCACGTTATAACGCGGAGTTTTTGCATTAACCTCTAAGGTTGATTGAATATCAATTGCACGTTGCTCAAGCATTTGCTCATCAAATTGATTAGAGTTGTCTAACTTTGCATCAACAATAAACTCGGCACAAAAGTTGTGGCACAAATATGTTTTAAGGTGATGACAGAAATCATTGTTTTTTATATATTGCAAAATTGTTTGATTTACATTAAAAATAAGCTCAATTACAAAATTATTTCTGCTGTATGAAATATCGTTGTTTGATATTAAAGTAGAAAGCGAGTCAAATTCCTCGCCTAAAAACTCTTTTATTTTTGACTTAACAATATTTTCATCCAAAAAACTCTTGTTGAATTTGCAAACTATTCTGCCATTTATGTTTAAAATTTCGGCAACTGCTGTTTTGATTTCAGTCTTTTGCTCGTCGGTTAAAATTGGCAAATTTTCGGGATAAATAAAGTTTATTAAACATACTGAAAAAGTGGTATCATATACCACTTTTAAAACTTTTAAAAAATCATACTTTCCATTTAATTTTTTTGATAATTCTTTAGTAAAATCCATTGGTTTTCCTTTTGTTAGCCAAATAAATGTATTACGTCAACCAGTATTACGAACGCAAATAATATCATTATTCCAATTGCGTGAATCATGTTTTCTACCTTTCGCTTGATTGGCTTTTTGCGAATTGCTTCTATGGTTGTAAATATGACATGTGCTCCATCCAAGCCTGGTATTGGCAAAATGTTGAATATTGCCAAGTTTGCAGCAAGTAATGGCAATAAATACAAGAAACTTGCAACACCATAAGATGCAACTTCTGTCATTTGTGTAATTGTTGAAATAGGACCACCTAATTGGTTGAAGGCTACTGCTCCAGTAATTATGCTCCAGAAGGCTTTTAAAATTAAGCCAGCCAACTCAAATGTAAAAGGAATAAAATCTCTTAATGCATCACCAAAAGAGTAATTTACTTGAATATAGTCCGCCTCAGAAATTCCAAATTTTGCGTTTCCATCTTTATCGGTGAAATTTCTGCCAAACTCTACTTCAACTTTGTTTGAATCAATGGCAATTGTGAGTTTTATTGACTCTTTTTCACCAATTAAAGAAGTAAAATCCCTTCCCCTAGCATAATTTATTTCTGTACCATCAATTGCATAAACCATTGTGTTTTCTTTTAATGAATAACCATATGTTGTTCCATACAAAAGCTCATCCTCTTGCATAACATAACTAAATGATACTGGTGTTTCGCCAACAAGTTCAGCAGTTGGTGAAATGATTAATACATCATAATTGCCTACTAATAAAAATATTAATGAAAAAATAAATGCAGACAAAAAGTTAAATGTAACGCCAGCAAAGAACACCAAAATTCTTTTCCATGGTTTTTGATTGTTAAAGCGTCTTGGGTCGTCAGCAGGAATGTTTTCTAAATTGCTATCACCACCACCAACAATCGCATTTTCGTTTAAAACCTTTTTTGTTTCTGGTGTTGGTTGAGCGTCATTTTTTTCTACCGTATCAGATTTGTTATCCTCGTTGCTTTCTGCTTTTATGTCAACAACATCTTTATTTTCGGCATCAGTTTTTGACTGCTCTTCCTCGTCGTCACCTTCGCCAAGGAAAGAACAAAAGCCGCCGAGTGGGAATAATCTTATAGAAATTTTTTCGCCACGTTTGTTGGTTTTTTGCCACAAAACCTTACCAAAACCAATTGAAAATTCTAATATTGTAAAACCAAGTTTTCTACCAACAATATAGTGTCCCAATTCGTGAATTAACACCATGGTTAATAAAACTATTATTGCAATAATTACGTAAAGAATGGTAGAGAAAACTGTGCCTACCGTATAAGTAACAAACAACGCATAAAAGGCGTCAAACAAGATTGCAGCTATGCTAATAATTAAGCCTGAAACAGCAAATGCCTTGATTTTGTTGTGCTCTTTTGTAAGCTTGTTGGCAACAAATGACAATGTGAAAGCAATTCCGGCTGGTATTAAGCCAAATAGTCCAAAAAATATGCCAATTACCCAAGCAAAAATTGAAACAGAAAAACCGGCAATTGCAACAATGCCAACTTTCTTTTTATCAATTGTTTTTTTATTATTTTCCATACTAGATTATCTCCATATAAAACATTAGTTTTGCATACTCGCCGATTATTTAAGCTAGCACGCAAAACCCATGTTATTTATTAAATATATTCGCCTTATAGTAAAATTATAAGAGTAAATATCAACACAACAATAATGTTGGCAAAATGACTGTCAAGTCTATCTAAAACTCCGCCATGACCTGGCAAAATATCACCGCTGTCTTTAACATCTGCCTTGCGTTTTAAGAAGCTTTCAAATAAATCACCTGCTTGACAAACAATTGTTGAAACAAGACCAACAATAAGCATTTTCCACCAAGTGATGTTTACTTGCTCGAATATAATTCTAAACTTGTCAATTGAGTTGAAAATAAAGAAGATTGCAACTGAACACAAAACTCCCCAAACAATTCCGCCCACAGCACCAGAAATGGTTTTTTTAGGGCTGAGTTTTGGGCAAAGTTTTTTGCCTTTAAAGAGTGATCCAGTAAGCATTGCAAAAGTGTCAACAAAAATTGGCACCAAGAATGCAAAAATCATCAAGAAGAAAGACAATGAACTTGCTGTTGCAGAAATTTTGTCAAAATAATAGGTCATATTTTGCAAGTTATTGATAAAGATAAATGCTAAAATAATAAAACCTGGGTACAAAAGTCCAAACAATGTTTGAACGCCTTTAAATAGTGAAAATTGCTCAATTGTGCAAGTGATTTTTCTTGTTTTAATTTCGTTGTCTGAGGCTTTTTTTGAAAGCAAACTAAACAACGACACAACGCCTGCAAGCAAAATCACCAAGGCAATTTGCAATACAAAAACCAAGTATAGTGGCAAACTTTGGCTTGTGCTTAATTTAAACAAACCATATGCCAAAATTGGGTATGCAAAAATAACTTTTTTGTTGTTGTAATACCCAATTTTTGTAAGTAAATTTGACATTTCCATGCCTGCCACAACGGCAACAAACACCAAAAATGCGTCAAAAACATAAGGTGTTAGTGTTTTTGTGAAAAATAATAAGATCATAAATGCTGCCAACGCAACGCCTGTTAATACTCTTTGTTTCATTTGTTCTCCTGTTTGAGCCCACCAAATCGTCTGTTTCTTTTTTGATAGGCTTTTATTGCTTTTAGTAATGTTTTTTTGCTAAAGTCTGGCCAATGAGTTTTTGGAAAATAAAACTCACTATAGGCGCATTGATAAAGCATAAAGTTTGACAGCCTTTTTTCACCACTTGCCCTAATTATTAAGTCGGGATCAGGCAAATCTGCTGTATATAAATAATTGTGAAAGGTTTGCTCGGTGCACTCTTGCACACCGTCGCTTATTATGTTGTTTACTGCCCTAACAATTTCAGCCCTTGCTCCATAATTTATGCCAATATTAAAGATTAAAGATTTGTTGTTTTTTGTTGCCTCTTTAATATCAACCAAAGTGTTTTTTAAAGTGTTTGGAAGCCTTGATAAATCTCCCATTGTTACAACCTTGATGTCAAGCTCATTAAATTTGTCTAGGCTATTGTTGCATAAATCTTCCACCAAACCAAATATGCCATCAACCTCTTCTTTTGGCCTTGACCAATTTTCTGTTGAAAAGGCATAAACTGATAAATATTTAATGTTTAATTCTATGCAGGCGCGAACAATTCTTTTTAAGCTCTCCACGCCCATTTTATGACCAAAAAGTCTTGGTTTTCCACGTTTTAATGCCCAACGACCGTTTCCATCCATTATCATTGCTACATGCGTTGGCAATTTATTTATTTTCATTATTCTTGTTCCTTATATCAAATATAAAATCGCCTGTAGTAATAACAGTTTTTTCTTGATCGGTTGTTATGTTGGTTACAAGCTTTGTATCGCCAGCAACGCTAAAATTATTGTCTTTTATATTAAATTTAATTCCGTTGTTATTAAAATATTCAATAACTTTTTCTAACTTTTCACCAATAAAATTTTGCATTATATTTCCATTATTTCTTTTTCTTTGTCGGCGCTTGCTTTGTCAGCCTTTGCGCACATAGAATCAAGTTCTTTTTGAACATCTTCTTCTAAACCAGCATATTCGTCCTCAGAAATTTTGCTGTCTTTTTTAAACGCTTTAAATTTGTCCAAAACATCTCTTCTTGCGTTGCGCATAACAACTTTTGTTTCTTCCAAAAGTTTTTTGGTTTGTTTACAAAGCTCTTTTCTACGCTCTTCTGTCAATGCTGGGAATACAATTCTGATAACTTTTCCGTCATCAGTTGGATTAACGCCCAAGTCTGCCATTGCAATTGCTTTTGAAATGTTTTTAAGTTGTGAGTTGTCCCACACGCTTACAACTATCATTCTTGCTTCTGGCACTTGAATGTTTGCCATTTGATTGATTGGTGTCATAACGCCATAATAATCAACCATAACCCTATCCAAAATGTGTGGATTGGCACGACCAGCTCTAATAATTTGATATTCATCCAACAAATGGTTATAGGCTTTTTCCAATTGTTCTGAATATTCCATTTGAAGTTCTTCTACTTGTTCTTGATTTTGCATATTATCTCCTTAATTTTGCATTAAACATACAAAGTATACACTATTGCCTTACTTTTAGGCAAACACTTTTTAATTTTATATGTTTGATTTTATAAAAAATTTTCTTATTCTTGTGCAACCAATAAATCATTTTCTATAATTTCTAAAATTTTGTTTTTGTTGTTGCCGTTTTCGCTGCTGTGAGCGACAATGTTATCTTTGCCAAGCCCTAACTTTTTTGCAATGTTTTGAACATATGCACTCACCTTTGACTTTGGCAACTTATCGGTTTTTGTGGCAATAACTGTGGTTGGAATGCCATAATAAAACAAAAACTTTAGCATTTTGACATCTAGTTCTGTAGGCTCAATGCGGGAATCTACCAACATAAACACTCTTTTTAGGCATTTGGTGTTTAAAAGATAATCTTCCATTATACTTGCCCAAATTAACTTGTTTTGCTTGCCTGCCTTGGCATAACCATAGCCTGGCAAATCAACAAACCTAAACTCTTTATTTATTAAAAAATAATTTATCATTCGAGTTCTGCCCGGCAACGAACTTGTTTTGCAAAGTTTGTTTTGGTTGGTTAAATTATTAATTAAACTACTTTTGCCAACATTGCTTCTGCCCACAAAAGCAAACTCTATTCCATCTTTTAAAATGTTTTCTTTTTTTACAACACTTGTTAAATATTCAGCGCTTTTTATTATCATAGATAATATAATAACAATAAAAAAAAATATTGTCAAACGACAATATTTTAAAAATTAACCAACTGTGAAAACTTCTTTAACTTGCAATGATTTTTTGTCATTCATAAATGCTTGCATACTGCCGTCTTGTGAAATTTTTAGAGCGACACCATATTTAGCAAGTGTTTTTGCTGCAGCAAGCCTACCACCACCAGTGCTACCAGCCTCTATATTGATTATTGCACCACAAGTTATTATTGTGCCATCCCAGTCGACAATTGTTGCGCCGTCAATGCTGGCAAGTTCTTCACGAAGTTTTCTGTTTAACTCGTGATATTTTCTGCCTGCAATTGTTGCTTTTAGTGTGCTGGTTTTTATGTTTTCTACATTTTCAACATATTCTTGATATGACATTTTTGTTATATCTATATCATTTGGATTTTTTAGTTTTTTTCTTGGCGTTTCAAGAATTTTTTCTTTTTTTAATTCAAAATGCTTTTCTGTTAATATATCATCAATGTTTATATGCTCCAAAGCTTGTTCGGTTGAGTTTCTATTGAGGTAAGCAATACAGCCGCCCGTTCCAGCATATGCTACGTCAAGTGCAGTAAAATATATTGTTTTTCGAATTTCCTTTATGGATTGTGAGCCTCGGCTTGATAGCAAGGCAATAATCTCGTCGTGGCTATAACTATTCCAAACGCCGTTCTTTTTTGCAAAGATCATATTTCTATCTTTAAACAGCAAAATTTCACCATTGGAATTTAGAACCAAGCCTATTCTGTTTGCATCGCAATAGCGAGCAAAACTAACATAGTCATAAGAGCAAATAGTAGATTTAAACCTCATACGCTCTAGCGACATATGTCCCAAATAGTATCCATTTTTATCAAACTCCACTCCAGAATTTATACCATTTGACAAAACGGCAAAAAAATCTTTTTTAAACATTTCTTCATAATGAAGGTTTTTTTGTTGTGAGGTATTTTCTTGAGTTTCGTTGATGATTATGCCAAAGTTCATTCTTCTGCCCTCATATGTTTTGGTTGCATAGCCATCTAAAAGTGTGATTAAATTAAGCAAAGTATCACTTGCAACATCCGAGATTGACTCACAAATTGCTTTTTCTATTGCTGTAACTTTTAGCCTATTTAAATAATTTTTGTCTAAAAGCAAGCCAAGATTATATACATTTTGAATTTCTGAAATTATGGATCTAATAAGTTCTACTTCGTTGGCTTTGAAGGCAAGGTTGCGTTTTAAAATTAAACGATATTCATCGTTTTTTGTTGGTTTGATCAAAATTGTGCCGCCAGTGCCTAAAGCCACCTCGTTATCACGAGAAGAACTCTCCTCTTCGCCAATAATTGCAGAGCCCGTAAACAGTGGCATTATCATTGTTTTTACATAACTAATAAATACTTCTTTTTCCATAAAATCACCAACAAAACTTTAATTTATTTTATTATAAAAAAAATTAAATATAATTGCAACAAAAAAATGAATAAATATTCAAAAAAAAGTATAATTTTAATAAATATTTTTTAAAATACACAATTTTTGTGTCAAAATTCGTCAAGTTATTTCATATATATACACAAATGCTATTTTTTTGAGGTGTTTATGATTATTGAAAATTTTATTATTTTTATGAATAAAATTTTGCTATTTTCTTCTTTTATTAATAATGCACAAGGATTTCCAAAACCATTGACAGAATCTGAAGAACGAGAATTTTTTGATAAATTTAAAAAAGGTGATAATTCTGCAAAAGATAAATTAATAAATCACAATTTAAGGCTTGTTGCTCACATTGTAAAAAAATATGCAGGCACAAGCGAGGCAGATGATTTAATTTCGGTTGGCACAATTGGCTTAATAAAGGCAATAAATTCTTATGAATACAACAAAGGCACACAGCTTTCTACATATGCAGCAAGGTGTATAGAAAATGAAATTTTGATGCTGCTTAGGGTATCAAAAAAACACAAGGCCGTTGCCTCGCTTGATGAAAGTTTAGGACAAGACAAAGACGGAAATGATATAGAACTGTGCGAGATAATTCCTGCAGATGAAGAAGATGTTTTGACTCAGGTTGAAGCAAATGTTGTAAACACAAAAATATGCAAAATTATTGACCAAAAGCTAAGCGAACGCGAAAGTAAAATAATAAAACTAAGATATGGCATTGGTGGCAAAACCGCTTACACTCAAAGGGAAGTTGCTAATATGCTTGGGATTTCTCGTTCATATATTTCTCGAATTGAAACAAAAGCAATTGAAACAATAAAAAACGAAGTTGCTAAAGATTCATTTTTTAAACAATAAAAAATTAATTGCAAAAAAAGCAACCAACAATTGTTGATTGCTTTTGTTTTAAAATAAATTATCGGCAAAGTCTTTTGCATTAAATTCTTCGATATCATCAATGCCTTCGCCAGTTCCAACAAACATTACTGGGAGTTTTAATTTTTCGGCAATGGTGATAACTACGCCACCCTTGGCTGTTCCGTCAAGTTTTGTTAATATTATGCCATCAATGTGCATATATTCATTAAAATGCTCAATTTGCGAAAGTGCATTTTGACCAGTTGTTGCATCCAAAACAATAAGGTTGTAGCGGTTTGCCTCTGGATATTCCCTTGTAATAACTTTGTCAATTTTGCGAAGTTCTTCCATTAAATTGACTTTTGTTTGTAGTCTACCAGCTGTGTCAATAAGCAATACATCTGTCTTTTTTGCTTTAGCAGACGAAATTCCGTCATAAACAACTGCTGCAGCGTCAGCACCCTCTGCGTGTTTTATGATACGAGCTTTATTTCTGTTTGCCCATTCGGTAAGTTGATCGCTTGCGGCAGCACGGAATGTGTCGCCAGCAACCAATACAACTTCTTTTTTATTATTTTTAAAATAATTTGTTAGTTTGCCAATTGATGTTGTTTTGCCAACGCCATTTACGCCAATTATTGTAAATACTGCAGGATATTCAATGTTTTTTGTTTCTAAGCTTTCTAGCATTTTTGCAATAATTTCTTTTAATGCCGCCCTTACATCATCTGCTTTGCGTATTTTGTTTTTGCGGGCGTAAATTCTAAGCTGGTCAACAATTTGTTCGCTTGCCTCAAAACCAACATCACTTGAAACCAAAATATCAGTCAACTCTTCAAAAAAATCATCGTTTAATTCGCCGCCGCTAAATAGTGCATCAAATTTTCTGGCAATTGCCTCACGTGTTTTTTTTAATACTTCTTTAATTTTTTTAAAAAATCCCATTTTAGTCTTTATTCTCCTGATCCAAGTTTTTAATTGCGTCAGCAAGTTTGACACTAACTGTTCTTGACACGCCTTTTTCTTCCATTGTTACACCGTATAGACTATCGGCAAGTTCCATGGTTGGCTTTCTATGTGTGATAACAATAAATTGCGTTACTTTTGAGAAACGTTTTAAGTATTGTGCAAAACGCTCTACGTTTGAATCGTCTAGTGCCGCTTCAATTTCGTCTAGCAAACAGAAAGGCATTGGCCTTAATTTTAATATACTAAACAAAATTGCAATAGCAGTAAGTGCCTTTTCACCACCACTAAGTAGTGTGATGTTTTGCAACTTTTTGCCAGGTGGCTCCGCAACAATATCAACTCCCGCTTCAAGTGGGTCGCCACTCTCTGCATCAATGAGTTCTAGCCTTGCATTTCCGCCACCAAACAACTCTCTAAATGTGGTTTTAAAGTTTTCACTAACCTTTTGGAAGGCTGTGTCAAAGCGAAGTGTCATTTCTCTGCTAAGGTCGGTTATAATTTCAGTAAGTTCGCTTTCTGCCTTGCTTAAATCTGCCACTTGTGCTGATTTTTCTTCATATCTTTCAAGCAAAACCTTAACATCTTCTATCGCGTTAACGTTTACTGCGCCTAATTTATTTATTTCCCTTTTTATGCGATATATTTCAGGCATTGCAACAGAAATATCAAAATCAGGACGCTTGTATTGCAAACATGTGTCATATGTCAAAGCATAATCTTCATAGATTCTTTCTTGCATATTTTCAAGTTCGGTGTCAACCTTGCTTAAATGCAATTCTTCGGCATATTTTTTGTCGTTGATTTTTGTGATATCATCATTGAGTTGTTGTTTTTGCTCGTCTAATTGCTTGATCAAAATTTGAGTTTCTTGCTTGTCTTTGTCAAGTAGAACTTGTTTTTGTTTGATTGCATCAAGTTGTTGCTTTTTCTCGCTGTTTTCCGCCTTTTCAAACTGGCTGCGAATAATTTCTTCTCCAGCGATAATTGTTTCGTCAAGGCTTGCAATTTCTCTGTTCAAATTTGCTAAAATTTCATTTTGCTTGTCTATGTCAATATTGATTCTTATAATATCGTCATTTAATGTGCTAGCAAGTTGCTCATTTGAAACAATTTCAATTTTAACAAGTGTCATTTGTTCATTTAATTTTTCGCGTTTTTGACGCAAATCGTTAAACAAATTTTGCTTTTCTGTCATAAATTTTGATGTTTCTGCCTTGCTTTCTTCTGCGTTAAGTTCAAGTTCGTCAATGCTTGAAAGTTCTTCAGTTATGACTTCTATTCTTGCTTTTATGCGAGCATTTGCACTTTCCATGCCGTCAATTTCGTCTTGAAGATCTGCAATTGTGTCTTTAAGTTGTTGATATTTTTCATTTTCTCTAACAAAATTGATTTCTGCATTATTTTTATCTTCTAAGAATTTATTGATGTTATTTTTCAAGAATTCTTGTTCTTTTTGCATTTCTTCAAATCTGGCATTTTTTTGAAGTAACATTGCCTTTAGTTTTTGAATTTCTGTACCCATTGTTTGAATTTCTCTTTCACGAGAAATCAAATTTGCCGCCTCTTGTCTGCGGCTACCGCCAGTCATTGAGCCTTGTGGATTAATAACGTCGCCGTCTAATGTAACAAGTTTATAAGACAAAGTTGTGTTGTGAGAAACAGAAATTGCGGTATCAAGATTGTCAACAATGATGGTTGTGCCAAGTAAATTGGAAATAATATTGTCAATATCAGATGAGTAACTGATTAAATCGCTTGCAACACCAAATACTCCAGCTGAAGATAAAATCCTTTTATCTTGAGGTGATATATTTCTTGGCTTTATAGTACTAATTGGCAAGAATGTTGCACGCCCATATTGATTTGTTTTTAAATAATTAATTAAATCTTTTGCACCTTGTTCGTTAAAGGTTACAATGTTTTGAACAGCATTGCCAAGTGCAACTTCAATTGCCGTTTCATATTTTTGTGGAACCGTAATTAATGTTGCCAATGCGCCCATCATTTTATTGCTAATGTTTGCGTTCTTTTTGCTATCTTGTAATAATTTTTTTACTGCAGCTTGATAGCCATCAAATGCATTTTGCATATCTTCTAGATAATGCTTTTTGTTTTCGTAAATTTGAATACGTGTATTGATTGAATGTCTTTCTGTTTCGGTGTCCTTTAATTCGTTTAACAAACTTTCTTGTTTAAACTTGCTTTCGGCATAAATTTGTGCTGTGCTGTTTTTTTCTTCAAACAATTTTTTGCAAAGTTCTTGCGATTCTTTAAATTGTTTTTGTTTTTCATTTAGAGCAATAACGCTTTGCTCGTAACGTGATGCACTGTCTTTTAAATTTTCTTCAAGCATTTGTTTCTCTGCTTGATATTTTGAGAAGTTTATTTTTATGTCGCTAAGCTTGTCCATTGCGTCCATCATTTTTTGTTGAGTTGTGCTTGCTTCCTCTTCTCTTTCGCTTAATTCATCAACCAAACCAAGATATTCGCTTGACATTTCGTCATATGAAAAATGTAGGTTGGCAATTTTTTCGTCAACTTCTTTTTGTTTTGCCTTTTTGTATTCTAATTCGGCATTGTCTTTGATTAATGCATTTGTTGCATTTAGAACATCCAAATTTAACTTGTCTTTTTGCAAGCCCAAATTGTTGATTCTTTCACGAATAACCTTAATTTCGCCAGATTGTTGTTCAATTTCTACGGTTAATCTTAAAACCTCGTTATGTATGCTTTCAATTTGTTGGTCAATTACACTTAGCTTGTCCATATTTTGAGCGTAACTATCGTTGGCTTCTTCAAGTTTTTGTGCAACCAAATTTAATTCGTCAGTTATTGACTTGATTTTTAAATTAATTTCATCTTTTACATTTTTTGCATTTTCATATTGAAAAACATAAGCGTTGATTTCAAGGTCTTTTAACTGATCTTTAAAAGCAAGATATGCTTTTGCATTTTCGGCTTGCTTTTTCATAGGGCCCATTTGCCTTTCAATTTCACCAATAATGTCATTAACGCGTGCTATGTTTTCACGAGTTCTCTCTAGGCGTCTTTCGGCCTCAACTTTACGTGATTTAAACTTTGAAATACCTGCTGCGTCTTCAAAAATAGAACGGCGATCTTCTGGTTTGGAAGAGATAATTTGCTCAACCTTGCCTTGACCAATAATAGAATAACCGTCTTTGCCAATGCCTGAGTCATACAAAAGGTTTATAATATCTTTCAAGCGGCAATCCTGACGATTGATAAGATAAGCACTCTCACCACTGCGATAAAGTTTTCTTGTTATTGCAACTTCGTCATAATCATAGTTAAAATAGCGGTCAGTATTGTCAAAAGTGAGTGTTACTTCACAATATGACAAGCTTTTACGCTTTTCTGTGCCATTAAAAATGACATCTTGCATAGATGTTCCACGCAAGTTTTTGCTGCTTTGTTCACCAAGCACCCATCTAATTGCATCCGCAACGTTACTCTTTCCGCAACCGTTTGGTCCAACAATTGCTGTAACGCCCGAATCAAATTTTATTTCTATCTTATCGGCAAACGATTTAAAGCCTGCCAATTCTATCTTTTTGAAGTTCATATTTATCCCTTATATTTTTCTAGTGCAATTTTTGCACATTGTTTTTCTGCTTCTGCTTTGCTTTTTGCACTTGCGCTTGCCACAACCATGCCATTTACAATCAAGTTGATATAAAAAGTCAAGTTGTGAGCCTCGCCCTCTGATTTAACAAAATCATACTGAAATTGATACTTGTTTTTTTGTGCAAACTCTTGAAATTTTGTTTTGTAGTCTTTTGAATCATCCGGCGACAGATTAAAGTTGTCTGTGATAAATTTTTGACAAGCATTTAAGCCGCTTTCAAGATATATGGTTGCAATAACACTCTCTAAAACATCACATTTTATTGCTTTTGTAACAACTTTTAAACTTTTGCCAAGTTTAACCATTTTTTGCAAATTAAGCGAGTCAAAAACTTTACTCAAATTTTCTTCGCTGACAATATTTGCCCTTGAACGCGTTAGTTCATCTTCTTTAAGATTGTTGTTTTTGTATAATATATCTGCAATTAAAAAGTCTAAGATGCTATCGCCTAAAAATTCTAATCTTTCATAGTTTTCTGCAGATTTTGAAGAGTGTGTAAATGCCGTATCAATTAATGAAGTTTTAAATTCATATCCGCCAATTTTAGTCATTTTCGCCAACCTCCAACTCTGGCAAAAGTTCTATCTGCTGGGCAATTTTTTCATTGATTTTTGATTTTTCGATGTTGTAAGCCTGCTTTATTGCAGCCAAAATTGTTATATCTTTGCTTGAGCCATGCGACTTGATAATCATTTTTTTACAACCAATAAATGGTGAACCACCATATTTATTGTAATCTAATTTATTTTTAATACCTTTTAAAGCCTTTTTGCAAAGCAAAGCGCCAAGTTTTGCTTTCAAACTTGAATATAATGCCGACTTTAATTCACCCATAACCATTGAAACTGCACCCTCAGTTGATTTTAATAGCACATTGCCTGTAAAACCATCGCAAACCAAAACATCATAATCGCCTGATAGTGCATCGCGTGCTTCCATATTTCCAACAAAGTTAATTGGTAATTTTTTCATTAATGGAAATGTTTGTTTTATAAGTTCATTTCCCTTTTCATCCTCAGTGCCATTGCATACAAGTGCAACTCTTGGATTTTCAACACCAAACAACTCTTTATAATAAATACTTCCCATCATTGCAAAATGGCACAAGTTAACTGGCTTACAATCTGCATTCGCTCCACAATCTATAAGCATAACATTGCCACCGTTGTTTGTTGGTAAACATGGGCAAAGTGCAGGACGAGAAACACCTTTAATCCTGCCAATCTTTAAAAATCCGCCAGTAAGAATTGCACCTGTGCTGCCTGTAGAAATTAAAGCTTTAACTTCGTCATCAGTCTTTAGTATTTCTAATGCTTTAACAAGTGAACTTTCTTTTTTTGTTCTTATTGCTATTGTTGGAACATCATGACATGTCACAACATCTGGAGCATCAACAATTTCTAAACTTTTAAAAGTATACTTTTTTTCATTTATATAATTATCAATTACAGTTTTGTCGCCTGTTACAACAAAAGCTATATCATCAAATCCTTTTTCAGCTAAATATATGCCATCTATTACGCAATTTGGACAGTTGTCTCCGCCAAAAGCATCTAAAACCAATTTCATATAAAATCTCCACTTGAGATTATACACAATTTTTCAATTTAAATCAAGCAATTTGCCTTATTAATACAGCAAAAGAAAAACAACCATTATTGGTTGTTTTTAAACTTTGCTATTTCGTTTGTTGCCAAAAAGTCGCAACGGTTGTTTCTTTCGTTGTCGGCGTGGCCCTTTACTTTATGCCATGTTACTTTATGTGTTTCAAGCAGTTTTAAAAGCTCTTGCCATAGTTCAATATTTTTAACATCTTTTTTTCCTGCTGTGTGCCAGTTGTTTTTCACCCAGGAGTCAACCCAATTTTGCAAGAACGCATTAACCACATAGGCAGAATCACTATAAATATCAACCTCGCAAGGCTCTTTTAGTGCTTTTAAGCCTTGTATCACTGCTAAAAGTTCCATTTGATTATTGGTGGTGAGTTCACATGATCCAGACATTTCTTTTAAGTTGCCCTTGTAATCTAGAATACAACCCCACCCACCAATGCCGGGATTACCAGAGCAAGCACCGTCTGTGTATAATGTTATTTTTTTCATATATACTCGCTTAAATTAAAAATAACGAACAAGCAATCAAAATTTGACCAGCATAATAAATTGCATGATTTAAAATTGTAAATAACTTGCTGTCTTTCTTATCGCCAAAATATTGTTTTGATAAAATAATATCACTTGCAAAAATAAGTGTTATTCCAGCTGCAAAAACAAAGAAAATAACATTATAAAATGCAACACCTATTGAAAACGCGGTCATAAATGACAAAACAAAAGTATAGGCATATGATTGAATTTTAAATTCACCAAAATTAAGCTTTAATAATTTTGCACCGTATAGTACAATAAACAAAGTTACAACAACCGCAATAGCAATGGCGATTAGTATAATATAAAATGTTTTGATGTCGAATGCAAATAAAACATTAGCATATATTACTGTTGCTATAAAATAAAAAATATGTCCTATCAAAAAACTAGCAATACCAGCATTTAAAAATGGCTTGTAATTTTTTTGCTCCATAACTTTTAAATCTAGTAAAATATCACCTATAAGGCCACAAATTAAACCCAAAATTATAAATAAAGAAATTTCTGTTAACCCACTGGCAAGAGTACCAATTAAGCCCAAAAACACAAACGCAAAACTTGCTGTGGTTTTTGTTAAAAGCCCAGCGATTCCGCCCTTTTTGCATCTTACATAAATAAACACAATAGCCAATATTATTGCTAACGCTCCAAAACCATACATCATAAATTTCTTCCCCCTTATTCTGCCCTTTGCAAAATGTTTTTAATATCTTGAATTGTCATCCCAACAGGATTTACAATCATTGCCCCGTCATTTAACGCACCTTGAACAATTTCGTCTATTAATGTTTTATCATATCTTTTTGTATCTGTCAAATTAATAGGCAAACCTGTTAAAATGTTTAATTCTTGCCTAAAACCTTTTATTGCTTGAATAACGCATTCGCATTTTTCTTTTTCGTCTTTCACACCTTCATTACATTGACAAAAAATATCAAACAATTGAGCATATATCGAACAAAGTTTTTCTTTGTTGAACTCCATTACGTGAGGTAATAAAATTGTCATTGCATCACCATGCGCAATATGACAAACACCACCAAGTGAATGACCAATTGCATGCACTCCTCCAACCATACTATTTCCAAAACAAAGACCAGCAAGTGTTGAAGCTATTGCCATATTTAGCCTTGCCTCTTTATTATTTGGCTCTTTGCAAACTGTAAGCAAGTTGTCATAAATAAGTTTTATTGAAGTAAGTGCATATGCGTCAGAAATTGGATTTTTTTGCATACAAGAAAAGCCTTCTATAGCATGGCAAAGTGCATCAAAACCAGTGCTTGCTGAAATTTTTGGAGGCAAAGTTAAAGTTAAAGTAGGGTCTATTATTGCCACATTTGGCATTAAATATGGTGTTATAAACTCCATTTTTACATCAGTTTTTTCATCTCTAATAACAGCAACGTTAGTAACTTCGCTACCGGTGCCCGCTGTGGTTGGCATAACTATAAATGGAAGTTCTTTGGCTTTGCTAATAACTTCTAGTCCCATAATTTGTTTTAAGTCGCTTGTTCTTGCATATGCCATTTTTACGCCCTTTGCAGTATCAATAACACTACCACCGCCAAGCGCCACAATGCCATCGCAATTGTTTTCTTGCAAAAATTTTAAAATGTTGTTAACAACCTCAACTCCGCTATCTGTTGGAATATTGGTGTATAACACATAATTTTCTAATTTTGAAATCTTTATAACTTTATCAACCAGACCTAGTTTTTTTAAACCCTCATCCGATAATAGTAACGGCTTTTTAACACATAAGCTTTGTAGTTCATAATTTAAGTGCAAAATAGCATCTTCTCCTGCACAAATTTTTACTGGATTAAAAAATTCAAAATATTTCATAATTCTCCTTTAAAATAAACACAATAAATAGGTTTTAAACATTGAAATTTGGCGTTTGAAAGGAATTTTTAAAAGTTTTTTATTTATACTCTTTGGAAATAAATATCCCTCGACACGTTCTATAATTCTTGTTATTCCCATTGCCAAATATATATTGCCAAACATTTGAAAGTAATGCTCCGCATAGGCATCTGCAAGGCTTTTTTTACCCATGAATACCTTATACGCCAAGTGTTTTGATTTAAAAACAATCTGCAAATCGTAGTTTTCTTGATTTTTTACTTTTTGCACCTTGCCATCTAAAATTTTAAACGCCATTTGTTTGCCGTTTTGCAAATCGGTAGATATTTTAACACTATAACCGTTTGGAAGTGATTTTAACTCATTGGTTATTTCACTATCACGACCATTTAAAACTTTTATGCCACGATACAAAAAATGAAGAATTATTTTCATTAAAAAATTTTTCATAATTTTCCTTTATGTTAACTCCTTGATTATCATAAGTTTAGCATAAAGATAACAAAATTAAAAACTTTTTTAAATTTTAATCAACAAATTTTTTGTCAAAAAAAACTTGCCAATTTTGGCAAGTTTTTATACTTGATATTTTATTCTTGATCTGCTTTAAGTTCTTCAATTTTAGCCATACATTCTTCAATGTCTGCTTTGATGTTTTCATTGTTTGCAAACAATACATTGTAAGATTTTTCTAAGATTGGGTATCTGTCTTCATTTGCTTTCATAACTTCTTCGCAATGTTGAACAGATAATCTCAAGCCTTCTAACAAATCCAAATCTTCTGAAAGTTTTTTTGCTTTTTCTTCGTCGATATCAACATAGTTGTTTACACCATAAAGCATAACTTTTTGTTTTGCAACAAGTGCTTCTTTTCTACGAAGTTTAATTTTGTCTTTTTCCCAAGATTTTTGAATTTTTGCAAGTGGTAAATATTCTTTTTTAACTGTTTTAAGTTCTTTTTCGTTAACTCTTAGTCTTTCTTTTAAAGTTTCAAGTCTTGCTTCGTATTCTTCTAATGAAAGTGTTGGGCCAACTTTTTCGCTAAGCTTTTCTTCTGCTTGTTTTACTTGTTCTGCTTTTACTTCTAATTCTGTTTGTGCAGATGCAAGTTGTTGCTCTAACAACAATTTTTCAGCAGTTTGTTTTTCAGATTCTAATCTCTTAGCCTCTTCTAATGCTTTTTGCTCTTCTTCTTTTTGAGCTAACATTCTTTCTAGTTCTGCGATTCTTTGGTTTGCTTTTTCCATTTCTTCGCTGTTTGCTTGCTCAATAACTTCTTCTATAACAGTTTGTGCAAACACTTCTTCTTGAGAAACTGTTGTTTCTTCAACTGTTGCAACAGCCTCTGGTTCCTCTTCTGCAACAATTTCAGCAACTTCTTCTGCTGCTTCTTGTTGGGCTACTTCTAGTGCTTGTTTTTGTTCTTGAGCTTGTTTTAATTTTCCTTCATACTCTTCTTTTTGACGTGCAAGTTCTTCTTCTAGTTGTTTAATTCTTAAAGCTTCTTCGCTTTCAACTAATGTTTCAACTGGAGCTTCTTCAACTTCGGCAATAGTTTCTTCAGCCACAACTGGTGTTTCATCTATTTCAGTTGTTGTTTCTTCAACTATTTCTTCATCATCGCCGTCAACATCGTTTTCTTGTAAAATTCTGTTGATTAAATCTTCGATGTTTTCGTCCTCTTCTTCTTCCGAAATTTCGTCTTCTTGTTCTTCTTCAAAGAAAATTTCATCAAGATTTACTTCTTCTGGCTTGTTGCTTTCGTTGGCTTTTTGGCTGAGTCTTTCTTCAATTTGTCTTTGTTTTTCTTTAATAAACAAAGCCTCTTCTTCTGCCAATGTGCCAAAGTTTAAAGCCTTTTCTTCTTGTTTTGCAAGCTCTAAATCAACCTCTTTGATATCTTCTTTTTGAAGAGTTGCTTGAGGCTCTGGATTGTTTTCAAGCAATTTTGGTTGTTCGTATGTAATTTGTTGAGTGGTTTCCTCTTTTTCTTTGCCTTTGCCATGGTTGTCAAAAATAGAAATAACCAAGTTTCCTAGTGCAATTACAACAAAACTAGCAACAACAACAATGCCAACAATTGCCAAAATCCATTTTAAAATTTCAAGTATGTTCATAATGTTCTCTCCTTAAAATAAAAAGTTCATGTCTTAACGATGACATTTTAGCACACTAACATAAAAATTTCAATACCCAATTTTAAAAAACTTTTAATTTTTTTTGTGTTGCATATATGTCAAAGTAACTGTGCCATATCTTTTGGCGTCAAAAACCTCAAAAGGTGTGTTTATTTGCAAGGAATTTGGATGTTCGCAAACAATAATGCCCTCGTCATTTAATAGGTTTAAATCATAGATTTTTTGCAAGGCACCATCATAAACTCCGCTTGCATAAGGTGGATCTAAAATAATCAAATCACATTGTTGGTCAACAAGGTCTAAAGCCTTTAAATAATCGCATGAAATAACTTTATGCTCTCCGTCTAAGCCCTTTAAATTTTCTTTTAATAACTTAATACTTCTAGCATCTTTATCAACAAAGAATACCTTTTTTGCGCCACGCGACAAAGCCTCTATGCCAAGAGCCCCACTACCGGCAAACAAATCCAACACAACACTGTCATTAACAAAAAATTGTAGTTTGGTAAAAAGAGCTTGTTTAACCTTGTCGCCAGTTGGACGAATATTGTCTGATGATGGCGACTTTAAAACTTTGCCTTTGTATTTTCCGCTTATTACTCTCATAAAGTTATTATACTAAATTTCAATCAATTAATCAAACATTTTGCTCTAACTTTGCTAAAGTTGGTAAGCGTTTCATAATTGGATGATTTGGTTAGTTTTGTAATTTTGTTTGCGTCATCCACAACAACAACTCTATCGCCAATTTTTACAATGTCAGTTTTTATGTCAACCATAAACATATCCATACAAACATTGCCTATTATTTTATAATGTTTATCATTTATTTTTACTAAAAGCTTATTTGAACAGCAACGAGGCAAGCCATCTGCATAACCAATTGGAACAAGAGCAATATTTGTTGATTTTTTTAATTTGCACTTGTTGCCATAACCAATTTGCTCCCACTTTTTGCACGCAGTGATTTTTGTAACTTTGCTTTCTAAGCGCATTACAGGTTTTAAAAATTTGTTGCCATAGCCATACAAAAAGTAGCCCACCCTAACCAAATTTACAAAAGATGGAATTTTATAATTTAAAACAAAACTCCCTCCGATATGAACTAAAATATCTTTTGGTGCTAATTTGACAAATTGATAAAACATTTTCATTTGCTGATAAAAGTGGCTTGTTTTGCAATCGCCGTCATAGCAGTGGGTAAATATGCCGCACAAACAAAACTGATTATTTTGACTTATTATATGCAAAATTTCTTTATACTCTGTTAATGTTTTTATGCCTTCTCTGTTCATTCCTGTATTTATTGCAAGATGAATTTTTGCTTGCAAGTTTGATTTTTTGCAAATTGCTAAAACTTTTTTTAATTCAAATATATTATCTATGCAAAAATCAATATTTTTGTTAATTATTTTTAAATAATTTTCACATTTTCCAAATATTATAATTTTTTTGTTTGTTAATTTACGCAAAGCAAGTGCTTCTGCCTCATTTGCAACACCATAATAATTTAATTTATTATCTAAAATTTTAACAAAAGCCTTTAAATTAGAGCCATACGCGTTTGCTTTTACCATTGCACAAATATTATTAAAAATATTATTGCAATAATTAAAATTATTAGTTAAATTATCTTTTAATATTATTTTTTTATTTATTGACATAATATTTAATATTTAATTTTGTTTTATTTTGTTACTTTTTATAGGACAAACACCCCTTCAGTCTTTTTTGCACAAGGCAAAAAATCCAGCTCCCCCTTAAAGTAGGGGGAGCCTAAAAAATTAGATTTCTAGTATTAATTTTAACTCTGTTTAGATTACAATTATTTGTTTAGGTTACAATTATTTGTTTAGATTACAATTATTTGTTTAGGTTACAATTATTTGTTATGATTACAATTATTTGTTTAAACTTACAACTGCTTGTTTATGCACTTGTTGTAAAAAACATAACAAACCTTGTCGTCTTTTTCTTTTTTGTAAACTTCTTCAAACAACTTTTTGGCAGTATCAAATTTGGCGTTGATGTATGCCCTGACACCTTGTTCAAATTGAACTTTGTTTTTGATTAGTTTTTCTTTTTTGATTCTTGGATAGGCGTCAAGCGATTCAAACACCGACACAAATTCTTTGCCATTTTGTATGTTTCCAATATATCTATAATTTATGCTGATTTTTGAAGAAAGGTCATTGAGCGTGTCTTTTGAAAAAGTTATCATACTTCCAAACACCTTGTTGACCTCACCAATTTTTGAGGTGATTTCCATTGACTCAGATAGTATGGTTATTGACTTTCTAGTTTCGTCACCAACAACACCAAAAACAACTTCGCCTGTGTTGAGAGCCACACCAACTTCTAAATTTGGCATAGAAACATTGCTGTAGTTTTTTTCATTTATCGCTTTAATGATTGCGTGTGCGCAATCATAGGCTTGCCTAGATCGAGTAAAAACAGCCATAACACCATCACCCAAATATTTATCAATAAAGCCATTATATTTTTTTATTATGGGCGATACAACATTTAAGTATGAGTTTATATAATTAAAATTTTCTTCTAAACTGAGTGATGTGCTTACTTGAGAGGAATTTCGTACATCACAAAATAGCGTTGTAACCTCTTTTTTAACTTGAGTGCCAACCACAAGCTCCAAAAGCGAATTTTTGCCCAAATATTTTACAAACTGCTTTGGAACATATTTGTCAACCTCGACATTTGTTTCTTTAAGCACTAAATCTTTTCTACGATAGTTGTCATTTATTTTGTTTAGTCCATGCTCTATTTTTTGAAATTGCTTGCCACCGCCAAGTAAAATTTTGTCATTTACATTGCCGTCTGACAAACGCTCTATTGCTTGCTCCAATTTTTTTAATGGCTTTGTTATAACTTTAAACATAATAAACACTGCAATTAGATATATGACAGTGAGCAATATAATCCATAAATAATTATTGCTGTTGTTTACGTCAATTTGCAAAACTTGCTTAACAAGTGAAACTGTATTGTTTTGATAGTTGTTTATTGTTGCCAAAAAATACACTGCTGTTGCAAAGGTAACGGTGAGCGGAATAACACTAAAAAACAAAACTGCATTTAGTTTTTGACTTTTTAAAAATCTTACATAAAGTATTGTGCCAAAAATTGCATTGCCAATTCCAAAAGCCAAGGAAATGTATGTTGCTGTGTTTAAATTAAGCCTTAAGCCCTGCTCTGTGATTGAAATTGACGAAAAAAAGAAAGCTGATGTTAAAACAGTTCCTACTAACGTAACAAAATATAAAATTAAAAAAACTTTTGTGCTTGTTCTCATAAATATATTTTTGGTATTAGCAAAAAAATTATTCGTTAATTATTTCACAAAAAACATCAACCAATAAAAAAACTTTGTATCAAATTCTCTCTTGACATTTTATTGCAAAGTTGTATACTTTTTTGTATGGAAAAATATAAAACTTTTTTGATAAAAAACATGGTCAAATTTAATGATATAAAGTTGAAACCAGCAAGAGTGTTAAGCTTAGACCAAGCAACTGGCAGACGCGGCAAAACTGGTGTTTCTTCTAAAACATTTGGGCAAAAGTGGTTTTTGTTGCCCGAGGGCAAGGCTTTGTTTAAAACTTTTGACAGCCTTTATGCTCCTAATCTTGCAAATGTTCGTATGCTTAACGAAGTAATTTGTTATAAACTAGCACAGCAGGTTGGTATGCGTTGTGCTCAATATATTCCCGCACAACTTGAGCATGGTGACAAGCAATATATTGGCCTTGCAACAATAAACATTTTAAAGCCCAACGAAACTTTTGTTTCTTACAGAGATTTTAGAGCCTTTGACAGCTCTAGCTACAGTTTAAATATGGTTGATTTTGCTCAGCTTATTGATATATATGCACAAAACGGGACAAACATTAAGAAAAAGGCTTTGCTTGTTGATATGTACAAAAAAATACTTTTTGACGCCATCACCTTGCAAACAGACAGAAATTCTAACAATTATTGCTTAATTAGAAATAAAAAAACAAACACATATCGTGCTTGCCCTTTGTTTGACAACGAATTTGCTTTTGCTTGTGACCTTTTAAATTTTTTTGACTATAATGGTCTTGTTGATTTTAGAGAAATTTCAGCAAAACATTCAATTGCTAGCAAAATATTTACTGTTGAATATCAATTTGCATCCACAAACAGATATGCAAATTTGATTAAAGATATTTGCTTTTATGCAAAAAAATACCCACAACTACATTTGGCTTTTAAGGTATTTATGAATAATATAAACATTGAAAAAGTTTTTGATGAATTGACCGCCGAGGGCTATCAAATTAATGAAGATTACAAAGAATATGTTTGCGAAATTGTAAACCAATCCAAGCATTTGCTTGCCGAAGCCTTTAAGGTTAAGGTGCCAGCCCATGCCCTTGAAGAAATAGAAAGAATATTTTAATCAAAAAAATTTCCTTTAACTAACTTCAATTTTATATGCTTGACAAAATTAATACCAATGTGTATGCTTTATGCATGGAAAGAAAAAAGATATTTTTTTTAAAAAATATAAAAATGTTTAACTTTATAAGACTAAAACCAGCTCGAATTTTAAGCATGGACCAATCAGTTCGCCGAAGAGGAATAACCGGTGTGTCTTCTAAAACCTTTGGTAGAAAGTGGTTTTTTATGCCTGAAGGAAAGGCTTTGTTTAAAACATTTGATGGTAGTTATTCTTCTAGCATAGCAAACATCAGAATGTTAAACGAAATTATTTGTTATAAATTAGCAATGCAAATTGGCATTAGTTGTGCCCAATACATTCCCGCAAACCTTGTCAATCATGGAAAAAATTATGTTGGCCTTGCTTCTGTTGACATTCTACAGCCAAACGAAACATTTGTTACATATAAAAGTTTTAGGAAAATTCCCGGCTATGACTTTGGATTCAATTTAGTTGATTTTTCTCAAATCTTAGATATATATGTGCAAAACGGTGTTAAAATAGATAAACAAGAAATGCTTTTAGATATGTATCAAAAAATATTATTTGATGTTATTACATTTCAAACAGACAGAAACATAACAAATTATTGCTTAATAATAAATAAAAAAAACAAATCTTATAGACCATGCCCACTATTTGATAATGAATTCGCCTTTGCTTGTGATTATTTAGACACTTTGGACAAACCTTTTATTGATTTTTCTGATATTGTTTCCACGCATTCGTTATTTAGCAAAATTTTTACAATAGAATATGAATTAGCTTCTAGTAAGCGATATGCCAACATAATAAGTGATATTTGTTTTTTGGCTAAAAAATATCCCGATATGAATTTAATTTTAAAAAATACTATGAAAAATTTAAATATAGAACAAGTTTTTTGCGAATTAAAAAATGAAGGCTATGAAATCAATGACGATTATATAACTTATGTTTGTGAATTAGTTAATAAAGCCAAGGAAATGATTGCAGAAGCTTATAAAATTAAAATACCTAAACAAGAACTTCAAGAATACGATAGAATAAGTTAAAAAGTCAGCCGTTTGGCTGACTTTTTTCGTTTTATAATTGAAACGGTTTTTTGCCGTTGTACAAGAGTGCAAGTTTGTGCATTGCTCTTGTTGAGGCAACATAAAGTGCTTGTTTGTCTATTTGAGTGCAGTAGTTTTGGTTGTCTACATCAACAACAATAACTGCGTCAAACTCCAAACCTTTTACAAGGAAAGTTGGCGCTAAAATTACGCCGTCTTTATAGTCTAAAGTGTCTATTGTTAGGTGGTGGTATTTTATTTTGTCTTTTATTAATTCGTGGAGTTCTTCACATTTTTGAATTGATTTGCAAAGTATGCCTATTGTTTTGTTGTTTTGCTTTTTGCTCTCTTCTACAAATTCTATTATTTTGTTAATTTTGTCTTGTTGTGTTTTGTATTGAGTCCATGCAACTTCTTCGCCGTGGCGGTCTACTATTTGAACGTTGGTTCGATTTATTATATTGTTTGCAAAGGTGGTTATTTCATAGGTAGAACGGTAGGATTTGTTTAAACTTACCATTTGATTTTTTATTGTGTCGAGTTCGTTAAACTCGTCTAGTATGGTTGACTCATAACCTGCAACGTTTTGACCAATGTCTCCAAGAATTGTTTTAATGCAAGGGAACATTTGGTTTATGATGTAATAATTTAATGGGCTATAGTCTTGGAATTCGTCAATTACAAGGTGCTTGATTTTGTTGTATTTGTTTGTTCCAAAAAGTTGTTGTTTGATATATAGCAGTGGCACGGCATCTTCAAACTTTATTTTTTTTGTTCTTTTGAAATTTAAGCCATAAGTCTTGTTTAAGAAGTCATTGTAAATTTCAAATATGTTTGGCACTTTTAGCATGCCATCCAAAATTCTTCTGGCTTTGGCACTTGTGAGTTTTAGTTCTGGCTCGGCGCTGTCTACAACAAAATCTTTTATCCATTCCATTTTTATGGCAACTGGCTTGTCTTTGTATAATTCAAAGTATAACTGCTCTAGTTTTTCTTTTTTAACAACTAGGAAATCATCAAAAACAAAATCGGTCGCTTTAAAGTTTTCGTTGAAGTAGTTTTTGCAATAGGCAATTATATCTCTGCAAAACTGCATACTACCCTTTAGGCTTGCATTTTGAATTTCTAAGTTGTTGTTTAATAGCCTTTCGACCTGTTCCGACTTGGATTCAATTTTTTCTTTTATGCCAAGATTCATTGTGATTAGTTCATCCATTACCGTTTCGGCTATGTTTTCTTCGCCTAATTCTGGCAAAACGTTTGATATATAATCTGAGAAGAATTTATTGGGTGATATTATTAATATTGAGTTGGAATTTAATGTGCCTCTATGCTTATATAGCAAGTATGCAATTCTATGAAGCGCAATGCTTGTTTTGCCCGAACCTGCAACACCTTGAACAATCATATTGTTTGGCGAGTCATTTCGAATTATTTGGTTTTGCTCTCTTTGAATTGTAGAAACAATATTTTTCATTTTGTCGCTACTTGTTTTTGCCAAAACTTCTTGCAAGATTGAATCGTCAATTTTCATATTGCTTTCTAAACAGAAAATAAGTTTGCCATCTTCAATTTTGTATTGCTTTTTGCTGGTTATGTTACCAGTAACTTTTTCGTTACCTTCACCAACATAATAATAACCAGGACCAACATCAAAATTGTAATAAAGCTCACTAAATGGAGCGCGCCAGTCTACAACATAAATTTTGTTGCCGTCTTTTATTCCAGTTAAACCGATTCGGTATGACAATTTCTCGTTGTTTAAATCAAAGTCAATACTTCCAAAATATGGTGATTTTCTTGACGCTCTGAGTGCAACAATTTGATTGATTTTTTCTTTTGTTTCGTTGTCTAGCATTTCCATTTGAGATTGAGCAAACGCTTTTTCTGCATTATCCATTTCGTAAATGCTCTCCCACATATAGTGCTGGGTTTCTTTCATTCGCTCAATGAGATATTTGTTGTCCGATTCTGCTTTTTCAATTTTTGAATCGATATTTGCAAGCACCATTTGCAAATAGTCTTTTTCTGCCTGAGTAATATTTGCCACTTTTTTACCACCTTTTAATAAAAATTTTTTTGTTCATAGACGAAAAATAAGAGTGTGAATAAAAACTATACACACTCTTAAATATCATATATGAGATTTAACAATGTCTAATATTTTTGATATTTGGCTATCGGCTAATTTGTAATAAATTTTATTGCCGTCCCGCTTTGTATCTACAATATTGACACCTCGCATTATGCTTAACTGATGAGATACAGCACTTTGAGTTGCACCCACAATTTCAACAATTTCAGAAACCGATTTTGGTTTTTGTTTGATAGCGAACAGAATTTTCATTCGAGTGGAGTCTGCCATAACCTTGACAAACAAACTCATTTTCATTATTTCTATTTCGCTAGGTGTTGTTGTTTTTTCCATTGTATTTCCACCTTTAAAAATAATGCTTTTTTATTGTATAACATTCAAAAACAAAAAGTCAATCAATTTTTAAAAATAAATTTTACTTTTTGTGCAAAAAGTGTTTATTCAACATAAAAGCCAATGATGTTTGGGGCAATGTCGGTAATGACTTCTTGATAGTCAATTGTTTTTGAGAGGTTTGTTTTAAAACCGTTTCGGTATGTTACATAGCCGTTGCTTTCAAAAAAAGCCTTGGCTTGTTGACTGGAATTGTTTAAAACCGAATCTATTTCGTCAAATTTGTTTATGTAGGCAAAATATTCAAGTGTTTTTAAAATTGCAGTGGCGTAGCCTTTGTTTTGATAATGCTCTTGTGTTTGTATTGAGTCTAAAAAAATGTGTTTTGCTGGCCTATTGAACAACCTAAATTGCGCTGTGCTTACAATTGCGCTTTTGTTGTATGCGTTTATTGTGTAAAGCTGATTTTCTTGATTGTTGAAAATTTTTATATCATAATTTTCATATTGTAATGGATATTTTTTTGACTTTAGTTTTATAACCATTTTATACTCCTTGGTTGTTTAAGTTGTTTAAAACTTTTTGAAAGTCTTCTGGCAAATCGCAAGTAAACGACATAATTTGTTTTGTTTCTGGGTGATAGAACTCAATTTTGTACGCATGCAAAAGTTGGCCATTTGTTTTAAAGCGTTTGCTAGCCGAACCATACAACTCATCACCAACAATTGCGTGGTTTAGATGCTTGCAATGCACTCTGATTTGGTGAGTTCTGCCTGTTTGCAAAATAAACTCCACCAAAGTGTACTGGCCAAATCTTTGCAAAACCTTGTAATGTGTTTCTGCCAGCTTGCCAGTTCCTAGTGGAAAAACATCCATTTTTTTGCGGTCTTTTAAACTGCGACCAAAACCAGTTTTAATAATGCCTTGATCATCTTTAAAATTGCCAACGCAAAGAGCCAAATAATGTCTATGGCATTCTTTTAGTTCTATCTGCCTTGCAAGTTCTTTGTGAGAAACATCATTTTTGGCAACGAGCAAAAGCCCTGTTGTGTCCTTGTCCAACCTATGAACAATACCTGGGCGAATAACGCCATTTATGGAGCTTAAATTGTCCAAATGATATAAAAGTGCATTGACAAGTGTTCCGTTATCATTGCCGTTTGCCGGGTGAACTACCATGCCTCTTGGCTTGTTTATTACTGCCAAATACTTATCTTGATATACAATATCAATATTCAAATTTTCCGGCAAAACTTGTAGTTCTTTTGGCTGGTCAATTTCTACTGTAACAACCTGATTTTCTTTTATTTTTTCGCCAGATTTTACGGTTTTTTCATTCAGCAAAATTTTGCCATTTTCTATTAATGTTTTGATGTGCGAGCGTGATAAATCTGGGCAATTTGACAACACAAAATTGTCAAGCCTTTGCCCTGCGTTTTCATGCGTTACGATATAATTAGTTTTCATTGGCATCAACTTTTTTTGAATTTTTTGTAGTGCTTGTTTTTGTTGATTTATTGGTTGTTGTTTGTTTTGATGTTTGTTTTTTTGACGAATTGGAATTTTTATTTTGTGATTGCTTTACACCTTGTGTTTTTGAGTTTGTTTTTTTTGTTGTGTTTGTTTTTGATTTTGAATTACTTGCCGATTTTTTTGTTGTGTTATTGCGTGCCGATTTGTTTTTTGCTTTGGCTCTGCTGGTTGTTGAGTGTTTGACTCTACATCTTGAGTGTCAATTCTGTCAGACTCTTGTGTTATGTCTTCTTCAACCTCACCGTTTTGATTGTTTAAGACTTCGGCATTGTTTGTTGAAATTGTATCTACATTTTCAGCAACTTCCACATCAGTTTTGTTTTCTGCAGTTTGTACATTTGTTTCTTTTGCTTGCTCCGTATTTATTTCTAATGCCAATTTTGCCTTTTTTTCTAGCTTTGGCATAATAAAAATCAAGTATATTGCCAGCATTATTACTCCAACACAAATTGCAATATCTGCAATATTGAAAGTTGGAAAGTTTATAAATTCTAGCTTAATAAAGTCACGAACTCTGCCAAACTTGATTCTGTCATACAAATTGCACAATGCCCCGCTAAAAATAAGCCCCATTGAAATAGCATAAAAATAGTTTTTGTATTTTAAGAAAATGTTAAACACCACCAAGGCAGCAATAAAAACAATTGACAAAACAATAAGTAGTGTCGTGTTGTTGCCCAAAATGCCAAATGCACCACCTGTGTTGCCGTTTGGCAAGCTTTCTATTCTAAAAAAGCCTTTGATGACATCCATATTTTCGCCATCGGTTAAGAATTTTAATATTAAATCCCAAAAAACAATTGTTATGCCCATTAAAACCATAACTGTACCGAATCTATTTTTATATAAAAAATTTTTTACTGCTTGTGTGCATTTTACAAAAAAGTTTTTGATTGATTTAAAAAAATTTTTTACCTTACTCATTTTTTACCCCTAATTATTGAACTAAATATATGTTTGAATCTACCCTTTGCATAACAAGGCCAAGTGCAAACACTGCGCCTGATAAAAAGTCTAACGACCTAACCAAATCTTGCTGATTCATTGATGAAAAATTTAAAATTAATTTTTCGCCATTTTTTATTCTGTTGACAACATTTTGAACTTGCATTTGAGTGTTAACAACCACAACATTCATAGAACTATTTGTTGGTTTTTGCTCTTGCGTTGTTTGTTGCTGTATAGTATCATTTTGATTTAAATTATCAAATTGATAATTAACTTCTGGCTTGTTTTTTTGCGTGACAAAATCTTCTGATTTATTTAGATCAAAAGACGCGCTTATTGGTTTTGATTTTTTCTTTTTTTCTTTTATTTTTACTGGCTCTGATGAAGGCTCTTCGTCTTCAAAACCAAGTCCTTTTAAAAATTTGTTAAAAAAACCCATACTTTCACCTATTAAGTATGAGTTTAATATTTATCAAAATTTATGTCAACATTTTGACATTGTTTTTTGTTAATCTTGAGAATAAATTATTCTGCGGCAATGCTCGCATTCTAATACCCCGTTATTTTTTAGTGTTTGCAAGCTTGCATATGGGAGTTCCATACGGCAGCCACCGCAAGCTTTTTCAATGCATGGAACAAAAACTGGAAAAATATTATCTTGACGACGTTGTTTGTATTTTGCCAAGATTGTTTGATCAAGACCTTCTTCTAATTTTTTAACTTCTTTTGATTTTGCATCAATTTCTGGTTGAAGATTTTGACTTTCGGTTTCGAACATTTGTTTATGCTTTGCATATTTTTCTTTTGCTGTGTTGTATCTTTTTTTGGTTTGATCAAAATCCACCAAAATTGCATTAACTTTTTCTGCTTGATTCAATAATTTCTTTTCTAAAATTGCAAGATTATTAGATACTGTTTGGGCGATTTCTTCTAATGTTTCTAAGTCAGCAACAGAAGATGTTTCCAAGTCTTTTCCGTTTATTTTGTTGGCGTAAACCACGTTGTCTTGATAAGTTTTTTTGAGTTGCTCATAACTTGCAATCAAATCGCCCGCCTGTTTTTCTAGGGCGCTACTTTTGTTTTGTGCATCTTTAACCACACCAACCATTTGAGTAAAGATTTTTTTGTTTTCATTGGCGTTTAGTTGTCTTTCTAACTTGATTAGTTCGGCATCTTTTTTTTGATATTCAATTATTTTTTTTAAGTCCATAATGTCTCCTTTTAATCTTCCATAAATCCTGCTAGTTTTTTGCTTCTTGTTGGATTGCGCAATTTTCTTAATGCTTTTGCCTCAATTTGACGAATACGCTCTCTTGTAACGTTAAACTCTTTTCCAACTTCTTCCAATGTTCTTGGATGAGAATCGTCAAGGCCATATCTTAGGCGAATAACCTTTTGCTCTCTTGGTGTAAGTGTGTCAATAACTGCTAGTAGTTGTTCTCTTAAAAGGTTTTGAGCTGCCACTTCGGCTGGCGATTTTATTGTTTCGTCTTCTATAAAGTCGGCAATTTTTGAATCATCTTCTTCGCCAACTGGGTTTTCTAAACTGATTGGATCTTGTGCAATTTTTTGAATTTCTGCAACTTTTTCTTCAGTGATTTCCATTGCCGCTGCAATTTCTTGAGTTGTTGGATCACGGCCTAGGTCTTGCAACAATTGTCTTTTGATTCTTGTAAGCTTGTGAATTGTTTCTACCATGTGAACAGGAATACGGATTGTTCTTGCTTGGTCTGCCATTGCTCTTGTGATGGATTGCCTTATCCACCAAGTTGCATAGGTCGAAAACCTAAAGCCTTTTGTAGGGTCAAATTTTTCTACCGCTTTAATAAGGCCAATGTTGCCCTCTTGAATAAGGTCCAAAAATTGCATATTTGTTCTGCCAGAATATCTTTTTGCAATGCTAACAACAAGTCTTAAGTTTGATTCGGCAAGTTTTGCTTTTGCATATTCGTCACCCTCTAGGGCTCTGCGTGACAAAACAAGCTCTTCTTCTGGTGACAAAAGGGGAACTTTTCCTATATCTTTTAAATAAATTTTTACTGGATCATCTACGCTTACGCTTGCAACAAGGTCGGCAAAATCTTCTTTTGAAATGTCGGTTGATGCGGCTTGAATAACTTTTATGCCGTTTTGTTCAAATTGCTTGACAATTGACTCAATTTGCTCTGCTGTTGCTTCGTATTTTAGAAGTTTATAATAGATGTCCTCCTCGTTTATAGAACCTTTTTTTGTTGCAATTTCTAACAACTTTTTACATTCTTGTTCTAGCTTTTTTTCCACTTTTAGTCCTCCATGTTTTTATTCTTTAGTCTATTTGTTATTTTTGCTATTGAAAGCAAAATTTGTTTTCTTTGATTAACATCTGTGCAATTTTGAAATTGTTCGTTGAGCTTTGCCTGTTGATTAATTAAGTCTTTTTCGACAATATTCCATAAACATTCATTATAATATTTTTCATTATTGCCATTTTCTTCAAAATTATAGTTGATTATGTCAACCAAATTTGGCTCTTCGTCAAAATTGAATTCGTCATAAAGTGAACTGATTCTAAAATTTTGGTCAGAATTTGTTTTTGACATTATTAAATCATATAATTTTGCGTATGTATCATTAAACAAATATTTTTTGAGATTAAAATTGTAATTTACATATTCTTTTTTATAAAGCATACTTGCCAAAATAAATTTTAGTGCTTTATTGCTTCCGTCTTCTATGTTTAAATTGTCTTCAATTTTTGATGATTGCTCGGTTTGAGTAACGTTTCTATTAAACACATCTTGCCTTAAAATGTCGGTTGGAATGCCACTTATATCTCTAATATGTTTGAAATATACTTGTTTTTCGCTATCGCTGTTTAGCTTGTCTAAAAGCGCAATAACATCTCGCATAAACTTTGTTTTTTGGTTTGACTGCTTAAAATCAACACCCATTGCCAAATAATCAATTTGAAAATCTATGTAATCGACAGCGTTGTCAAGTTGCTGTTGCATTTTTGTTGCACCATGCTCTTTTATGTATTCGTCTGGGTCATTGCCGTTTGGAAGTTTTAGTGCCTTAACGGTAAAACCCTCACTTGCCAAAATATCAACAATTTTGTTGCATGCAGCAAGGCCCGCTTTGTCGCCATCTAAGCAGCATATTACATTTGGTGAAACAAGTTTTAATTGTTTGGCATGCTTTTCGGTGAATGCTGTTCCCAAACAAGCAACTGCATTTTTAAAGCCTGCTTTGTGCATTGCAATAACATCCATTTGCCCTTCAACTATTATTATTTTATCAATTGCTTCTTTTTGCTTTTGTTGACGCAATAGGTTTAAGCCATAAATTAAATTTGATTTGTCAAATACAACTGTGTTGGATGAATTGCGATATTTTGCTTTTGTTTTGTCGTTGGTTAAAATTCTTGCAGAAAAACCAACGCATTCGTTGTACATGTTAAAAAGCGGAAACATTAACCGATATGCAAATGGATCATAAAAATTGCCTTTTTGGTTTTTGTCTACTAAGCCCGCTTTTTGCAAAATGTCATAAGAATAACCTTTGCCAATCAAATAATTTGGCATTTCGTTATAGTCAACCGAATAGCCCAGAACAAAATCATTTAGTTGGTTTATGGTGAGTTTTCTTTTTTTGATGTATTCTTGTGCTGGTTTTGCAATTTCTTTATATAAATTTTCTTTATAATGAAGCATTGCATCGTTTAGAGCCTGTAAAACAAGGTCTTTTTCTTTTTTGCGTTTTTCTATGCCATCGTCATTTTTTAATGAAAAGTTTGGCACTTCCATACCAACACTTTTTGCTAAAATTTCTACTGCTTGCATAAAATCGCATGACTCAATTTTTTGAACAAATTTTACAACGTCGCCATGCTCTTTGCAGCCATAGCAATGGTAGGTTTGCTCATATTCATAAATACAGAGTGATGGGGTTTTTTCTAAATGAAAAGGACAGCAGGTCCAATAACCTCTGCCTTTTTGCACCAAATGACAATATTTTGACATAACTGACACAATATCGCATTTGCTTTTTAATTCTCCCAACCACTCTTTAAAATCTTTTGCCAAACTAAACCACCACTACGTTAACATTTTTGCTTATTCAAAAGTATTATTCGACACAAACTTGTTAATTCCTTTAATTTTTTTTAAAAACTTGAAAAAGACGACTGACCATTAAAATCAATCGTCTAAAAAATTTATTCTAGTACATATATTTTCTATAATCGGCGCCGCCGCCACCGCCGCCTCTTTTCTTTTTAATAACAACAATTATAACAATTATTGCCACCAAGCCAACTACTCCAAGTAAAATCCAAAGCCATAATAGTGATGCACCTTGTTTTACTTCTTCTTTGGTTAATATGCAAGTTAAATAGTAAACACCATCATCTCCGTTTTCATCATCTTCTGTTTTTTCAATTTTAAATGTACCTGAATAATCAATCTTGTTTTTAGATGGCAGATTTTTTGTACCATCTTGCCAAACATTAAAATAATATCCCTCATTTAATCTTGTGATTTCAATATAATGCTCGGCACTACTAAATCTAATTGTTGCAGTGTAATATCCCTCTTGATTCCAATAAACTGGAACTGAACCACCATCAATTGAAACCTCTGCAATCTGCTCTGTTATATCATCTCCATTCAACTCAAATTTAATTTGAACAGTTTTGACATCCTTTTTAAATACAACAAACATTACAAATTCGGTTGATTCGTTTTCTTCAGTGTCAGGATTATCAAATGTATAACTATCAATTTCAACTGGTGTTGCATTAGCATTTGAATGCTTGTTATTGTATAGCACACCATTTTCATTGAATATCCATTCAACATTGCTTCGTCCGACAAAATATGGTTGCAATCCAGCTTCGGATATATTATATGAATTTAATGGATTATTTTCCGAATATTCATCTGTCTTATATGTAGCAACATACCAATCTGCCTCTTTTGCAAAGTCTGAATTTACTTCAGTTGTTTGATAAGAATATTCAGCCCCATATTGCATATCAACATCTAATTGTTCGCTTGCAGTAACGGCATTACTGCTAATAACCCTACCAGGAATTAGTGTGTCTTCCTCTGTCAATTCATAGTTTAAAACAACAATTTTTAATTTGTATGTTATTCTTTCGAGTTCGACTCTATATGTGCCTGCACCCTTAGATGTTGTGTTTGGGATTATAAATACTATTTCTGCGTCATTTTCTTTTGTACAATTTATATTTAAATCACCTATATTGCTAAAAGTTTTTATATCATAAACCTTTTCATCATTTAAATATATTGCTGTAATTTTAAAATATTGACTGAAATTGCTCTTAATATTGATAGAAAACTTTACCTTGTCCCCATAAGAAACTTGATGTTCTTCTTCTTGGTTGTAATCCTCATCATTGATTTTGGCTTCAATAATGTCTAAAGGTGGTAAATTTTTACCAATTGGCGATTTTTTTACACTTTCTTCTGAGCTAAATTTAATAGAAAAACTCATAAAATATTGTAATTCTGGCACTGATAGCGATGATGACTTCCAAATTTTATTGAAATCCCAAGAATAAATATGATTCCATGATTCTGATCTTAAAAAATAATTTGCTGTTAGACTTTGATCAAAATTATATATGATTTTTGAATATGTGCTAACCAACTGTTGATTGTTTTTTAAATAAATCAATGCGTGATTTGAGGTTGTAATAAAACCCTCAAAATCTAATGGTTGGATTTCGTAATTTGTATTGCCTGCAACAACGCCAAAATGCAAAATTTCTTCTTCAATATTTGGGATCAATGTCGCATCAACAAAGTTGTTTATTATTGCAACTTGATTGCCAGCAACACTACCAAACAAATAGCCAATATTAAGTGGTTTGCTGTTTGTTGCTGTTGTTATGCTAATTGGAGAGCTTTGTGTATTTGCATAGTTTATTATATTGTTTGTAACAAAGCCATTTTCCATAATGCCAACAAGTCCGCCAAAGTTGAAACTGCTTGAATTTGTATCGTCGATTTCAAGATTAATTGTGTTATTTTGAACTAAACAGTTTTGTATTTTTGAGCCGTCAATAGCCTTGCCTGCAACAAAACCAACATTGATATTTGTTGTAATGCTATCTTCTGCATCATTTTTTATATTACAATTATCAATAAAGATTTGGTGAATATCACTTGCAACCACCTTACCAGCAACAATGCCAAAATTTGTTTCTGCATTGTCATCTGCGTTGGTTAATATATTTAAATTTCCAAATTTTACGCCATAAACCTTGGAAGATTTGATTGTGTTGGCTAAAATTCCAGCATCCATATTTTGACCAACTGCTTTAATATAATTATTACCTTCAACATTTTGACCAAGAATGCTAAAATTGTATAACTCAGCATTTTCTATAGAACCAAAAAGTCCGGTGAAATCTACATCGATATTTGGTTGCAATATGATGGTATTTCCATCACCATTAAATTTATCAACAAATGGATCTGTTGATGGAACATAATTGCTATCAATTGTAATATTTTGAGTTAAAACAAATTCAATTATGTCTCCTCTTTCTGCATTAAAAGCATTGCTGGAAATTAATAAAGCTTTTTTTGTGCCAATTTCTGACAAAGTAGAAATCTCAATAATATGATTTACTGGCATAGCACTGTTTTCATCTTCTGCAAACGCTGAATTGCCAAAAACAAAGCCAAATGAAACAATGGCCAAAATCATAAATAAAAATGAGGTTATGTACTTTATTTTTTTCAAGGTTTTTCTCCTATGCATATTATGTGCTTAAAATATTTAAATATATTTTATCACGATTTTTTTTTTATTCCAAACATAATTGGCTATTTATTTGATTAAATTTAAAAAATAAAGCACAGCAATAAGCTGTGCTCAGCGTGTAGACAATAAAAAATTTTTACTAGAAATGTCAAAGTGTTGCTTGCTTAGGCTTCCCCTACTTTAAGGGGAAGCTGTCGGCAATTAGCCGACTGAAGGGGTGTTTGTCCTATT
>SVIU01000033.1 GCA_015069335.1 Clostridiales bacterium
ATGTTGAGTAATAAGCTAAACTTTTTTTTCATAATTTTCTCTCCCTTTAATAAGCGACACTCGCTTTACTTGCGTCGCGTTAATAGTTAATAGTTAAGGGCAACCCTCGCTTTGCTCGGTTGCGTTAAAAGTGAATGTCAAATTTTAAAATTGTCCTTCACTATTCACGCGATTGCCGACAGGCATATCGCCTTTCACTATTCACTTTTCACTCGTTTCGCAAGAAACGTGAGTCCCAAAATCGATTCTCGCTTACAGTTTACCCCCCCCCGCGGAGATGTCAAGCAAAATTTCAAATTTGCAAAAAAAATTTTAAAAAAAATATTTTTGTGTAAATTTGATTGGTTATTTGATAGGATTAATTATACGGCTTGAGGTATGCAGGCTGGGCGTAAAAAAAGCCCGCTTTAAGCGGACTTAAATTAAATTTTTATAAAAAACGAGAGGGGGAGGCTATTTTTTGGGCTCTAGCATTGTGTAAGGCTTGTTTATGCCTTGTTCATCTTTTTGTGGATTGATGTCCACAACCAAATAATGTGTTTTATAGTTTTTTACAACATCCGGATGCGTAATGAGTGAGAGCATTATGTTTATTTTTTGATTTAAAAATTGGTTAACATTGCAAACTTTTATGTCAAAATTGTCATAAGTGGTAAAGGTTAAAACTGGCTCTACTAGGCAAGTATAATAATTTGTTTCATAAGTTAATTTTAGTTGTTTAAACATTGCTTTTGCATCTGCAAAGGTTTTGTTGTTTGCCATAATGGCATCGCCTATGTTTTTTAAAACTTGGTCGCCCTCTTCAAAGTTTAAAAACTCGCCTTTTTGTGCTGAATTGTTGGCAATTTTTACATTGTTCAACAAAATTGCGTTTTCTTGCGAAAAGTCAGGGCTACCCGTTTTGTCTAAAATTTTAAACTCGCTATCGCAAATGTAATACATTTCATCTTCGGTGGCAATGTAAAAAAGTTCTTCCCTTTCGGCACAGTGAATGATTAATTTATTTGGAAAACCAATTTCAATATTAACCACTTGCAAGTATGGGTTTTTTGTTTCTAATTCGTTTATAATTTGTGTTTTACTTACGGCAAATGCCGGCTTTTTATAGTTTGTTTGAATGTTGTTTATTATTTGTGTTTGTGTGGTCTGTTCAGCAAACATAACCGTTTGATTTTTAAAGTGTAATTGCACACTATCAACTTTAAAAAGCGTAAAAGATAATATTGTCAACAAAAGGGCAAGTGATAAAACTATTGATAATGTAATGATTAATCTTTTGTGTTTCATTTTGTTATTCCTTTTAGCAAATTTTTATGTTTGCACCCAAACTTTTAAATTTGGAAACTATGTTGTAATAGCCGCGATTTATTATTTGTGCATTAGTTATTGTAGTGTAACCGTTTGCTCCCATCCCTGCCAAAAACAAACTTGCCGAGCCTCGCAAATCAAACGCTTCTACTGTTGCTCCAAACAACTCTTTCGCACCGTTTATTATTATGCTACGGTCTTTGACCTGAATATCAGCGCACATTTTTGCAAGCTCGCCCACATGCTTAAATCTGCCCTCAAACAAATTTTCAACAATAACCGTAGTGCCTTTTGCAAAGCAAGAGACGGCAGTAAGTTGTTGTTGCAAGTCGGTTGGAAAGTGTGGGTATGGCAAAGTTTCTACCTTACCAAAGTTTTTTGGCCTTGACCTTGCTGATATTTTTATATTATCACCTTTGACTTTTATATTGCAAGCATTATTTTGCAAGAGTTGCAAAAGTGGCATTAAATGTTGCGGATTTACATTTTTTACAAGAACATTCCCACCGCAAACAAGTGGCGCAAGCAAATACGTTCCCGCAACAATCCTATCTGAAATTGGTGTATATTCGCCACCGCCAAGCCGTTTTACCCCTCGTATTGTTATTAAATCACTACCAGCACCAAAAATTTTTGCTCCCATTTTGTTTAAAAAATTACAAAGGTCAATAATTTCCGGTTCTTTGGCACAGCCAAAAATTTCGGTTGTACCATTTAATAGTATATTTGCCATAATTAAATTTTCGGTTGCGCCAACACTAGGAAACGGCAAAAACAATTTTTCGGCATGCATATTTTGACCGATTGCCGTTATATAACCATGCCTATCCACAACTTCTGCGCCCAACTTTTGCAAGCCTAAAAGGTGAATATCGAACTTTCTTTGCCCAATTGAACATCCACCCGGATGCGACAACCTTGCCTTTTTGACTTTTGCAACAAGTGGGCCAAGGCAAAAAATTGACGCTCTGAGTTTGCTGGAGAGTTCATGCGGGATTATGTAATTGTTTATGTTTTTTGCGTTTATAATTAAACATTCGTTTTTTTTGACAACGCTTATGCCAAGGCTTTTTAAAATTTGTAGCATATTTAAAACGTCTGTATAATATGTTGGATTATGAATAACTACTTCGCCGTCACACAAAATACATCCAGCCAAAATTGGCAAAAGTGCGTTTTTGGAAGTGTCAACCGATATTTCGCCGTCTAACCGATTTTGCCCGTTTATGACAATGTTAAAGTTTTGATTTGTTTCTTGATTTTCATTTTCTAAAATATGCTCATTTTCCATTAAAAAACCCCATAATTGCTACAAAGCAATATATGGAGTTTTGATTATTTTTGTTAAAATTAATAAATGCACTCAATTACGCCAAGTTCGCCATCTCTGCGATTGTATAAAATGTTAACCCTGTTTGATTTCTCATTAAGGAACACATAAAATTCGTGACCAACCATTGCCATATTTTCAATTGCTTCTTCAATTGCCATAGGAGCAAGTTCAAACTCTTTTGTTTTGTAAATTCGTTTTTCAATATCTTCTGGCATTTCTGGCAAGAATTCAAATTCTGGCACTTCAAATGCTGTTTTTCTAAACAAATCTCTTGTGCGTTTTGCACATTTTACAATTTGTTTTTCAATTTTTGGCATTGCTAGGTCAATGCTTTCATACATATTTTCCCCAACAACTTCGGCTCTAAAAATTCTTTTTTTGTTAAAGATTGTTAACTCTAATTTATAAATTTTGTTTTGAAATGAACAAACAACTCTTGCTTTTGCGTCGTCTTCAAAATATCTATCAAGTTTGTCTACCTTTTTTTGAATAATGTTTTGGAGTTTTGTTCCAATGTCATAATTTCTTTCTACAAATTCAATTTTCATAATAAAATACCCCCTTTATTTGTATGCCTATATTCTAGCAAATAGTTAAAACTTTATGCAAACAAAATTAAGAAGATATTTTATAAAATATTCAAAAATTACTTTATTTGTTTAATAACACTTTTAATTGCCTCGAGCGAATTTGTTAAATAATCCGCCTCGGTTTGCGACAATTCTAAATAGAGTGTTTCTTTTACGCCTTGCCTATTTAGTATGGTTGGCATACCAAAATAAATGTCGTGAAGTTCGTTGTATGCCGAAACGGTAAGTATGGCATTCGAGTCTTCAAAAATTGCGTTTGTGATGTCAAGTAGGCACATCCCTATGCCGTAGCAAGTGCTGCCTTTTTTTCTTATAATATCATAAGCGCTGCTTCTAACATCATATTGAATTCTTGAGCATTGGTCGTCTGATAAATATTCTTTGGCGCGCTTTAAGCCAATCATTGCATTGCTCCATGGCACAAATTCCGAATCACCATGTTCGCCAATTACATAGGCGTGGATGTTTGCCGGATTGATTTCAAGCTCGTTGCCAATTAAAACCCTAAGCCTTGCTGTGTCGAGCGTTGTTCCACTGCCAATAACTTTGTGTGCAGGAAAGCCCGACAACTTTTTGGTTATGTATGTCATAACATCAAGCGGATTGGTAGCAATTAAATAAATACCGTCAAACTTGGTTTTGTTAACCTCACCAATTATGCTTTTAAAAACTGCATAGTTTTTGTGAATTAAATCGGTTCTGCTTTCGCCAACCTCTTGATTTCTGCCCGCGCAAATGCAAATTAAATCGGCGTCATTGCACTCGGAATAATCGCCTGCTTTTATTTTTATTCGGTTGGAGTTGTAAGCTGCGGCGTGCGTTAAGTCCATCGCCTCGCCTTCTGCCTTGGTTTGATTAATGTCAATCAAAACCAATTCATCAACTTTGTTTTTTGCTGTAACCAAAGCATAGGCATAACTCATACCCACATTTCCACAGCCAACCAAAACTACTTTTGCCATACTATTATCTTTCCCCTTTTTTTAAGTTTACAACATTGTTTGTATATATGTCAAAAATATAAAACATAAATCACTGTTTTTAAAAAAATCTTTATAAAAATGGTAACCCACTTTGGTCAACCATTTGATTCAAATTATATTTTTTAAAGTTTAACTATTTGTTTTTTTAAAAGCAATCAAAATGCAACTGGCAAACCTTAAGACAAACACTCATATGCAGTTTGTCTCTTCCTTAAAATAATTTGCTTATTACATTGTTTTTTGATCGTCTATAGTAAGTTGTCTTGCCTGTTTTTTTATTGATTGTTTTATATATGCAGTTGCGCTTTCGCCACGGCTAAAAACCTCATAAAAACAAGGGAACATTTCTGGCAACATGCCATATTTTGCAACAACCAACGATCTTGCTTTGGCTCCCATTTTTTTAGCATCGTCACACAATGCGTAAAAATTATTGCCATAATATTTTGAGGTTTCTAGCATGTTTTTTACCATAACCAATTTTTCTAAATTCATACATAGTTCGGTATAGTAATAATTATTTTTTTGTTGATCGCAATCAAAAGCATCTGCAATTTCTAATGTGGACGGTTTTGATCCCTCCACAAAATAATATGCCTGGTTGACGCTTTGCAAAAATTTTATAACATAGGCATTGCTATAAAAACCCATTTGAAACAATTTTTGTTGAATGTATGCAAGCATAAGTTCGTTGTCTAAAATAAGTTGCTGTATTTTGTCTTTTCTAGAATCTTTATATTCCACAGGCTCGCCTTTTGGCCAAGTTCCAAGCGTTAAAGCCTTGTTATATTTTTTTAAGATTGGGGTAACGCTCATAACTGGGTCTGAAATTTTCATATCAAAAACCCCTTTGCCACTTTTAAACTTTTGAAATTCCAAGGCGACTGATTGACCGGCTAGATAACAGGCTGTTTGCATGTCTTTTACCCCTGCCATATGAGGTTTTAGTTTTTTTATGTTTTGGATTGCTCTTCTTACCGCAATAGAGTTAAGCCTAAGTTCTAGCGGGCTCATAAAATCATAACTGCGAGAGCTTTTGTTGTTGCCAATGTACTCCTTTGTTTTGTTGGCTAGGTGCGTTTTTGAATATAAACTGCCCATATTGTCATAAAGCCCACGGCTGATGTAGGCAATAACTAGCGAATACAAACCGTCGTTCATATATTTAAACTGTGCGATTTGGCTGGAAATTTCTCTAATTTCACTAGAATAAATTTTGCGTTGCATTGCCCTTTGTGCATCATAATAGGATGAAAGTTCGTAACCTCTTGGCATAATAAAAAATCCCCTTTTGTAACAAAAGTTTAACATACATTTTAAACTTTTTCAATAGGGGATTTTATAATTTTTTTAAAAAAACTTGTTTGTAATTTTTAACAGTGCATTTTGAGTTATTAAATTTTTGCCAAAGTTCAAAAACTTGTATTTTCCGCCAATAATATACATTGGTTTTAGTTTTTTCTTTTTGCAAATTTTGTAAATTTTTAAGGATGCTGATACTTTGTCCATTCTGCCATCTTCTCGCTCGGCAATATGATCGCAAGATTTTTTTATTCTTTGGCCATACTTTTCATTTGTTTCTAAAGTGATATCTCTATTTTTGCTAAAGTTGGTTTTGATATCACCAGGACAAATGCTGGTTACTTGAATTCCTGTGCCGTCAAGCTCCATTCTTAGGCCATAAGAGATCATATGCACTGCCGATTTGCTTGCACTATAGAGCGCTCTAAAAGGCAAGCAAAAAAGTGCGCAAGCTGACGCAATGTTGACAATTTTTGCGCCACTTTGCATATATTTTAAAGCCGCTTGACAACACCACAATGTGCCAAAAAAATTTACGTCCATAATGGCTTTGCATTTTTGCTCGGTTAAAAGTTCCACCGCACCATAAACACCAAAGCCAGCGCAGTTGATTAGTACGTCAATTTTGCCAAAATCAGCAAAAATTTTGTCAATGGTTGCAAAAACAAGCTCTCGGTTTGAAACGTCAACATTGTAATTATATTTGTCTTCCTCTACCCCAAGCGACATATTTACAACCGTGTCGCCGTCTTTTTGATAGTTGAGTTTTAGTTGTTCTCCAATACCACTTGATGCACCTGTGATTATTACTACTTGATTCATAAGTTTTTCCTTTTTAGGCATTTTAGCAAATTTTTGTTTAATTTAAAAGCAAATTAATCAATTAGTTTGTTAAAATTGTTTTTTTGAATTATACTTTAAGTAAATGCGAAAATAAAAGGAAATTTAAAAATCATCCTTCACTATTCACTATTCACTGTTCACTGTTCACTGTTCACTATTCACTGTTCACTATTCACTGTTCACTATTCATTGCAAGCCAACGGCTTGCTTAATTGGAGTCTTTATGAAAATTACTGTTGATGGAAATACCGCCGCCGCGCAAATTGCATATATGCTTAGTGAAGTGTCGGCAATTTATCCAATCACTCCGTCTTCTACAATGGCAGAACTTTGTAGCAAATGGGCGTCTGAGGGCAAACCAAACCTTTTTGGTAGCCCTATGATTGTTAAAGAAATGCAATCCGAAGCCGGTGCTGCGGGGGCAATTCACGGAAGTTTAACTTGTGGAGCCTTAAGCACAACATTTACTGCAAGCCAGGGCTTGCTTTTGATGATTCCAAACATGTACAAAATTGCTGGCGAATTGTTGCCTTGCGTTTTTCACATTTCTGCAAGAGCACTTGCAACTCATGCGCTTTCTATTTTTGGCGACCATAGTGATGTTATGTCGGCTCGCTCAACTGGTTTTGCAATGCTATGCTCTGCCAATGTGCAAGAGTGTTATGATATGGCGCTTGCAAGCCATATTGCTACCCTAGAAACATGCGTGCCATTTATGCACTTTTTTGACGGTTTTAGAACAAGCCACGAAATTCAAAAAATTGACAGCATAGACATTGATGACATTAAAAAAATTTATCCATACGACAAAATGCAAGAGTTTAAAAACCGTGCGCTTGACCCGCTTAAACCAAGACAGCAAGGCACTGCTCAAAACCCTGACATATTTTTCCAAAACCGAGAGGCTTGCAACACAAAATATATGCAAGTTTATGACAAGGTTGTAAACACTTTTGAAAAAATTAAGCAAATTACAGGCAGAGAATACAAACCTTTTGAATATTACGGCGACGAAGATGCAGAAAGAGTTTTGGTAATTATGGGCAGCGGCAGTGAAACAGCTATTCAAACAGTTGCCGAGTTAAACAAGCAAGGCGAAAAAGTTGGTATTTTAAGAGTTAGGCTTTACCGCCCATTTAACAACGTGGCATTTGTTAATGCCCTTCCAAAAACAGTTAAAAAAATTGCTGTGCTTGACCGCACCAAAGAAAGTGGCGCTCCTGCCGAGCCATTATGCCAAGATGTTGTTTATGCTTTGCAAATGGCAAAGTTTAATGCACAAGTTGTTGGTGGAAGATATGGGCTTGGAAGCAAAGAGTTTACGCCAGCAAACGTTTATGCGGTTTTTGAAAACCTTAAACAACGCACACCAAAAAACAACTTTACCGTTGGAATAAATGATGATGTAACTCACCTTTCACTACCAAATTATGATTTTTATATCAAAAATAACGAAAAAGAATACAAATTTTATGGACTAGGTTCAGACGGGACAGTTAGCGCCAACAAAAACACAATCAAACTTATTGGCGAGTTAACCAACAAATATGTTCAGGGCTATTTTGAATATGACAGCAAAAAGTCTGGCAGTTTAACCACCAGTCATTTGCGCGTTTCTAACAATAAAATTTTAAGCCCATATGCTTTGGAGCATGCCGACATTATTGCGATCCACAACTTTAGTTTTGTTGGAAGATATGACTTAACCAACAATTTAAACAAAAATGGCATTGTTTTACTTAATACAGTTTTAGACAAAGACACCGTTTGCAATCACTTGCCACAAAAATTTATAGCCGACCTAAAAAAGGCAAAAGCCAAACTTTATTTAATAAATGCGCAGGAAATTGCACAAAATGCTGGTCTTGGCAACAAAATTAATGTAATTATGCAAGTTGCGTTCTTTAAAATTGCAAAAATTATTGAATATCAAAAATTAAAACCTCACCTTATTGAAGCAATAAAATCCACCTATGGCAAAAAGGGTGATGAAGTTGTAAACAAAAATATAAATGCACTAGAACAAGCAGAGAAATCGCTCGTGCTAGTTGACAAAATAACAGCAACCGAATATGAGAATTTGTTCATAAAGAATACAAATGATGAGTATTATAAAAACTTTATAGAGCCAATAGAAAGTTTAAATGGCAACTCACTCCCTGTATCAAGTTTTAACGAAAGCGGCTATGTGCCAACCGACACAAGCAAATTTTTAAAACGTGGTGTTGCAAGTCACTTGCCTTGCTGGGACAAAAACAACTGCATTCAATGTGGAATGTGTGTTATTTCTTGCCCACATAGTGCAATAAAAACAAAGTTGGTGGATGCCAACAATTTGCAAAATGCACCAAAAGATTTTGAAGTTGCAAATGCCTTGGGCGTGCAAGATAAAAAGTTTAAGTTGCAAATTTCACCTCTTGACTGCACTGGTTGTGGAGTATGTAGCAAAGTTTGCCCAGCAAGAAATAAAGCGTTAAAAATGACCGAAGCTGGTCAAATTTTGCAAAAAGAACGCGAGAATTATGAATTTTTTGAAGTTTTGCCAATTTTAGACTCACCTTTTTCTACTTCACTTCCAAAAGGCTTGCAGTTTAAAAAGTCATATTTTGAATTTAGTGGTGCCTGCGCTGGTTGTGGCGAAACACCGTACATCAAAATTGCAAGCACACTGTTTGGCAAAGATATGATAATTGCCAATGCAACAGGTTGTTCTTCTATTTATGGTGGAAATTCACCTGTTTGCCCTTACTCTAAAGATATAAACGGTCATGGTCCAGCTTGGGCAAACTCACTTTTTGAAGATAATGCCGAGTTTGGACTTGGTATGAGTCTTGCTCTTGAAAATAACAAGCATAGTTTAAAACAAGCCGTAAAGCAATATCTTGACGATTGTAATAATGCAGAAATTGCAAATTTGTTGAACAAATGGTTAAACGAAAATTTGCAATTAGAACACTTTGAAAGTGAAAATTTAATAAATTTATTAAAAAATGAGCCAAAAAACACAAAAATTGACAATATTTTGGCAAAAAAAGACTATTTTACAAAAAAGAGTCTTTGGATTATTGGTGGTGATGGCTGGGCTTATGACATTGGTTATGGTGGCCTTGACCACTTGCTTGCATCAAATCATAATGTAAACATTTTGGTGCTTGATAGCGAAGTTTATTCCAACACTGGTGGTCAAGCCTCAAAAAGCACACAAAAAGGCGCTACTGCAAAATTTGCCGACAATGGCAAGTCTAGCAAAAAGAAAGACCTTGCACAAATGGCAATGAGTTATAAATCTGCCTATGTGGCACAAATAAGTTTGGGTGCAGATATGGCACAAACCATAAAAGCCTTTAAAGAGGCAGAAGCTTACAACGGCGTAAGTCTTATTATTGCTTATGCACCTTGTGTGAATCATGGCTTTGATATGTCCAACTCGTCAGAAGAAATGAAGCGTGCGGTACTCAGTGGCTATTGGAATTTGTTTAGATATAACCCAAGCAAACAAAAACCACTAGAAATTGACTCTCGTGAGCCAACGCTAAACTATAAAGACTTTTTACTAGGCGAGGCTCGTTTTAAAGCCCTTTACAAGACAAACCCACAAAAGGCAGACCAACTTTTTGCCGAGAGCGAACAAGACGCTCTAAACCGCCGAAAAGCGCTAATTAACCTATTGAATTTGCAGTAAGCTAATAATAAACTAAAAAATAGGCAATATGTCCATTGCCTATTTCAGCGTGTAGACAATTAAAAAAATTTACTAGAAATGTCAAAGTGTTGCTTGCTTAGGCTTCCCCTACTTTAAGGGGAAGCTGTCGGCAATTAGCCGACTGAAGGGGTGTTTGTCCTATTGAAATTCTAAAAATTCCTTTATTTTCAAGCAGTCAAACACCCCTACCGTCAGCCATACGGCTGCCACCTCCCCCTTAAGGTAGGG
>SVIU01000034.1 GCA_015069335.1 Clostridiales bacterium
CCGACAGGCATATCGCCTTTCACTATTCACTTTTCACTCGTTTCGCAAGAAACGTGAGTCCCAAAATCGATTCTCGCTTACAGTTTACCCCCCCCCGCGAGAATGTCAAGCAAAATTTAAAAGTTTTTAAAAATTTTTTTTGAATGAGTTAATTAGGTAAGTTTTTGTTTGGTTTTTAATTATTTTTTTAATTTTAAAAAATTATCAAAAAAAACACTTGACAATGTGAAAGGTCGTGTGTATAATGTTTTTCGTAAAATTAAATATTGTCCTTTTCCAAAGACAGCAAGTGGATTTTTCCGTAAACAGTTTTGTGCTTGCCGAGGTTAAAGTTATATAGCAGGTTTTTAAATCTCTTATGCAAACTTTTTCTTGGCTAGCGTAAGGGATTTTTTTAATTTTGCTATACAAACTTTAAAAATAGGAGGCAAAAATAGTGAGTGCTAATTTAGAAGCAAAAAAAGTAATTGTTGAAGAAATCAAAGAAAAAATAAAATCAGCAATAACACTTACTTTTGTGGATTACAGAGGTTTAACTGTTGAAGAAGACACTAAAATGCGTGCTGAATTTAGAGCAAACGGCGTAGATTACAAAGTTTACAAAAACCGTTTATTACTAATTGCACTAAACGAACTTGGTTATACAGGTTTTGAAGACATTTTAGAGGGTACAACAGCCATTGCTTTTAGCAATAAAGATGAAGTTTCTGGACCAAGAATTCTTGTTGAAACAATCGAAAAAGCTAAAAAGATGCAAATTAAAGCCGGCATTATGAATGGCGAAAGAATTGACGCCAAAATGGTTGAAACTCTTGCAAAAATCCCATCAAAAGAAGTGCTTGTATCAAAACTTTTGTACTTGTTACAAAGTCCAATTCGCTCTGTTGCTATTGCGCTTAACGCAATCGCAGAGAAACAATAATTGCCAAGGCAATTAGTTTAGTGAATAGTGAAAAGTGAATAGTGAAAAGTGATTGACCGCTGACGCGGGAAATTATAATTTGTTATTTATCAACTATTCAATATTCATTAAAAAACCACTTGGTTAGCAATAACCACCAAAAATAAATAATTTAAGGAGAATTTTAAAATGGAATTAAGAGAAATTGTTGAAGAAATCAAAACAAAAACAGTTGTAGAAATTAACGAATTAGTTAAAATGTTAGAAGAAGAATTTGGCGTTAGCGCTGCTGCTGCAGTAGTTGCTGGCCCAGCTGCTGGAGCAGGTGCTGCAGCTGCTGAAGAAAAGACTGAATTTACAGTTGTATTAAAAGAAGTTGGAGCAAACAAAATCGCTGTTATTAAAGCAGTTAGAGAAATCACTGGTCTTGGCCTAAGCGAAGCTAAAGCATTGGTTGACGGTGCTCCATCAAACATTAAAGAAAACGTTCCAACAGACGCAGCTAAAGAAATGGAAGCAAAACTTAAAGAAGCTGGCGCTACAGTTGAATTAAAGTAATCATAAAAATCTAAAATAAAAAATTTAAATAAGTTTGTATAATAAAAAAATATCGGTTTTGAGCCGATATTTTTTTTGTAAATTATAAGCGAACTTAATTAATATTTTAAATTAAATAAAGATTGTTTTAATTTTTTGTATGCTTTTGTTCAAAGTTGAAACTTGTTTCACACATATCTCTTAGCGAGTGAGTTGCCTTAAAGCCGAGTTCTTTTTGTGCTTTTTCAGGGCTTGCATAGCAAACATCAATGTCGCCTGGGCGTCTTGGAGCAAATTCATATTTTACTTTATTTCCACACACTTGGTTAAAGGCATTTACAATTTCCAAAACAGAATATCCTGTGCCTGTGCCAAGATTGTAGGTTACAAGCCCCGAGTTGCTTTCTAATTTTTTTAATGCAAGCACGTGGCCTTTTGCCAAGTCGCAAACGTGAATATAATCTCTAATGCCCGTGCCATCCCTTGTTGGATAGTCGTTGCCGTAAACACTTAATTTTTCAAGTTTTCCGGTTGCAACTTTTGTTATGTATGGCATCAAGTTGTTTGGTATGCCGTTTGGATCTTCTCCAATAAGCCCGCTTTTGTGTGCGCCAATTGGATTAAAATATCTTAATATTGCAATGTTTAAAGTGTTGTCGGCAACATACAAATCTTTTAAAATTTCTTCAATAAAGAGTTTTGTTCTGCCATAAGGATTTGTTGCAGACGTTGGGAAATCTTCATAAATAGGCATAGTTTCTGCCCTGCCATAAACTGTTGCAGACGAACTAAACACAAAGTTTTTGCAGCCAAATTTTTTCATAACCCTAAGCAGTGCGAGAGTTGAATTTATATTGTTATCATAATATTCAATTGGTTTTTTAACACTTTCGCCAACTGCCTTAAACCCCGCAAAATGCACTACCGCATCAATTTTGTTATTTGTAAAAATTTCTTCCACCAGCGCCTCATTTTGACAGTCGCCTTTAACAAACGGAATTTTTTTGCCAGTTATTTGTTTTAAACTGTCCAAAACTTCAATTTTGCTATTGCTTAAATTGTCCAAAATAATCACATCATAGCCAGCCTCAATCAACTCCACCGCAGTATGCGAACCGATGTAGCCAAGCCCACCTGTTAATAAAATCATAGTTTATTCCCCCTATTTTTTAATTATCAATATTTTATTATTATTAAAAAAAATAGGCAACCTTTTTTGCCTATTTTTAGTTTAAAATATCCAATTTATCGTCATTCTCTCTAATTTCAACTTGTCGCCTTTTCCTGTCAAAAATTTTGATACTACCACGATATTTAAAAATCATAAAGATGAAATAAATTGTTGCAATACCAATAATTATGTATAAAAATCTAGAAAAAATATTTGCTTGTGTACCAAAAAATCCTGCTATAAAATCATATTGTAAAAAACCAATACTTGCCCAATTTAAGCCACCAACAATTAATATTAATATGCTTAATAAATTCATCATATCAAAAATATTCCTTTTTTGATATTTTTTGCAAAAATTAATATTTTTATGTGATTTTAAATATTTTTTGCAGTTATTTCGTAATTTTTTATGGTATTTTTTTAAATTTTAATTAATTTTTTATTTTCACCGTTAAATTTTTATTTAATTATTTTTAAAATCTTTTGTTTCGTCATTTAGTGCAACTTGCATCATAACCGCACACTCAATTCTCTTTTTAAACAATTCGCAACCATAGTCATAAACACCAGCAATGCTTCCTGTTGCGTGGTAAGCATTGGCAGAACATCCACCACTGCAATATAATTTTGCCCAGCAGTCTTTGCACTCTTTGCGAGCATAGGCAGTGCAACACTTAAATTCGTTTTGTTTTTCTTTGTTGGTTACACCGTCATAAATGTTGCCCATTAAATATTTCTCATCGCCAACAAATTGGTGGCAAGGATACAAATCGCCCCAAGGAGTTACAGCAAAATATTCTGTTCCGCTTCCACAACCAGATATGCGCTTATAAATGCAAGGGCCATCTTTTAAATCTAGCATATAGTGATAAAAAGTAAAACCTCTGCCTTCTTTTACACGGTTTATCATTTCTTTTGCCAAAATTTCATACTGCTCTTTTAAAATTGGCAAATCTTCTTTTGTTAAAGCATATGGCTCATTTGGCGCGCAAACAACCGGCTCCATAGAAAGTTCGGTAAAACCAAGGTCTGCCATATGAAAAATATCTTTGGTGAATTTCACGTTGTTATGCGTAAAAGTCCCACGCATATAGTAGTTTTTGCCGTTTCTTGCATCAACCATTTTTTTGAATTTTGGAACAATAATATCATAACTCCCCGCGCCCGAAATTGTTTTGCGCGTGCTGTCGTGAATTTCTTTTCTGCCGTCTAGGCTTAGCACAACGTTTGACATTTCTTTATTGGCAAAATCAATAACTTCATCATCAATCAACATTCCATTTGTGGTTAAAGTAAACCTAAAATTTTTGTTGTGCAATTTTTCTTGCTCTCTGGCATATGCAACAATTTTTTTGATGACATCAAAAGCCATAAGTGGCTCGCCACCAAAAAAGTCAACTTCCAAATTGTGTCTTGTGCCAGAATTTTCAATCAAGAAATCTATGGCTCTTTTGCCAACTTCTTCGGTCATAAGCGCCCTTTGACCATGATATTTGCCTTGACTAGCAAAACAATATTCACAATTTAAGTTGCAAGTGTGTGCAATGTGCAAACATAGTGCTTTAATAACAGTGCTACGATTTTTAAAATCAAAGGCGTAGTCTTTGTAGGCATCTTCGGTGAACAATTGCCCTGCAGCTTTTAGCTCGTTTATGTCGTCAATTGTGTCTAGAATATCACTCTCAGTTACATCTTGATATTTTTGCTTTATATCACTCACAATTTGCTCTTTGCCTGCTGTTTGAAACATATTAATAATGTCATACGCAAGGTCATCCACGCAATGCACTGAGCCACTGTTTGGGTCTAGAACAATATTGTATCCGTTTAATTTGTATGTGTGTATCATTTGTTTTTTTCCTTTTTGTTTGCAAAACAAAACCACTCTTTCAAGTGGTTTGTTTTATATTTTTTAAATTATTTGCTTAAACATTTTTCGCATTTTTGATTTGCAACACCACAAGAAGTTTTGCAAGCAGATTGGCAAGAAGTTTGACATTCGCCACATCCACCAGTTTTTAAACTTTGTTTAAGATCTTTGGTTTGCATTGTTTTAATTCTTTTCATAACGCACATTCCTTTTTTGTTTAATATCACAAATAGATTACAACAAACATTTGTAATATGTCAAACGTTTTTGGTCTTGCTTTTGTTTTTTAACTTTCTTATTAATACAAAAATTGAAAAAACAATAAATGCGCCCAACATTATGCAAAACAAATAAAGCAAAGAACACGCAAGCCATCCCATTTTAGGATACCAATCCTTAAATACTGCAATAGGGTTGTTAACATATGGGCTGATGTAAAACATATTTAGCCCGCCCTTGCCTTTGCTAATTACGTTTATAATTTCAGCAATTATAACCACAATTCCAAAAACTATACTGCCCCTGAAATATTCTTTAAGCGAGTTGCCGCACTGCTTTGAAAAATACAACAAAAAGCCTATAAACACCAAAAGCAAATGCCACACAAATGCGTGCAATGTTAGCATTAGATATCCATGGGTAAGCCCGCTGGGCTCTACAAAAGAAACCATCCCCGAAAAAAACGAGAATACCATCATAAAGTTATATATTGCACTTTTTACTTTTGTATTTTTAATAAACGCTTGAATAATACATAAATACATAGGTACAGAACACAACTGAAACGGAAATATCCACCAAACATATGAGCCATTGCCTTGGATATAAAAATAAAACAACTGCTTGTAAATTTCCATTATCAACAAAAACAATCCTACACCAAATAAAACCCATTTGATAGTTTTTTCTGATTTTTTTCTAAGAGCAAATGCCAATAGGGCAAAAACGAAAGTGCCCACAAGCCAAAACACCAAATGAAAAGCCCCATAACTTTTTGGCCTTTCCATAGTAATCGCCGTCCATTTAATAAAGTCTTCCACAAACTCCTCCGTAGTAATTAATTTTTATTCAGTTTATCAAAATTTGAATAAAAATGTCAATCAACAACCACATATCTATCCAATATTCCTTTGACATTTTTTTTGCAAATAATTATAATCTTTTTAGGAGAATACATATGATAGAAGTTGTAGAGGTAAAAACAAAAAAACAACAAAGGGCTTTTGTTAACTTTCCTTTGGAGTTATACAAAAACCACGATTGCTATGTGCCTTTTCTTTATGGCGATGAAATGAGTTTATTTAAAAAAACAAACATCAATTATGACGATTGCGACATTGTATTTTTTTTGGCCTATAAAGATGGCAAAGTGCAAGGCAGAATTGCCGGCATAGAGCAAAAATCTTACAATGCAAAAAACAAAGAAAGGCGCTGCCGTTTTTCCAGATTTGACTGCGTGAATGACCTTGAGGTTGCAAAAGCACTGTTTGATGCGGTAGAAAACTGGGCAAAGCAAAAAAACTTGAATGTTGTGCACGGCCCACTTGGTTTTAATGATTTAGACCGTGAGGGATTGCTTATTGAGGGCTTTGAAAATATTGCAACTTTTGAGGAGTATTATAATTATGACTATTATCAAACCCTGATTGAAAAGTGCGGCTATGGAAAAGAAATTGACTATTTGTCATTTTTAATAACCCCACCAAAAGAAAAAAATGAGAGAATTGTAAAACTTTCTGAAGCAATGCTAAAAAAACATAAGTTGCACTTTGCAACAGCAAAGTCTATGGGGCAATATTTAAAAAAATATAAAGACGGCATTTTTGATGTTTTGGACGAGGCTTACAGAGAACTTTATGGAGTGGTGCCTTATACCGAAAGATTGCGCAAGTCAATTATATCGCAATTTAAACTATTGTTAAAGTTGGATTATATTATTGCTCTTGTTGATGAAACAGAAACAGTTGTTGCAGTTGGCATTGGGCTGCCTAGCATTGCAAAAGCTGTTCAAAAATGCAAAGGCAAATTGTTGCCATTTGGTTTTATTGACATCTTAAAAGCAAAAAACAATACAAAAGTTTTTGATTTTGCACTTATTGGTATAAGAAAAAAATTCCAAGGCTCAGGAATTACGGCAATTATTTTAAATAAAATTATCGAATCTGCAATTGCCTTGGGAATAGAAAAAATAGAAAGCAACCACAGCCTTGAAACAAACGACAAAATTTTAAACACTTGGAAAGTTTTTGAACACAAAAATCACAAACGTTTTAGATGTTTTATAAAAAATATTGATTAATATTTTAATTAACTATTAAATTATTAAAAAAACGACAAATTAATTGTCGTTTTTTTGTATTTTAAATTAATTAATAATTAATAATTAATTACAGCGTGTAGACAAATAGAAAAAGTTTACTAGAAATGAAAAAGCATTGCCTGCTTAGGCTCCCCCTACCTTAAGGGGGAGCTGTCGGCAATTAGCCGACTGAAGGGGTGTTTGTCCTATTGAAGTTCTAAAAATTTCTTTATTTTCAAGCAGTCAAACACCCCTACCGTCAGCCATACGGCTGCCACCTCCCCCTTAAGGTAGGGGGAGGCTTTTCTAAAAATTGCCAATAGAAAAAGACAAACTAAGTAAAAATCGTAGTTTGTCTTCAGCCTGAAATTAATTAATAATTAATTATTTTATTTTAATTAAAAATAATAATTTATTTAATTCCTCTAATTTTTTGCGATTTTTCCCACATTTTTCCCGCAATTTTTATTTGCGTTGATAAACTCACTAATTTGCTGGCAAAGTTGGTTAATTTATTAAAAAATCCCGGAGTGTATCTTGCTTTGTTTTTTATGGATTTTTTTATTGCTTTTTTTGCTATAATTTCTGGCTTAACGCTTGAGAGTTTTCCCTTTAGTCCTTGTGCTTTGATTGCCTCTTGCATTTCTTTGGAAGTTGCAATTGCGCCAGGCTCAACCACCAAAACTTTAACATTGTCATTTCTGTACTCATATCTAAGTGCCAACATAAAGTTTGTTAGCATTGACTTTGTTGCAGCATAAATTGCCATATTTGGCAATGGATATCTTCCTGCCATGCTTGAAACGGTAATAATATTTAATTTGTCTTGTGGCTTTTTGTTGTCCAAAACACTTTTTGTTAGATGAACAACGCCTTCGCAGTTTACTTGTATTGCTTTTAGTAGAGTATCAAGGCTGGCGTATTTTATTTTTCCCTCAGTAATAAAACCGGCGTTATTAACCAAAAATCTAATTTGAATATTGTTGGCAATTAAATATTCCGTAAACTCTTTTCTGCTTTCTAAACTTGATAAATCACACGATTTTGTTAAAATATTTAAACTTGGAAACTGTTTTAATAACTCTTGTTTTAAATTTTGCAATTTAACATCGTTAGTTCCAGTCAAAAACAAATTGTAGCCCATTTTGCAAAATTCATAAACAAATGCGTTGCCAAGCCCTCCGGTTGCGCCAGTTACTAAAACGGTTTTTTCTTGATTTGTGTTTGAAATTTTTGACATATTAAATTCCTTTTGTGGCTAAATTCTTTCAAGTTCTTCTTTTATAACGCTTCTAACATCACCCTCGCCAACTTTTTGCTGCAACTGCAAATTTGTTCTTGTGAAAATTCATCTTGATGTGATAAGGCGTAATAATAGTTTATTTCGTCAGCCCTTTTATAAAAAGCCCTTCTTAATGCTGTATCTAATTCCCCAACACCACCAAGCGAATCTATCAAAAAGTCTATGTCGTCATGGGTTAACTGGCCGCTGTTTTTTCTATCTTGTATATCGTCAAACCTTATGGCGTCATCAATCATTTTTTGATCTGTGTTGTATAAAATAAACATGTCAGAATCTCTCAATGGCTGTCCATTTTTCATCTTTTCTAAAACGGCATCTGCCTGAGGAGTGTGATTAACTCTTGTTTCTTCCAAGTGTGTATGAAACGCTCTTGTTTCTAATTGTTCATATAAATCTGCCATAATTATAACTCTCCTTTATCGCTAAATATTTCTACAAAATTATTAAATCCGTATGCGGACAATTTTTCTTTTTGGAATTTGGCATTGCTGTTTCTTGGGCAAATCATAATTGTTTTACCTTGTTTTCTAAGCTCGGCTGCTTTTTCTATTGTTTTTTGTACTTTTTGTTTGTCGACATCTTTTGCAATCAAAACAGCGATTTTTTCATCTTGCTCAACTGGCAAAAGTTGATTTTCTTTAATTACAGAAATAATTCTTTCAAAACCAATAGAAAATCCACAAGCGCAAACTTCTTTTGAACAATATTTTCCAATCATTTTGTCGTATCTTCCGCCACCGGCAACAGACGCGTGATAATTTTTTAATTCAATTTCAAAAATTGGGCCTGTGTAGTATGACATACCCCTAACCAAAGTTGGATCAAAAACAATTTGACAATCTTTGCTTGCAATGTTTGATGTAACACTAATTATTTCTTGCAAGTTTTCAATTGCTTCGTCTGAAAGATAGCCCTGTAATTTGTCGCCAATAAATTGTTTGCAATCAATGTTGTCATTTATGCCAGCAAACATATTGCAATATTTTTCTACGCCTGCTGGATCAAGCCCAAATTGTAGCAAGCTGTTTTTAACACCGTCTAAGCCAATTTTGTCCATTTTGTCCAAAATGATATAAATTGTGTCCAAATGTTCTTCTGGAAACCCACAAGAAAGTGCCATTGCTCTTAAAATGTTTCTGTCGTTTACTCTGACTTTTAGTTCTTTTATGCCAAGTTCGTTTAGCATATTGGCTGTTGCAGATATTAATTCTATTTCTGCCAAGTTGCTGCTGTCGCCAAGGATGTCTATATCGCATTGGGTGAATTGTCTAAATCTGCCCTTTTGAGGTCTGTCTGCCCTAAACGACTCGCCAATTTGCAAGGCTTTAAAAGGCAATGGCAAATTTTCACCATTATTGGCATAAAATCTTGCAAGGGGAACAGTTAGGTCATATCTTAAACCGCAATCGCATAAATCCTCCAAAGATTCTGACTTTGTAAGTTTTTCACCCCTTTTCATAATTTTAAAAATTAACTGCTCGTTTTCACCGCCTTGTTTGTTTGTTAAGTTTTCTATGTGTTCAATTAGGGGGGTGCTAATAAGCATAAAACCAAATTTTTTGTAATTGTCTTTGATTTTTCTAAGTGCATATTCTCTAATTGCCATATCGTTTGGCAATTGTTCTGGCATTCCCTTTACGGGTGTTTTAATAAAGTCCATTTTGATCTCCTAATTTGTGTGCAAGCATTAAAAACCCGCTTGCACAAACTTTGTTTGTTATAGTTTAGCAAATTGCACCACATTGGTCAAGTTAAAAAAAACAAAAAAACAGCTCTCTCGCGAACTGTATTTTTCTGGTTGGACTAAAGTGGACTCGCGAAGTGCGAGCCATTTATGGCGAGTGTGCTAAAGTTGCGATAGCAGACACCGACCCCCACCTTATAAAACACGGAATGAAGTGGAGTGTTTTAAGCCCGTTAAGGGTGGTGCCGTGTTTTGCGCAAGCTAACAGGGCTTCCACCCTGATAAGATTTGGCAAAGCCAAATGCAAAACTTTGTTTTGCTGTGGGGGTGTTATAAAACAAAAAAACAGCTCTCTCGCGAACTGTATTTTTCTGGTTGGATTGAGTGGACTCGAACCACCGACCCCCACCTTATCAGGGTGCAACCCTAAATCAAAAGTATTTTACCCTATACCTTATAATCCCTTAATTTATAGCATTTTCAGAG
>SVIU01000035.1 GCA_015069335.1 Clostridiales bacterium
GAAAAGCCTCCCCCTACCTTAAGGGGGAGGTGGCAGCCGTATGGCTGACGGTAGGGGTGTTTGACTGCTTGAAAATAAAGGAATTTTTAGAATTTCAATAGGACAAACACCCCTTCAGTCGGCTAATCGCCGACAGCTTCCCCTTAAAGTAGGGGAAGCCTAAGCAAGCAACACTATGACATTTCTAGTAAAATTTTTTTATTGTCTACACTCAAAAACATATCTTGCAAAAGGTGTGTTTTTAAATTGTTATTGTTGCCAAAAATCTTACATTATGATAATATATTAATATATGAATAGCATAACATTAAACATTATATCAAATGGAATGGACGGTGAGGGCATTGCCAAAAAAGACGGCAAGGTCTATTTTGTTGACGGCGGTGTTGACGGAGATACCATCACTGCCAAAGTAACCAAAAACAACAAAAGTTTTGCTCGCGCAAAAATGGAGGGCTTGATTATAAAAAGTAGGCATAGACAAGAGCCATTATGCCCATATTTTTTCGCGTGCGGCGGTTGTGCTTTGCAACACATAAACTATGAAAAACAACTGCAAATAAAAACACAAAATGTGCAAAATTTATTTTATAAAAACAAGCTAAATTTTAATGTTGAAAACTGCACTGCTAGCGCAAATCAATTTGGCTATAGAAATAAAATAACATTATATTTGGATGTAAATAATCAACTATCATTTTTTGAAAAAAATTCAAACAATTTAATTAATATTGAAAAATGTTTTTTGGTGGATGAACAATTTAATAAATTAATAAATATTTTAAATAATTTTTTTAGACACTATATTGAGTTCAATCACTTTGTTATAAAGGGTTTGGCAATTAGAAAAATCAATGAAAAATTTATTATTAATTTAATTTTAACAAAAAAAATAAATACCAATAAATTGCAAAATTATTTAAAATTAAACAAAATAAATTATGCAATTTATTATTGTATAAATACAAAAAATAATTCTAATTTGCCAACTTATCCCTGCTATTTTGATAGCGGAATTAATGAAATTTATTTAAACGAATTTGGCGTTAAATATCCAATTTATCCAATGTCATTTTTGCAAGTAAATAATGAAGTTAAAACATCAATTTATAATCAAATTTTAGAATTTGTAAAATGTCAAAACAATGTGCTTGATGCATATAGCGGGGCGGGGCTTTTGTCGGCAATAATATCAAAAAATTGCCACAAGGTTTTTGCAGTCGAAATTGACATTTCTGCCAGCAAGGCGTGTGAAGATTTGTGCAGGTTAAACAACATTAAAAATGTGCAGAGCATAAATGGTGATTGTGCAAATGTTGTGCCTGAAATTTTGCAAAACAATCAAATAGGCTGCATAATTTTGGACCCCGCAAGAAAGGGTGTTGACAAAAATGTTCTTGATGCAATTTGTCAAAGCAAAATAAAAAATGTTATATATTTATCTTGCAATCCAGCTACGCTTACTCGTGATTTAAAAATTTTATGCGACAACGGTTATGAGATTAATTTTGCAAAACCTTATGATATGTTCCCGCAAACAGCCGAGGTGGAAACATTGGTAAAACTCACTTTAAATTAGGAAATTTTATGGAAAGATTTGATAGAACAAAAAATTTAATAGGCTCAGAAAAGGTCAATCTTTTAACATCAAAAAAGGTTGCCATTTTTGGTATTGGTGGGGTTGGTGGTTATGTGCTTGAAGGTCTTGCAAGGGCGGGTATACAAAACTTTGTTTTGATAGATGATGATGTTGTTTCAAAAAGCAATATCAATAGGCAAATAATTGCACTAGAAAGCACAATTGGCAAAAATAAGGTAGACGTTGCAAAAGCTCGTGTATTGGACATAAACCCAAAAGCAAGGGTGCAAGCAATTTGTCAGTTTGTTACGCTCGAATATGTGCAAAATATGGATTTTAGTAAAATTGATTATGTTGTTGATGCAATTGACAACATCACTGCAAAAATTGCCCTTGCAGAGCAAAGTCAAAAGCAAGGTTTTAAACTTATTTCTTGTATGGGTACGGGCAATAAACTTTGCCCAGAAATGTTTGAAATTGCAGACATTTATAAAACATCAGTCTGCCCACTTGCAAAAGTTATGCGCAAGGAGCTAAAAGACCGTGGTGTTAAAAATTTGACCGTTTTATACTCAAAAGAACAGCCAATAAAAACAGAGCAAAGAACTCCCGCAAGCATTAGTTTTACACCAAGCATTGCGGGGCTTAGAATAGCCGAGTATGTAATAAAGGATTTATTATGTTAGACGAAAAAATTGAGCAAAGCCTAACCAAAAGGTTCAAAACAGACATTTGGACACCTTTTGTAAAAGGCATAAACAAATATGATATGTTGCAACCGGGCGATAAGGTTGCGGTTTGCATTTCTGGCGGAAAGGATAGTATGTTGCTTGCCCTTTGTTTCAAGCACTTAAAAAGATATTCAAAATTTGAATTTGATGTTGAATATATTTGCATGGACCCGGGTTATAAGCAAGAAAATTTAGAATTAATAAAAAGCAATGCACAAAAAATTGGCATTGATTTAAAAATTTTCAACACTGACATTTTTGCAATCGTAAACGAAATGGGCGGTTCTCCTTGCTATATGTGCGCAAGAATGCGCAGGGGGTATTTGTATGAATTTGCTCAAAACTTGGGCTGTAACAAAATTGCACTTGGTCATCACTTTAATGATGCGGTGGAAACAATACTTCTTAGTATGTTTTATGGCTCAGAATATAAAACAATGATGCCAAAGCTCAAAAGCAGCAATCACGAGGGTATGGAATTAATAAGACCAATGTATTTGGTGTATGAAAGCAACATAATTTTGTGGCGAGAGTACAACAAACTCAAGTTTTTAAACTGTGCCTGTAAAATGACCGAAGCCAATGAGTTCAACAATCCAGAACTAGAATCCAAGCGTAAAGAAATCAAACAGCTTTTAAAAGATTTAAAAAAGATTAATCCAAACATAGAAAAAAACATTTTTAGTTCGATTCACAATGTGAACTTGTCAACCGTAATTGGTTACACTCAAAATGGCAAAAAAATCAGCTTTTTAGATGAATATTAGCCTACAATGATACAAAAGGAGTTTTATTATGTTTATTGCATCGCAAGTTTTAGTTGTTGTGGCGTATGTTTTTATTGCGCTTTCATATGCGGTTAAAGATAGAAAAAAATTGCTACTGTTTTGCATTGTGGCGTGCTGTTGGTTTGTAGTCGCATATTCGCTTATGGAAGCATGGTCGGCTGCGGCTGTAAATGGCATTTGCGTTGTAAGAAATATCGCATTTTTATTTAATAAAAAGCCTAGCGAAAAAAAATTTAATACAATTATTTTTGTTTCAACAATAGTTGCATCTTTGGCGGTCTTGATATTAACCTATGATGGATTTTGGAGCACTTTCGCAATTTTGGGCATGATCTTTTCTAGCATATCGGTTTATCAAAAAAACTATACCGCTTACAAAGTTTTCGGCGTTTTAAACAGCAGTTGTTGGATAGCCTACAATTGCTTTGTTGCAAACACTTTTGGCATCATTTTAGAAAGCATTTTGTTGGCATATATAGTTTTGGAAATAATTATTTTAAAAAAGCATCGCAGGACATAAACTGCAATGCTTTTTTCAATTAAGATTTTTGTTTTGCTTTTTTTATAAAACTCATAAAAATAATTGTTAGATTCCAATCAAAAATACAAGCCACAAGTTGTATTGCAGCAATTGAACATAAAATGCGGAAAAGATTAACCCATATATAGGAAAAATATTTTTAGCTCAATTCACAACGTAAACTTGTCAACGGTGATTGGATACACTCAAAATAGAAAAAATTAGTATTTTGGACCATTATTAATTAAGTGTTCAAAAACATAAATTAGTAAAAATTTTATTTTGTTTTTTCTTACATAAGTGATATAATCTATAATAGAGAATTTTATGAAAAGCATCTTATTAAAACAATCTTTATTTGCAAAGTTTACCAAAATTGTTTTTGGTATTATTTGTGCGGTTTGCGTTGGTTGTGGAGCGGGCATAATTGTAGACAATATGGGTGCATACATACAAAATTCTTCCAACGCAGCCATTAACTTTTTGCCAACCGTAAGGCTGACAATACCACTTAAAGACCCCACCAATTCCCAAAACTCAGTAGATAATCCATACTATATCACAACAAAGGCACATCTTGATAATTTGTCTGCTTATGTTTGTGGCGGAGGTGGTACAAGCGGAAAATATTTTGAACTGGGTGCTGATATAGATTATGGAAATGGTAATTTTACACCAATTGGCACACGTGTGGAAAGAATTGTAAATGAGGATCCGAATGATCCCATAATAAGGCCAATTGCATCAATTTTTTCATCAAATATTGTGCCTTTGAAAATTGTCACCACTATAAAAATAGAGACAACCTATTTTAATGGATATTTTGATGGAAAGAACCATACCATTTCCAATATGCGCATAAAGAAAAACACGAGCGACAGCACTGGTTGCTTGGGGCTATTTGGCTATGTGTCTGGTGAGGCAACAATTAAAAATTGTAAAATATCAAATGTAAATGTCACTAGTGAAGATTATGATGCTGGTGGTTTTATAGGAAATATTCAGGGAACACCATCAATTTCCAACTTACATAACTTGGGTGGAATCGTCAGTTTAACTTCTGGCTCAGTTTGCATTGGTGGAATAATTGGCTATGCTAGTTTACGCTCAGAACAGACATTAAGTGGTTGCTCAAATGCAGCGACAATAACAGCCACAACAGCTGAAAGCTCAAATGTTGGTGGTATAATTGGTAGAAATGAGTCAGGGTTTAAGATACAAAATTGTAAAAATACCGGGTCTATAAGTGCGGGAAGCGCATCTGGATGCGTTGGAAGTTGTCGAGCTGGCGGAATAGTGGGTAGAAATGACTATGGAAGCATATCAGTATGTATGAATATGGGGAGCGTTATGGCTGGATATGAAAATAACGAGGCGGCGGAGGCTTATGCTGGAGGTATATGCGGTCAAAATGCGGCGTCTTCGGCCATAGAAAACTGCTTTAATAGTGGAGATGTTTTTGCATATTGCGCAACAATCACCACTACAACTGATGATTATGAAGGGGTTGGTGATGGTACTGATAGTAGAATGAAATATTTCGGTGCTGATAAATTAATAGAAACATATGAAACTAGTTCTTTTTCATTCACCCTTGAGAATTGGCAAAAGTATTCTCCAACGCATGGTAAAGCATATAGCAAAGTAGAACACCATCGCGGAGTGACGTCTATAGGGGCAGGAGATAGTATTTTTCGTAAGTTTATGATGGAGAATACTATTGTTAGGAGAGATACTACGCTGGTTGGTAAGGCATATGCTGGTGGCATATGTGGATATTCTACTAGTTCGGTTAAAAATTGCTATAATTTATCAAATAGGATATTTGCCACTTCGCCATATACCAATATAACTCTTAGAGCATTATTGTGCGCTCCGCTTATAAATGCTTTCAGATATTTGGACCAAAATGGAAAACAGGTAGCTATCGAATATAAGCGAATAGTCTTTGGGGATATTTACCATGTTGACTTTGAAGTGAGATACGCTAGAGGGGCGGATATAGCAAATTCTAGTGCCGAGATTTCTAGTTGTTATACAGATGGTGATGGAAATAGCACAAATGGTTCAAAGGCTACATATACAATAGAACATTATAGTGTCTGGAATGACCATGATGGTTATAATAGCATGTCAACTCCAGACAAGGTTGATGAGACGAAATGGCAGCAGCGTAACGCGGTTCGCATATATAAGAAGGAAGATGAAGATGTGGAATTTTCGGAAACGAAATGGATGTCTATAATTGATGTTAAAAATGTATGTAAGACAATAGGAAAACCAGACAGTACCGACCCGAATTATGATCCAGCAGAAGATAAGGATTATTATGGTAGCTATGAAAGTGCAACTCAGTATGAAATGTTTGAACAGGGTTATTTTGCAATAATGAGCGAGGAAAATACTATAAAATTATATTCACATGCAGGTATCATTGGGGATAAGTGGGCTAGCGGATATGTACCTCAATCGAGAACCCCAATATATACTACCATTGAAAGCCTAGAAACTATTGATTCTGATTCTGGAATTTATTCAAATCAGGGTGCTGAATATGATAATAATTTAGCAGGACTGGGCAGTATGTGGGACGTCTGCGATTGGGTAATGAATGGTAAACCATATTTAAAATATTTTTATCATCAAGGCTTAGAATAAATATATATGATTTTTAATCAACAAAAACTTAAGAAAAATTTTAGAGTTTTGACATTTGAGCTTTAAATTTATATAGAATTTTGAATAACGTTAAAAAATTTAAAAGCCACCCCCTGAGGGTGGCTTTTAATGGGATTTTGATTTTTAATATTTCTTTTACGACAAACTTTAATCATTTTCCTTTTGCGCGTCGTATAAAACTCATAAAAATAATTGTTAGTTGACAAGGGATTCCAATCAAAAATACAAGCCACAAGTTGTATTGCAGCAATTGAACATAAAATGCCGAAATGAATGTCCACAAAAACAACGACATGGTGTAAGGGCAATACTTTTTGTTAAACCAAACTCTTACGCAAATGTCTAATATTAAGGCAGAACTAGGAACAGCCCACAAAAATATTTGCCAGTAGTTTATGCCCAAATAATTGCTTAAATAGGCATAGCAAATAACCGAACTCATCCAAACAATCATAATTGAAAAGAACATAATAGCAATGCGAATGTTAAACTTGCTTGCTGCTGTTTTTGTAACTTGCTCTGGTGCGTGTTCTTCAATTAAATAGCCAAGGGGAACATCATATATCAAACTGAGTTGTTGCAAAATTTCTAGGTCTGGCAAAACCTCGCCCTTTTCCCAGCGAGAGATTGCTTTGTCGGAATAATTGATTTTTTCTGACAATTCTAATTGTGTTAATTTGTTTTGTTTTCTTAAACTAACCAAGTTTGAAGAAACAATTTCTCTAATGTTTTTCATACGGGCATTTTAGCACATATTTTTAAAAATACAAACTATTTTTAATAAAAAACCGCAAAATTCTCTCTCAGCGAGAGTAAAAATTGTTGTTCTCAGCCTGTGGAGTGCAACATAGAGATTAATATTTTATTGATTCTCTTTAAATATTACATTTTTTGGGTTACAATGATGTCGTAAAAGCAAAAGGAGAAATTTATGGAAAATGTAAAATATTACGAATTGACATCTTCACAAGACGTTTCAGTGCTTCAAACAAAGTTTAGCCTTGACAAAAGGGTTATGAACATTTGTATGTCAGCAACCAGCGATGAGCCAATTGACTTTAAAGTTATGAAAGAAGCTCTAGATTTGGTGGCTGAAAGAAACGACTGTATAAGATTAAGATTTAAAAAGCAAGGTAAAAAAGTTGTTCAATGGTTTTTACCAAAGGTAGATATTGGCACAGTGCCATACTATGAATTTGCTGACAAGCAAGCGCAAACTGACTTTATTAAAAGTGAATGCCACAAAGCAATCAAATGGCTAAAAGGCGAAGTGTTTAAACCAGTGTTTATCAAAACCTATGACAACAAGGGTATGGTATTCTTAAAAATTGCTCACACAATTTTGGATATATATGGTCTAAACGTTATCTTTAAAGATTTGTTTGAAGTATACAATGCTTTAATCAACAAAACCGAATTGCCAAAAGCGCCAAAAAGTTTTGAAGAATTGGTTAAAAAAGATTTGGTAATCAAAAATGATCCAAACCGTATCACAGACGGCAGAAAATATTTCTTAGATTTCTTTAAATCATACGAAGAGCCATGGTATGCAGGGGCAGACGCTGGTCAAAACAAATTTGTTGCAAAAAAGAGAAAACAAGGCAAGCGTTATGTTAACACTGCAATATTTAGCAACACTACTGAGGGTTATATTGGAAAATTTGGTAAAGAGATTACTCAAAAATTAGAAAAGTTTGCCATGGAAACAAAAATCAGTATGAACCTTATTATGGAATATTTGCTCGGCGCAACATGTTCAAAAATGAATGGCGAAGTAGAAACAATTATGCCACTTGAACTTTGCAACGTTCGTGGAACACTTCAAGAAAAAACAACTGCAGGAACAAAAGTTCAAACACTTGGTATGCTTGCAATTTACAAAAAAGAAAAAACTTTAATGGAAAACTTAAATGCGTTTAACGAATTGCACTCACAACAATTAAGACACATTGGTTTCCCAGACCTAGCTCTTCAAAAATTGTTCAAATGTGAAGTTTATGGCAGATCAATGCTTGCAATGTATTATCCATTCTCATTCTCATTTATTCCAATGGACAAAATTGACGGCATCAACTTTGAAGTTTATAGCAACGACAAAGGTGCTTTACCTTGCTATATTGCTGTTATGTACGACTTTAAAAACAGCGAAATGCTTATGGTTTATGACTATCAAAAAGTTTTAATGACCAACGAACAAATAGACACATTACATAAAAACTTTGAAAGACTTTTAGTAAACGCGCTTGAAAATCCAGATAAATTATTAAAAGACATTAAATATTAGGAGAAAAAAATGAAATTTAAAACAGAAAGACAAAACAATCAAGACACTCTTTTAAAAGAGGGTGACTACAAAAGCACAAAAGAAATGTTTGAAAGAATTGCAAGACTTATTCCAGACAGAAAAATCCTTGCAAATTTAGACAAAGATCAAAAAATTGTATATCACACAGCAAAAGACATTTTGCAAGATATTGAAAGTTTGGGCAATGCTCTTTTAGATTTAGGTCTAGAAGGCAAACACATTGCAATTGCTGGCGACAACTCTTATGAATATATAATAACCGATATGGCAATTGTTGGTGGCGTTGGAACAGTAACTCCAATTGACCAAGCAGCAACAGAAGATTTAATGGCTCTTTTATTAAACAAGTGCGACGCAGATGCAATTTTTTGTGGAAGCTATTTGCTTGCAAAAATTACAAAAGTTCAACAAGAATGTCCAAGACTTAAAACAATCATCACTTTAGACAAAAAAGTTGACGGCTATGAATATTATGGTGACCTTTTGCAAAAAGGCGCAAAATTGCCAAATAAATATAGAGAAATAGAATTAGACCTTGACAAAACATGTCAAATTCTATTCACTTCAGGCACAACAGGTGTAAACAAAGGTGTTGAAATTTGTCAACGAAATATGGCAGCAAATATAATCAACTGTTTAGATGTTGTAAAAGGTGTTAATGACGAAACCAACACATCAATGTCAATTTTGCCAATGCACCACGCAACCGAAATAAACACTCACATTTTGCCAAGAATAGCAGCCGGAAGATTAACATATATTAATGATAGTATGAAGAATATGATGACCAACATCAAAATCTTCAAACCAGCAGTTATTACAATTGTTCCAATGATTGCAAATATGTTCTACAAAACAATTTGGGCAAATGCAAAAAAAGCTGGCAAAGATAAACTTCTTAAAAAAGGTATCAAACTTTGCAGACTTTTAAGCAAATTTGGTAAAGACATAACTCACAAATTGTTTAAAGATGTATACGAACCATTTGGTGGCAACCTTAGAGAAATTGTTTGCGGTGGCGGTCCATTAAATCCAGAAACTGTTAAAGGTTTAAGAGATTTGGGCATGTTTATTATCAACGGTTATGGAATAACCGAGTGTGGACCACTTGTTTCTATGAACACCGAAACAGTAAAAGAGGTTTACTCAATTGGTCTTGCAGCACCAAAACTAGAAGTTAAAATTGCAAACCCAGACGAAAACGGCGTTGGCGAACTTTGCGTAAAAGGTCCAAGCATCGCAAAAGGTTATTACAAA
>SVIU01000036.1 GCA_015069335.1 Clostridiales bacterium
CATTAAATAGTACAACCCTAACAGGGGCAATTTATGGCGCCGTTTTAACAGACCTTACAGTAATTAAAGATAGTGAAGATAAAAAACATTTAATTGGTTTTGAATCTTCCTACGGACTTATTTTAAAAAACGAAGTTAAATTATATGAACAAGCAAAAGGCTTTGAACAATAATTAAAATAAAAAAGAACATCCTTAGTTGCAAACTTTTGAAACTAGCAAAAAGAACATTCAATATACGAATGTTCTTTTTTATTTTTTAAGTAATTTATCTGGAATGGTGACAAGTGCAGAGATAGAAACAATTTTAATATAAATTTCTATTTTAAAATACGCAATTGAAAAATTATTTGTTATTTATTTTTATAACACTGAGGACAATTTGTTCCAGCTTTATTTCTATTATATATTGTAGCCAACCATTCATGTCCTTCTTGACACTTCCACCATACTTTTACACCACTACCCGCAGTAAAATTTTCAGGTTTTAAATCGCCGTTCTTTTCATAATTCCATTCACTTGCAAGATTAGGGTTAACAGTTACCAAATCGTTTTTCCCTTTTACAACTTTTTGCCCAGCACAATGGGGGCAACCACGACCCTTATTCCTATTGTTAATTGTTGATTGCCACTCATGCCCATTATTACATTTCCACCATACTTTTTTACCACTACCAGCCATAAAATCTTCTGGTTTTAAATCGCCGTTCTTTTCATAATTCCACTCACTCGCAAGATTAGGGTTAATAGTTGATAAATCGTTCGATCCCTTTAAAATTTTTTGATTGGAGCAATATGGACAGTTACGACCATTGTTTCTATTAGCAATTTTTGCTTGCCACTCATGCCCATTATTACATTTCCACCATACTTTCTTTATACTATTTGCGAATACGTGTTCTGGTTTTAAATCGCCATTCTTTTCATAATTCCACTCACTCGCAAGATTAGGATTAATAAATAAAAGTGAATTCTCTTTTTCTGTATATTCACGCAAATTTTCTATTTCAATATTGTCTCTTTGTAAGTTAACTTCAATATTAATTCCTAAAATATCATATAATATTTTTTGTATAACTGCTGACAAATCTTTTTGATTTTTATTAACAATGTAATCTATTGAACTATCGTTTAATATAGGTAAACCTTCCCTTATTCTATAAAGTTTAATTCCGTCATTTTTACATTTTATATTTTTATCTAAATCTTGTTTCTTTTTGTTTTTATGATAAAAATATCCGTCATACTCAATCGCAATTTTTTTTGTAGGTATATAGATATCTAACTCATAGCCTTTTTCTTTGTATGTATGCAATACTTCAATATTATGCTTTTTTAGATAATACTCAATAGCATATTCAGGAAATGAAGTGCTTCGTTCAGAATTACAAATAGGACAGCCATTCCCAATGTTTCTATTAACAATTTTTGCTTCCCATTCGTGTCCTTTACTACACTTCCACCAAACTTTTTTACCACTATTTGCAGTAATATCTTCTGGCTTAATATTACCATTCTTGTCGTAATTCCATTCGCTCGCTAGTTTAGGATTAATGGTTGCTAAATCGTTCTCACCTTTAATTGCATATCTACCTGAACAATATGGACATCCAAATCCATTACTTCTACTATCTATTCTCGCTTGCCATTCATGTCCTTTTAAACATTTCCACCAAATCTTTTTAGCACTATTTGCGCTAAAATCTTCTGGTTTTAATTTGACATTCTTTTCGTAATTCCATTCGCTCGCTAGTTTAGGATTAATGGTTGCTAAATCGTTCTCACCTTTAATTGCATACCTACCTGAACAATATGGACATGAACTACCATTACTTCTATGACTAATTCTAGTTTGCCACTCATGTCCCTTACAGCATTTCCACCATACTTTTTTTCCACTATTAACAGTAAAATTTTCTGGTTTTAATTTGCCATTCTTTTCATAATTCCATTCTTTTGCGAGTTTCGGGTTAAGTGTCGCCAAATCATTCTCGCCAATAATCGCATATCTACCCGAACAATAAGGGCACCCATTTCCATTAATCCTATTGTTAATTGTTGATTGCCATTCGTGTCCTTTATCACATTTCCACCAAACTTTTTTGTTACTACCCAAAGTTAACGTTTTAGGGTATAAACCTAATCCATTATTCTTTTCCAAGTTCCATTCGGCTATTAAGGTAGGGTTGTCTATTAAATACTTTTTTTCTTTTTTATCAACCATATATACCAACTTAATTAGAATATTACTGATAATTATAACATAAAAATTTTTACTTTGTATTAAATTATAGAAAAAAAATATTAATTTGGCACTTAGACGTGTGCTTGTCTTGATACAAGTGTTCTCGCTTCGCTCGAACACGACAAGCACACGAACAAAACTAAATTTAAGCAGACAAAAAAAAGAGTTAGGAATAAATCCTAACTCTTTTATTCTGCTAGTTTCTATTTTTCTAGCCCTTAAAATTGTTTGTTTAATCTAACAAGTTATAATCTTTTGTTTATATAAAAAAGCATAGATTTTTTACAATCAGTTTTTTTTGCTTCTATCCACATAAGTTGTATGTAACAATTTGTGCGCCTTTTCTCCGCCAGGAGCTCCAAAATAATTTTTATAAATATCAACAATTGCTGGGTTTTTGTGAGATTTTCTTGTTTTGTTTTTCAAATCGCTATCATACAATCCTTTTGCTCTTAAACCTGCAATTTGTTTGTTGTTTGTTATATAACTTGGATGAATTGGCATACCCCCACCATTTGCACATCCACCCGGACAGGCCATAACTTCAACAAAGTCATATTGTTTTTCACCAGATTTTATTTTGTCTAACAATGTTCTTGCATTTTTTAAACCACTTACCACAGCAATCTTTATTTCTTTGCCAGCAATGCTTAGGTTAGCTTCTTTTGTGCCTTTTAAGCCTCTTACTAAAAGATAATCAATATCTTCAAGCTCTTTGTTTTCAAGGGTGTCTTTTAAAGTTCTTAAGGCTGCCTCCATAACACCACCAGTAGCACCAAAGATGACTCCTGATCCAGAAGAAATGCCAAGAGGTTTATCAAATTCGCTTTCCTCCAAATTCATAAAGTCTATTCCATAGCTTTTGATTAGTTCAGAAAGTTCTCTTGTTGTTAAAACAGCATCAACGTCAGCTACTCCTGCAGCGTTTTGATTTTCTCTTAATCTTTCAAACTTTTTTGCAATGCAGGGCATTATTGAAACAAAATAAATATCTTCCGGTTTTATACCAAGTTTTTCAGCGTAATAAGTTTTAATTGTAGCGCCCATCATTTGTTGAGGAGATTTGCAAGTTGACAAGTTTGGTATAAATTCTGGGTAAAAATGCTCTACAAATTTAATCCAGCCTGGGCAGCAAGAAGTGAACATTGGGCCTTTTTTGTTTTCATTTAAACGGTTTATAAACTCTGTGCCTTCTTCCATAATCGTAAGATCTGCGGCAAAATCTATATCAAAAACATCATCAAAGCCAAGTTTTTTAAGAGCTGTAACCATTTTACCTTCAACATTTTCACCTATTTGGCTACCAAGCACTTCGCCAACAGCAACCCTAACAGAAGGGGCCATAGCAACAACCAATCTTTTTGTTTTGTTAGAAAGTTGTTCTTCAACTTGAGGTTTTTGGCTCTTATCTTTTAAAGCACCAGTAGGACAGTTGATAACACATTGCCCACAGTTAACACAAGTGCTTTTGCCAATAGGATTGTCATAAGCACAACCAACATAACTATTAAAACCACGCTTGTTAACACCAATAACATTAACTGATTGCCTTGCAGAGCAAACAGCAACGCACCTTTGGCATTTAATACATTTTGAGTTGTCTCTAATAAAACATTCAGAGCTATCATCAACAATACTTTTTGATTTTTCGCCCTTATAGTAATTTGCATCGCAATCATATTCTTTAGCAAGCGCTTGCAATTCGCAGTTTAACGATCTTGTGCAGCTTAAACAATCTTGATTATGGTCGCTTAGCAAAAGTTCTAGCGTGCATTTTCTAGACTTCCTAACCCTTTGAGTGTTGGTGTGAACAACCATGCCATCGCTTGCAGGATAAACGCAAGATGTAACCAAATTTTTTATACCCTCAACTTCAACAAGGCACATTCTGCAGGCGCCTATTTCGTTGATTTCTTTTAAAAAACAAAGAGTAGGAACTTTTACGTTTGCTTTGTTGCATGCTTGCAAAATTGTTGAGCCTTCTTCAACTTCGACTTTTATGCCGTCAATTGTTAATGTAATCATATTTTTCACCATTTTAACCTTTTGTTACTGCATTAAACTTGCAGTTTTTAAAGCATAATCCACATTTAATACATTTTTGTTGATCGATTTCAAAAGGACTTTTTACTACACCATAAATAGCGTTTGCTGGGCAATTTCTTGCGCAGAGCGAGCAGCCTATACATTTTGATTTGTCAATTTTGTATTTTTTAAGGGATTCACAAACGCCTGCTGGGCAGGTTTTGTCTTTAATGTGTGCTAAATATTCGTCATAAAAGTTATTGAGCGTTGAAAGTGTTGGGTTTGGAGATGATTGCCCTAAGCCACAAAGTGAATTTTGCTTGATTTGATAGCAAAGCTCTTTTAATTTTTCTAGCTCTTCCATGGTGCCTTCGCCTTTAGTAATTCTATCAAGCATTTCAAGCAGCCTTTTATTTCCAACTCTGCAAGGGGTGCATTTTCCGCAAGATTCTTCAACAATAAACTTTAAAAAGAATTTTGCAATGTCAACCATGCAGGTGTCTTCGTCCATAACAATCATGCCGCCGCTGCCCATCATAGACCCTTGAGCAATTAAATTGTCATAGTCTATTTCAACATTTTCTTTTTCAGCAGTTAAACATCCACCCGATGGGCCACCTGTTTGAACAGCTTTAAATTTTTTGCCGTTTGGTATGCCTCCACCAATTTCATAAATCATTTCTTTTAGCGTAATACCCATTGGCACTTCAACAAGACCTGTGTTATTAATTTTTCCGCCAAGAGAAAAAACTTTAGTTCCTTTAGATTTTTCTGTACCTATTTTGGCAAACCAGTCTGCACCCTTTAAAATAATTTGGGCTATGTTTGCATATGTTTCAACATTGTTTAAAAGAGTTGGCTTTTCAAACAAACCTTTAACAGCTGGGTATGGAGGTCTTGGGTGAGGTTCGCCTCTTTTCCCTTCAATGCTTGCCATTAGTGCGGTTTCTTCTCCGCAAACAAATGCGCCAGCTCCAAAGCGAAGCTCTATGTCAAAGTCGAATTTTGTTCCCAAAATATTTTTGCCTAAAAGGTTTAACTCTCTTGCTTGTTTAATTGCAGTGTTTAAACATTCAATAGCCAAAGGATATTCTGCACGCAGGTAAACATAACCTTGACTAGCGCCAATTGCATAACCTGCAATGATCATAGCCTCTACAACGCTGTGAGGGTCACTTTCCAAAATAGCTCTATCCATAAAAGCGCCAGGGTCGCCTTCGTCAGCATTGCAACAAACAAATTTTGTAGATTCTTTTGATAATTTTGCCAGTTCCCATTTTTTTCCGGTTGGGAATCCGCCGCCACCACGTCCGCGAAGGCCGCTCTTTTTAATTTCGTCAATTACTTCATCTGGTGTCATTTGTAGTAAAACTTTTTGCAAAGCAAAATAACCATCTCTTGCAATATATTCTTCAATTTTATTTGGAGCTGTTAAACCGCAGTTATGTAAAACAACCCTTAGTTGTTTTTTAAAAAACGGCATTTCATACAAATCAACTAATTTTCCGTCTTTTATATTATAACAATTGTCAATATCTATTTGACCGTTTAGTATATGCGTTTTGTAAATATTTTCAACTTTTTCAATCGTTAAGTTGCGATAGAAAGCCCCTTCTGGAAAGATAATTGCACTTGGCCCCATAGCACATAAGCCAAAGCAGCCAGGAGAAACTATATGAATATCTTTTTGATCTTTGCAAAGTTCGGCAAACTTATCACGAATTTCTTTACTGTGGTTTGACGTGCAGCCGCTACCTCCACATACCAAAATTTGCCTATATTTTCCTCCGGCAACACGGTTGACAACAATATCATAAAACTTGTCTTTTATTTCTTGTAATTTGTTTTGCATTTTACACCCCAAATTATTCATTTTCTTTTTTGAAATTATTTAAAATTTGTTCAACTTCTTCGACTTTTACTTTTGCATAAAGTTTTTCGTCAATCATTATTAGTGGCGCCAAAGAGCAACAGCCAACACACCTAACAGTGTCTAGGCTATAATAGCCATCTTTAGTTGTTTCGCCTTCGTTAATATTCAAAACTTCACTAATTTTTTTCAAAACTTCGTCAGCACCCTTTACATAACAAGCGGTACCCAAACAAACAGAAACCCTATGCTTGCCAATTGGTTGAAGCTTAAATTGCGAGTAAAAACTAGCAACGCCATAAACCTGCTCGGTTGAAATGTTAAGTTTGGTTGCAATAAGTTCAATCAACTCTGGGCACAAATATCCGTATTCTGCTTGAGCCTCTTGCAGGCTAGGAATAACGGCCCCCTTCATGTTTTTAATTAAGTCTAACTTTTTGGACAAATTGTTAAACTTACTATCTTTACAAAAATCCGACATAATTCCCCTCTTTTAATTTTTGTGTAAGCGCTGAAAAAGTGTTTTTAAAAATGCGCTTAAAAGCACAAAGAACATTTTGTTAATAAAAATATTATACTTTATATTTTTTAAAAACAAAAATTATTTTTAATTATTTTGTAGATATCAGCAAAAAATTAATAAAAAAACAAGTATTTTAGCTATTAGCGTATACAAAAAACAAAACACAAACCATGTTTGTTGAGTTTGTGTTTTTATGATTGTTAATATATGTAAGGTATTATTAGTAAATCGTTAAATATAATAATCATGCGTCATTATACATTTATAGTATTAAATTGTTTTTGAAGTTCGTTAAAAAACATGGCCGCATGTTGCCCGTCAATTGTTGCATGGTGAAATCTTAGAGAAATATCTAAAGTTGTTTTAAAAAACCTTTTTTGATATTTTCCCCAAACCAAAAAGTTATCCCAAAAAGTAGGGGATATATCTAAGCTAACAGAAGTAAAAGGGAACCCTGGAACTGCAGAGGTGCCTATTAATGCTCCACTATCTTCTTGTAAATTTACACAATTTTCATAACAATACTTGTTTGCTCTTTTATATTCAATTTCAAAATCTTTAAAAGATTGGAAATATTTATAGTCAACAAAATATAGTTGATTGTCTTTTCCGTTAATGACGCCGTTTGTTTTTACATTAGTATAGTAATAAAGGCCATCTTCTTTAATAGAATAATGAAATTCTTTAACTTTTTGAGCTGCTTGCAGAACACAAAAACATAACAACGCGTTGAGACTGTGGCCTTTGCGTTTTTGTTTCATAATTTTTGTTATGTTAAAGTTGCCCGTTACACAAACACTTGGTGATGGCTCTTTGATAAAACGTTTATACATATCTGGATGTTCAAAATCTTTTATATCTACCTTAAATTTTAATTGTGACATTTTGCTTCCTCCAATGAATCGTAGGTTTATCAAGAGTTAATAAAATTGACCAATTAATATTAACATCATCGTTGTGTTATCGTCAAACTATTAAAAGTAAAGCAATGGTATTTTATGGGAGGTTTTATTGTAAAGATATTTTGCATTACCCCTTAATAGGGTTGAACTAGTTGAAAAAAAGACTCAGCACTGAAATTCAATTCTGAGTCTTTTATTTGGCGGAGAGTTAGGGATTCGAACCCCAGTAGGCTTTCACCTAAACGGTTTTCAAGACCGCCGCTTTCGACCGCTCAGCCAACTCTCCATACAAATATTTAGTTGTTGCTAAAAGGGTTTATTTTTTAGCACATATTGTATTATACACATTTAAATTGATTTTTCAACTATTTTTTTGAAATTTTTATATTTTTATTTAATTTATAATTTTATTAAAAAAGAAAAATTAATAAACAAACAATTTATTAGATTTTATTTTAACAGTTTAAAATAAAAATAAAAAAGCACTCTGTTTTATGGAGTGCTTTTAGTTTTTTATATAATAATTATTTTGTTTCTGTTGCAGAAGTTGTAGTAGTTAAGCCTTGTTCGATTTTGAATTGTTGGAAATAATCTTTTAATTCGTCGATATGAGTTTGCATTTCTGGGTTATTGCAAGGGTGAGATTCTGCATCTGCAATTCTAGAGTCTAAAGTTTTTGCAACTCTTAATTCTTCTTGGAATCTAGTTTTTTCAACAGCATCTTGAGCGCTTGCAAAACCAAAAGGTTCATCTTGGTGACTTGCTTGTTCGCAATTTGATAAAGCGTCAAGTGTTGCTTGTTCTGTTTCAGGGTTAATTCTTGCATAAACTAATGTAGGTTGTTCAATTTTTTTACCACGTTTAAAAATTTCAATAAAATCATATTTACCAGATTCTTCAATATATCCAACTGTTCTTGGAAGACCTTCAACAGCTGCGTCGTGGTCAACTTTTCTTACATATCTGCAGAAACCTAATTTATCAATTTGACCTAAACATCTTTCAATTTGTGACATTTTGCTTTCTGTGTAAGGAACAGCGAAAGCTCTAACACCAACAGTATATCCTGCTTCTCTAAATTTAGTAATAGCGTCATCAGCAATACGATTATTTTTTAATGTTTGGTGTAAAATGATGTCATAGTGATTATCTTTAAAATATGAGATAATATCAGAAGTAATACCAAGACCAATTTGATCTGTAGCAGCAGTATAAAGGTCAGGGTATAGTTCTTTTATTTCTGATGCTTTTGGGTGGAAGCCTCTAAAGAAATCATTATCAATCATAACAAATTCTCTTTGAGTAGACATTTGTGATGTATATTCAATCAAAGCTGTTTTTCCTGCACCAGATTGTCCACCAACAACAATAGCTAAAGGCCTTTCTGATGGTGTTTTATCGTATGCTAAAACATTTATAATTGTGTTTTTTATTTCTTCAATTTTTTCAGGTGATAGGGCATATTTTGCCATAATTTCACTTTCAGTTAATTTTGCCATTAGATTTCACCTCTTTTAAGTTTAGGAGCATAAACATTAAGTATTTTGTCAATAACTTCGAAATTAAATTTATTCATTTCTTGTTCTTCTTTTAAAAGAAGTATTAATTTTTTGTCTTTTTCGTTATAGCCATTGATGCAAGCGTTTGCAATCATTGCATTCATAACTTCACGAGCAACTTCAATTTTTGTATTGTCGTTCATATTTCCTCCAAAATTATTTTAATTTCTAACTTAAAAACTACATAAAAAAAAGAAAACACAAACACTTTTTTAAATGTTTATTATTTTCTTCTTTGAACTGCTATTTAGTTTTTTAATGGTTAGAATTTTCATAACGACTACATTATATTACTTTTTATATGCTTTGTCAATTTCAAATATTATTGAATATATGTAGTTAAAAATTTTAACCTAAAAATTTAACATATTTACTTGCTTTTTTGTTTCCGTATAAAAGTTCTAAAACTTTAAAGTATTCTTCAAAACTTACGTTTTCGCCAAATGATAAAATTTCAAAAGGGCAGTTGAAAAGTGAGATTTTATATTTGTTATCTATCATGTTGTTTTTGATATAAAAATCTTTACGTTTAATGCGTTCCAATAAATTCATTGCTGTTGTTGAAGTTGTATCTTCTATTTCAATTACAATTTTTTCTTCTTTATTTTTGTTTTCTTGTAGAAGTTTTAAAATTTTACTTCCAATACCTTGGCCTCTAAATTCTGGTTGTATTGCTAAGAAATCTAAAAGAATAACATTATTATTTTTAATAGTAAAG
>SVIU01000037.1 GCA_015069335.1 Clostridiales bacterium
TCAATAGAACCAAAGGTCTTTTTTTACTTTTATCAGAGTAACTAATTGTAGCACCTATTTTAGTTTCTCCACCAATTACAACTCTTTCTTCTACAATATTATCCATAATATCTCCTTTATTACGATTTATTATAGCAAAAAATTATAATTTGAGTATGTGCATTGTTAATAAAAACTCTATAATTGTTCCGATTTAAGTATATTTACATTATAAAACAAAAAACAACCCAGATTTATTTGAGTTGTTTTTTCACTAGTTTCAAAAGTTATTGACCTTGGCTGAAGTTTTTTTAATTTGTTGAATTGTTTGATGTTTTTATATATCATTAAATTTTTTTGTTGCCTTCGCCCTTGCCATAGCTTGCCAAACCAAGCATAACAAACGCATAAAAAACAACAAAAACAAATGCAAGCAAAATTGCAATATACATTCCCGCAGCAGGAATCATACAAATTGCCCTCAAAACAAGTGGCAACAAGGCAATAACAACACTAAAGAACAACTGCATAGCTGAAATGCCTTTGTCGGCCTTGCCAAATGTCAAGAACAACGCAAACACAACAATCAATAAATTAATAATGCCTTTTGTTATCCAATAAATTAATGTTGTTGCAAAATCAACCTTCCAAAATAGGTTCCAAATAAAGCCAATACCTATGCTTGCTCCCACAAACAAGATTAGGGCAACAACTGTAATAAGTCCCTTTTTTGTTTTCTCGTTCATAAATTTTCCCCCTTTGTTATAAGTATATTCTATCATAAGTTTAAAAATTTTTCAATTATTATTGAATTTTTTATTTAACTTTAAAATTCCTCATCATTCCAAAATCTTTCGCTTATTTTTTTTAATGTTAATAAAGTATCTTCAGAAAATTCTTGTTTTAAAAATGGAACTTCATAATCATAGGATTTATAAACACTCATATCTGCTATTTTCTTTAGTTCATCAACATAACCCTCTGGCAATAATTTCATATACTTATCTTGTACTTGACTAAAAATAAACAAGAGTTCACCTGCTTGTCTGCTATTCATTTTATTCCCTACCTTTATTTAACCTTATTTTCCCCAAAGAATCTCTGATCCAACTTCTAACTCTTCGAACAAAACCCTTGTTTTCGGCCGCTTGTTGCCTTGCACGTTCCATAGCCGCCGCCTGTTCGAGTTCAGCCTGAACAATTTGAGTTGCATTATTAATTAATGCTTCGACCTCACTAGATGGCATATCGACCAAGCAAGTATGCAAAGGTTCTTCAGTAGCGTCTACCGGATATTTAACAAATCTATTATATTCCCCCTCGCCAAGACCTTTGTCACTTGTTAAGGTTAATTCCGTTTTTAACATTAATTGTATTCTTTCATAATCATTTGTAATATCGCAATTATACCAAACACCATCCAAACAAACTTGACTCCACGCATGCCTGCCGTTAGGGCTTTCACGTCTTGTTTTTCCACCACCCCTAATAACGCTTGCTTCTATGCCAACCTCACTTAGTAAATTACGTAATGTCTCCGAATAGCCACGGCACAAACCTTTTCCTCTTAGCATAAGGCCAACTAACGAATTTGCTTCATTTACATAATCTTCAGACAATTCCCTATAGTGCCCACTTAAATCAGCACATGTTGCAGCCCATTGGTCATATTCTGTTGTAAGCGCAAGCTTTACATATACATAAGTAAATTTTTCACGATCACTCATTGCTGGTAAACGATCTTTAATAGGTTTAAAAAATTGATCAATCTTTATCTTGATTTGTCTAAATTGATGAATTTCGTAATAACTGTCCACGGCCTTATGATCGCCATCTCTCACTATAATATGTTCATATCCTTGAGCAATTAATTCATCAATTTCTGCAATTGAAATTTCACTGGTGTTTTTAATTATTTTATTCTTATTTTCGCCCATTATCACCCCTTATTTATTATAGTTCGCCTTTACGCCTTTTGGTTTGTTTCTCTTTACACATTAAAACGAAACAACATAATGTCGCCGTCTTGAACAACATAATCTTTGCCCTCAATTCTTACTTTGCCTTTTTCTTTTGCCCCCACATAAGAGCCACAAGCCATAAGGTCGTCAAAAGAAACGACTTCTGCTTTAATAAAACCTTTTTCAAAATCGGTGTGGATTTTGCCCGCAGCTTGAGGTGCTTTTGTGCCTTTTTTGATTGTCCAAGCCCTAACTTCTGGCTCGCCAGCAGTAAGATAAGACATAAGTCCAAGCAATGAATAACCAGCAACAACCAACTTTTCTAGTCCACTTTCGGTTATGCCAAGTTCTTTTTTAAACATATCCCTTTCTTCTGGCTCTAGTTTTGTGAGTTCTTCTTCAATTTTTGCACAAAGCGAGATTGTTTCACTGCCTTCACTTTTTGCAAATTCTTTTACTGCTTCAACATATTTGTTGTCTTGTTTGCCAATATCGTTTTCGCTTATGTTGGCACAGTATATAACAGGTTTTGTTGTAAGCAAGAAAAATTCTTTTACAATTTTTTGTTCTGCTTCGTTAAAAGTTAAACTTCTTGCTGGTTTTCCAGCCTCTAAACAAGCTTTAATTTTTGTTAATAACTCAACTTCCAAAAGGGCAGATTTTTCACCCACTTTAACAAGTTTATTGCCTTTTTCTAGCCTTTTGTTAACACTGTCCAAATCTGCAAGAATCAACTCCAAATTGATTATTTCAATATCTCTAACCGGGTCAACACTTGCATTTACGTTAATAATGTTACTATCTTCAAAACATCTAACCACGTGAGTTATTGCATCAACCTCACGAATATGGCTTAAAAACTTGTTGCCAAGCCCTTCGCCCTTGCTAGCACCAGCAACCAAGCCAGCAATGTCAACAAATTCTATCACTGCTGGTGTAACCTTTTTTGTGTTATATAGTTTTGCCAACGCGTCAAGCCTTTCGTCCTTAACTGCAACCACGCCCACATTTGGCTCTATGGTGCAAAAAGGGTAGTTGGCACTTTCTGCCCCCGCCTCTGTTATTGCATTAAACAATGTGCTTTTGCCAACGTTTGGCAAGCCCACAACTCCAATTTTCATATTTACTCCTTAAAACATGTTATGATTTGCAATCAAATCAAAAACTCCTTGATATTATGTAATAAACAATCGCAAAAGTCAAATGTTTAAACAATTTGCCATTCTGGACACAAAAAAATATGCTCACGCTTTAAGAAGTTTGAACATATTTTGTTTTTTAAAATTTGGTTAATTTATTGCATTTTTGATTTCTTTATCCAATGTATTCAAAGGCTGGGCGGACATCCATATCACAACCAATAGGCCAAACAGACTCCTGATCATCATCGGTCGGATCATTACAATCACCACCCGTTCCACCTATAAACATAGGCCAGAGACCATTATGATATTCACTCCAACGTGTGTCTCTTAGAAAATAATTACCTCCTCCTGCAACAGGGTCAAACCCAAAATCAATATATTGAGCCATAATACCAGAATTACTTGGGGCATAATACATATCTATGCCAACATTACAATTGTATTCCTTATTCCCATCAATAGCATTCCCACCATTCAAATAATACAATTCTTCATAAGAAAGCAACCAGAATTTTTGATCTGCCATAGTATCTGCAACGCCACCGTTATAGACTGTCAATGCTCTGTCGTTTATATTTTCAAATGCAGGCTCAGAACTCATTCCCGTTGCAAAATCCCCATTTAGATATATTTGAATATCACTATCTTTATAAGCACATGCTTCCGTATCAAATTGTCTGCGATCTATGACATGCTCACTAACAAACCAATATTTTGTTTCAGCTTGTAGCAATGCCTCCAGCTCTGATTTTTCAGTTGGCATTGTCGTCATGGAACCATTCTTTTCATAAGCAAAGGCAAACCACCTAATTGGTTTACCACTATGCGTGCCCATATTTAAAACAATTGCAGTACTAATGGTGGGATCGGGATATGATGAGCTGCTTGCGCTATTTGCACCCCAAACAACATCTTCGGCAACTGAAAGCATTTGTCTCTCCACATACCCAATGCTACCATTTATTGAAAGGCCAGATGTTTTTAAAGCCCACACAGAAAAAACTGAGGCAAACACGCACAGGCAAATTGTTAATATATTTAGTGCTATACTAAACTTTTTTTCATTAAAAACTCCCAAAACCATGTGAGCATTTTGCTCTTTTTAAAACAAAACAAACAATTTTGTTGTTTTGTGTGGTCGACTCGTTCTAAAATTTATTAATATTTTAAACAATTTTTTTGTTATTAGCAAAACTCTAAACCCGCTCAATAATTGCCAAATTTAAAACCCAAAAACCATTTTAAATTGGCAAAAATGCCCCCAATTTATCAGACAATAATTTGCCAAAAAAATTAAAATTTGGTATAATAAATTTAACAAATATATAGCAAACAAAAGGACAAAATTATGGAAAACCAATTTCAATTTTTAATGTATCAAACAACAACTGAAGATGTTAAGGTAAAAGCCATAATCAAAGATGAGTCAATTTGGCTTACTCAAAGAGGTATGGCCATGTTGTTTGATTGCTCAAAAGACAACATTTCATTACATTTAAAAAATATTTTTGAAAGTGGTGAACTTGATAAAAGATCAACTACCGAGAAAATCTCGATAGTTCAAACAGAAGGTAATCGTAACATAAACAGGAAAATAGACTTTTATAATCTCGACGCTATAATTTCTGTTGGTTACAGAGTTAATTCTGCAAAAGCCACAAAGTTTAGAATTTGGGCAACCAAAGTGTTAAAAGAGTTTATGATCAAAGGCTTTGTGCTAGATGATGAAAGACTAAAACAAGGCGAGCAAGTTTTTGGCAAAGATTATTTTAAAGAATTATTAGAAAAAGTTCGTTCAATTCGTGCAAGCGAGAGAAGAATATGGTTGCAAATTACAGACATATTTGCAGAGTGCAGCACTGATTATAACAACAGTTCAATTACAGCCAAAGATTTTTACGCAACTGTTCAAAACAAATTCCATTATGCAATAACGGGTCAAACAGCGGCAGAAATTGTATATCACAATGCAGACCACACAAAAGATAATATGGGATTAACCACATGGAAAAATTCACCTGATGGCCGAATTTTAAAATCAGACACAACCATTGCAAAAAATTATTTAAATGAAAAACAAATAAAAAATTTGGAAAGAACAGTTTCTAGTTACTTTGACTATATTGAGGGACTGATAGAAAGACAAAACACTTTTACAATGGAGCAGTTTTCAAAAAGTGTTGATAAGTTTTTAAGTTTTAATGAATACAAAATTTTGCCCGACAATGGCAAGATTTCAGCTGAAAAAGCAAGAGAAAAAGCCGAAATTGAATATGAAACATTCAATAAAAATCAAAAGATTGAATCGGACTTTGACAAAATAATAAAAAAATTAAAAAAGGAGTAAATTTATGAAAAAAGTTGTTAAGTTCAAAAAATTAAATCCAGACGCAATCATTCCTGACTATGCACATCCAGGTGATGCGGGAATGGACTTGTATAGTGTGGAAGATATGGTTATTGAGCCACTTACTTGGAAGTTGGTTCCAACTGGCCTTGCTTGCGAGTTGCCAGAGGGCACCGAAGGTCAAGTCAGGTCAAAAAGCGGCATTGCCTTAAAAAATGGCGTGTTTGTTTTAAACACTCCTGGCACAGTTGACGAAAATTATCGTGGTGAAATTGGCGTTGTTTTATACAACCTAAACACCAAAGAAAATTTTGTTATTAAAAAAGGTCAAAAAATTGCCCAATATGTAATTAACTGCGTTGAATATGTTGACACAATTGAAGTGAAAGAATTATCTGAAAACAAAGACCGTGGCGCTGGTGGCTTTGGCTCGACGGGGCTTGGGAAAAATAAAAAGGCTTAATTACACAAGTTTAGCCAAAGTGCGTTTTAGTGAATAATGAATAGTGAATAGTGAATAGTGAATAGTGAAGGACAGCTTCGCCGGAAAAATAATAAAAAGGTGGATGTCAGATATTATTAATTATAAACATAACTTGGTGGTTCTTCTCTTCTCGTAATAGTAAATAGTGAAAGGCGAAGGATGAGGCGTTTCTTTGAAACGCACAGAGTGTAGACAATAAAAAAATTTTACTAGAAATGTCAAAGTGTTGCTTGCTTAGACTCCCCCTACTCATATGGCGAGGAGCTGTCGGCAATTAGCCGACTGAAGGGGTGTTTGTCCTATTGAAATTCTAAAAATTCCTTTATATTCAAGCAGTCAAACACACCCACCTCGTCAATGCACAGACTTTTGGCTTCAATTTTGCTAGTTGCAAAATTTTTGCTTTATGGCTGGCATTTCCTCTCCCCCAAAAGTCCACTAATGTTGGGGCTTTTCGGAGTCCCCAAAAGGGCTGCCACCTCCTCGCCATATCGGTAGGGGGGGGGCTTTCTATAAATTACCAATAAAAAAGACAAACTAGGTAAAAACCATAATTTGTCTCCAGTCTGTCGTTTGCGCCAGCAAACGCTTTTTTTGTTAATCGCTTGCAAAGCAATTTAAAATGCTATATAATAAAAAACATTATAAACTAGGAGTTTTTTATGTACGATTTTAAAACAATAGAAAAAAAGTGGCAAGAAAAGTGGTTTAATGACCCAAGACTAAAGGCAGTAGATTTTCACCCAACAAAACCAAAATATTATGTTTTGTACGAATTTTTTAACATTAGTGGACACTTGCATATGGGCCACTTAAAAGGCACTGTTCCTGCAGACGCTCTTGCAAGATACAAAAGGCTAAAAGGCTACAATGTTCTTTTCCCAATTGGTGGCGACTCGTTTGGTCTTCCAGCCGAAAACGCAGCCGTAAAAACAGGAATTGATCCAGCCGAATTTGTTGCAAATGGTGCAAACACAGTTTATGAAGAGTCTAAACAATTAGGCCTCTCTTTTGACTGGGATAGAACATTTTGCACTAGCGATCCAGACTACTACAAATGGACACAATGGATATTTTTGCAACTTTTCAAAAACGGCAAAGCCTATAAGGAAAAAGGCACTGTAAACTTCTGTCCAAAATGCCAAACTGTGCTTTCGAACGAAGATAGCCAAGGCGGAAAATGCGACCGTTGCGGTAGTGATGTTTTGCAGGTGAACAGAGATGTTTGGTTCTTAAAAATGAAAGAATATTCTGAGAAATTGCTTGGCAATGTTGACCGTATTGATATGGCAGAAAACCTTAAAGAAGCACAACGCAACTGGATTGGTAAAAGCGAGGGTATACAACTAAAACTTGACCTTGTTGATGAGGCTGGCAATAAACTTGACAACATGGAAATTTATACTACTTGTATTGAAACGGTTTATGGGATAACTTTTGTTGTTATTGCACCTGAAAATAACTTGGTAGAAAAGTTTGAAAAATATATAACCAACTTGGACGAGATAAAAGAATACCGCAACAAAACTGCTCTAAAGAGTGAGTTTGATAGACTTAGCAATGTAAAAGACAAAACCGGTTGCAAAGTTGATGGCATTTTTGCAATAAACCCAATTACAAAGGCAAAAGTTCCAGTTTATATGGCAAACTTTGTGCTAAACGGCTACGGCACTGGCGCAGTTATGGCTGTTCCAAGCCACGATCAACGCGACTACGAGTTTGCTCAGGCGTTTAATATTCCAATGATTCAAGTTATCGAGGGTGATGTTTCAACTCAAGCGGTAGAAAAATATGAATATTTAGAAAAAAATAGCAAAATGTTAAACTCTGCCGAATTTACCGGCATGAATGTTAAAGAAGCAAAAGAAAAAATTGCTCAAATGGTTGTTGACAAAGGCTATGGTTACAAGCAAGTTAACTACAAAATGAAAGACTGGCCATTTAACCGTCAACGTTATTGGGGCGAACCTTTCCCAATTGTGTTCTGCGATAAATGTGGCACAGTTGCACTAGACGAAAAAGATTTACCTTTAACACTTCCAAAAACCAACGACTATTTGCCAAATGCACAAGGCGATTCTCCAATTTCAAAAATTGATTCTTGGGTAAATTGCACTTGTCCAAAATGCGGTGGCAAAGCAAAAAGAGAAATTGACACAATGCCAAACTGGGCAGGCTCAAGCTGGTATTGGCTTAGATATATCGACCCACATAACGACCAAAAACTTGCCGATTACGACAAACTTAAATATTGGGGCAGTGTAGACGTTTACACTGGTGGAACAGAGCATATTACTCGTCACGTTTTATATGCTTTCTTCTGGCAAAATTTCTTATATGAAATTGGTGCAGTTCCAACACGTGACCCTTTCAAAAGAAAAATGGGAAGTGGTTTGATACTTGACGACGAAGGCAAAAAAATGAGCAAAAGCTCAAAAAATGGTGTTTCGCCACTTGCCGTAATTGACAAATATGGTTCAGACGTCGCAAGACTTCATTTGCATTTCCTTGCTGGTTATGAAGACAACTGTATGTGGACATTTAAAGGCATAGAAGGCATTGTAAATTTCTTAGACAAAGTTTGGTCGCTTCAAGATATGATAAGAGGCGAAGATGTTTCAAAAGAGCATGCTGTTGAACTAAACCAATTAATTAAAAAAGTTTCTTCTGATATAGAAAACTTAAAACTCAACACTTGCATTTCTGCATGTATGATATTTATGAAAAAAATAAAAGAAGATGGCTTTATCACCAAAGAAGAATTACGTCAATTCTTGATTGTGTTAAACCCACTTGCGCCACACATCACAAGCGAACTTTACGAAAGAGTTTTTGCTGGTGATATACTAGACCAAACATTCCCAGAGGCAGACGAAAGTGTAATAAGTCAAAGACAAATTAATTTGCCAATTCAAATAAATGGCAAAATGAGAGGCACGCTTGCTATGCAAGCCGACCTAAGCCAAGCCGAAGTAGAAGCACTTGTTTATGCCGACGGTAAAGTTGACAAACAAAACGTTAAAAAAATAATTTATGTGCCAAACAGAATTATTAATTTTATTTGCTAAAAATGTTAAAAAATTAATTTATAATTATTTCGGCGTGTAGACAATAAAAAAAATTTACTAGAAATGTCAAAGTGTTGCTTGCTTAGGCTCCCCCTACCTTAAGGGGGAGCTGTCGGCAATTAGCCGACTGAAGGGGTGTTTGTCCTATTGAA
>SVIU01000002.1 GCA_015069335.1 Clostridiales bacterium
TAACGCAACCGAGCAAAGCGAGGGTTGCCCTTAACTATTAACTATTAACGCGACGCAAGTAAAGCGAGTGTCGCTTATTAAAGGGAGAGAAAATTATGAAAAAAAAGTTTAGCTTATTACTCAACATTGCCACAATTTGTTTGTGCGTATGTGCCATTGCCATTGGTGTATGGTCGGCAAAAAGTGCGCAGATGGCAGTAAGTGGTAACATTGGCTTTACTGCACACAATTGTGATGTTGTTGCAACCACTTACATTCAAAATGCAATAAGAAAAGATGCAAACGACGAGTGGGAGAAAATAGTTGGCACTCAAGCACAATGGTCAAGTCAAACAGACAATACAAATGCGTCAATATATGTATCAAACAATGACTCATATACCTTTGGTTCGATATATTTTGATGATTGGTTTGAAGATGTGGCAACTACCATAAGAATAAAAATAAAAGTAGCCAACTACTCATTATTCCCAGTTTCAGCAAGGGTAAAAACTTTAAGTGTTGGTGGCACACCGGTAGCAGATTTTGATAATATTTACGAAACAGATAACTACGCTCTAGTAGCGCTTCATAATGACTACATTAGGGCAGCAACAAAAAGTGGAGATACAATAACCCCATTTGAAGATCAAATGGTTATTGAAATCACCCTATTAGACCACCAAGAATCATTTGACCTACAAGCATTTTCTTTTGGCGTAGAGTTTGCTCAAACCCAGACACCAAGTGTTAATGATGGGTATACTTTTGAGGATGCAGAATGTTCCGGCGAAACATTTGGTTTGGCAGGCGTACCTGAATGGACAGAAGGTTCAAGTAAGCACATTACGCTTCCATCACAGGTAATTGATGAAGAGGGTAATGTAGTTAGCTTGGATTATTATATAGCTTGGAATAGTGGTTTTCCAGGTATTGATGAATATACAACATTTACAATATCGGCTGGATTATATGGCCATATTTGGAGCCAAAATGAATTTGACAATCTTGAAAACCTAGTAGGTGCATTACTCCCAGAAGATACTACCTACCTAAATAATACATTTGTTGGTTGTTATAACTTGCTATCAATTACAGTCCCTAAAAATGTTGAACTTATTGGTATGTCTGGTGGTAGTGACATATTATCTGAGCATAATTTGGACTGGGGTGCTAAACATCTTTATGTAGAAGAAGGTAACAGCGTTTATTACTCAAAAAACAACTGTATTTTTAAATGGGATGGCCCAACCACACTTTTTCAAGGCTGTGAAAATAGTATAATACCAGAAGGAACAACTACAATCGGAGTTGAAGCCTTTTTCTGTGTTCCAAGATTAATCTCAATCACACTCCCAGATGGGTTAATGACGATCGGAAGTTATGCATTCAGTGGCTGCCCAAATCTAACCTCAATCACCATCCCAAGCAGTGTAACGAGCATAGGAGGCTTGGCGTTCGATGATTGCTCGAACCTAACCTCAATCACGTACCAAGGCACAAAAGCACAATGGAGTGCTATTGATTTTGGAGATCGTTGGAACAATGGTACCGGCAACTACACAATCCATTGCACTGATGGAGATATTGCAAAAGGTTAATTAAAAAGAAAATATAAAATACAAACTAAATCCTGCTTTGGGTTTGGTTTGTTTTTTTGTGTAAAATTTTTAAACAAACAAACAAAAATCTTGACAACAATGGTTAGTGTTGATATAATTGGTGGCGTATACCACTAGAAAGCGGTGTTTTTTGTTGCGGAAAATTGGGCAATTGTCTTTGTTTACAACAAAAACAGCAATTTATGGTCTGCATCAATTTGTCGGTAGCAAACAAATTGATTATTTACACTAGCACAGGTGGAAGAACCATAACCACCGAGTAAGATGTTTATGTGCTCGCAAAATGCTAATGCTATCAGCAGGGTGCATGGGCATATGTAACTTATCGACTAGGCAATAAAATTAAGACCTATATATAGTTGTGCGATAAGGTGTGTTACTGTAATCACAAACGCTAAAAAAATGAAAGTCAGATTTGTCTTTAGGGGTTAAAAGGCTCGCTTTCAAAAAAATCTAAACAAGGAGGAAAAGAATGCCTACAATCAATCAGTTGGTTAATAAAGGTCGTAAAACTTTTGACAAAAAAAGCAAATCTCCACTTTTAGAGAACTGCCCACAAAAACGTGGTGTGTGCTTAAACGTTAAAACAACTACACCTAAAAAACCAAACTCAGCACTAAGAAAAGTTGCCAGAGTTAAATTAAGTAATGGTACAGAAGGTACTTGCTATATCCCAGGTATAGGACACAACCTTCAAGAGCACAGTGTTGTTTTAGTTCGTGGCGGAAGGGTTAAAGACTTGCCAGGTGTTAGATACCACATTGTTCGTGGTGCTTTAGATACAGCCGGTGTTGCAAAACGTAACCAATCGCGTTCTAAATATGGTGCTAAAAGACCTAAGAAACAATAATTTTGGGACAAAATTATTGTTTCTAGTGAATAGTGAATAATGAATAGTGAATAGTTAAGGATTATCTTAATTATTTGTATCGTTTAAATCACTATTTACTAAACAAACTTTTATTTGTGAGTTGAATTATTTGTTTAGGATTATAATTGTCAACAATTATTCACTATTCACTATTCACTATTCACTTAAAAGTTTTTGTTAAAAACTTTTACATGGAGTCGATTCCATTAAAAATCTATAAAGGAGAAATTACAATGCCAAGAAGAAGAGGTTCTTTTAAACGTGAAGTTTTACCAGACCCAAAATATAAATCAGTTTTGGTTTCTAAATTTATTAACCAAGTTATGTTAGACGGTAAAAAAGCACTTGCTCAATCTTTGGTTTACAGCGCTTTTGATATGATCGCTGAAAAAACTGGTGCAAATGCACTTGATGTTTTCACTCAAGCAGTAGAAAATGTTAAACCAGTTTTAGAAACCAAAGGCCGCAGAGTTGGTGGTGCTACTTACCAAGTTCCAATGGAAATTAGACCAGAACGTCGTCAAACTCTTGCTATCCGTTGGATAGTAGACTTTGCTAGAAACCGTAACGGTGAACGCAATATGGACGAAAAAATCGCTGGCGAACTTATGGATGCTTACAACAATACTGGTGCATCAATCAAACGTAGAGATGAAATGCACAGAATGGCTGAGGCTAATAAGGCTTTTGCTCATTACAAATGGTAAAATTGAAAATTTTTACGGGTTTATGCTTTAGATTTTGCTAAATTCTCCGGTAGTCATTTAGCTTACTAAACTCCCACCATCGAATTTCTTAAATCTTCGCCTAAACGCTCGTAAAAATCTCCAATTTGTCTTAATTTAAAATCGCAAAAATGGGGGAAATTCCCAATTTATCATCATTAGAAAATTTTAGTTGCAAATACTAAATTTCCTAAAATACAAAATCAGCTTTTGCTAAAATAGGTTCACATAATTAATAAGAATATAAGAATAGTCCTTAACTTTTCACTATTCACTATTCATTATTCACTGCAAAATTTTCAAATTTTGCGAAAGGAGGTCTAATATGTTTATTGAAAGATTATCGGAAAAACAAATTGAAGGCTTTTTGAAAACAGTAAAAATGCCACTTAAAGATGTTAAATATTTAGATGACGGAATATATGTTCGTTTTGGTGGCGAAGAATCTGACCTAGAGTTCTTTTTGTATGATTTTGACTGCAAAGGCAAAGTAACAGACATTATGTCAGTTGCTTGCGAGGGCATACTAAAAGACAGATGGATAGATTATCTTGATGCTCAGTTTGGATATGAATATCGCTCTGCAAAAATTAAATATATTAGAGAACAAAATCAACTAAATAAATAATTTTTTAATTCGGGTTTAAGTGTTTGTTCCCACACAAAAACGGACATAAATTTAATAAGGAGAAAATAAAAATGGCAACCGATCTTAACCTTACAAGAAACGTTGGTATTATGGCTCACATCGATGCTGGTAAAACTACAACTACAGAACGTATTTTGTTTTATACCGGTATAACTCACAAAATTGGTGAAGTTCACGATGGTGCTGCAACAATGGACTGGATGGCTCAAGAGCAAGAAAGAGGTATCACAATTACTTCTGCTTGTACAACTTGTCAATGGAAAGGTAAAAAAATCAACATTATCGACACTCCTGGACACGTTGACTTCACAATTGAAGTTTTGCGTTCGTTAAAAGTGCTTGATGGTGCGGTTTTAGTGCTTAGCGCTAGAGACAAGGTTCAACCTCAAACTGAAACAGTTTGGAGACAAGCAAATCAATGTAAAGTTCCTGTTATCATTTATGTTAACAAGATGGACAGAGATGACGCTTACTTCGACAAATGTGTTGACTCAGTAAGAGACAGACTTAAAACAAATCCACTTCCACTTCAAATGCCAATTGGCTTAGCTGATACATTCCAAGGTGTTATTGACCTTTTAACAATGAAGGCATATATCCCTGAGGATGACATGGGCAAAATTATTGAAGCCAAAGAGATTCCTGCAGAATACGCAGAAGAAGCTCAAAAACGTCATGATGCTTTAATCGAATCAATCGTTGAACTTGATGACGCATTGCTAGAAAGATATTTCGAAGGTGAAGAAATATCACTTGACGAATTGAAAAGAGCAATTCGTAACGCAACAATCGACAAACGCATTACACCTATGCTTTGTGGATCATCTTATAAAAACAAAGGTGTTCAAAATCTATTAGACGCAATGGTAGACTATTTACCATCTCCACTTGACATCGAGGCTATCAAAGGTATAAACCCAGACACCAATCAAGAAGAAACTCGTCAAGCAGATGAAAATGCTCCATTTGCAGGTTTAGCATTTAAAATTGCAACTGATCCATTTGTTGGTGGCTTAACATATTTCCGTGTTTATAGCGGTGTGTTAAAAGCTGGTAGTTATGTTTATAACTCAATCACTGGCAAACAAGAACGTGTTGGTCGTTTAATTAGAATGCACTCTAACAACAGAACAGAAATTCAAGAAGTTGGCGCAGGCGACATTGCTGCAATCGTTGGTTTAAAAGACACCATCACAGGACATACTCTTTGTGATGAGAAAAACCCAATTCAACTTGAAAGCATGGTTTTCCCAGAACCAGTTATTCAACTTGCAATTGAACCAAAAACAAAAGATCAACAAGAAAAAATGGCTTTGGCTCTTGCTAAACTATCTCGTGAAGATCCTTCATTTAGAGTTTCAACAAACCAAGAAACAGGTCAAACAATTATCGCAGGTATGGGCGAATTACACCTTGAAATCATCGTAGACAGACTTTTAAGAGAATTCAAAGTTCAAGCTAACGTGGGCGCGCCACAAGTTTCTTACAGAGAAAGACTCAAAAAGACTGTTGAAGCAGAAGGTAAATATGTTCGTCAATCCGGTGGTAAAGGTCAATACGGACATTGTTGGGTTAAATTTGAACCACTTGAAGATGACGGCTACGAATTTGTTGACAAAACAGTTGGTGGCTCAATTCCAAAAGAATTCATTCAACCAATCAACAACGGTATTAACGAATCAAGAAAAAATGGTATCCTAGCCGGATACGAAACAGTTGGCTTTAGAGCAACAGTTTATGACGGTTCATATCACGATGTCGACTCATCAGAAATGGCGTTTAAAATTGCCGGCTCTATGGCATTTAAAGAAGCTGCTGCAAAAGCAGAAACAGTTTTAATGGAACCTATTATGAAAGTTTCGGTAGAAGTACCAGATGACTACCTAGGCACAGTAATGGGCAACATCACTTCTCGTCGTGGATTACTTCTTGGAACAGAAAGCCTTTCAGGCATCCAAAGAATCAATGCCGAAGTGCCTCTTTCAGAAATGTTTGGTTATGCAACCGACCTTCGTTCACAAACTCAAGGTCGTGGTGTGTTCGTTATGGAACCACTTAAATACGCAGAAGTTCCAAAATCTATTTCCGAAAAAATTATGACTAGCAGAAAAAAAGATTAGTAAAAATTTGCTCGCAAATTTTTACAGTGAATAGTGAATAATGAATAGTGAATAGTTAAGGACTATTATATTCATTATTTACCGTTCAAAAAACTAGCAAAACTCAAATAGAAGTGTAAAAAGAGCATAGAAAATTGTTAAAAATTGACAATCACTATTCACTTTTCACTATTAACTATTCACTTAATAAAATTGTCCCAGCAATTTTGTTAAATCGTTTTGAAAAAAAAATTGGATATGCTATATTATATCCGTAAACTAAAAAAATTAAAGGAGATTAAAACAATGGCTAAGGAAAAATTTGACAGAAGTTTAACCCACGTTAACGTTGGAACAATCGGCCACGTTGACCATGGTAAAACAACATTAACTTCAGCAATTTGCCAATATTGCGCTGCTAAAGGTTTGGCTGCCGCAATGAAATACGAAGATATCGATAAAGCCCCAGAAGAAAAGGCTAGAGGTATCACAATCAACACTTCACACGTTGAATACAAGAGCGCTACTCGTCACTATGCACACGTAGACTGTCCAGGACACGCTGACTATGTTAAAAACATGATCACTGGTGCAGCTCAAATGGACGGAGCTATCCTAGTTGTGTCTGCAGCTGACGGTCCAATGCCTCAAACTCGTGAACACATCTTACTTGCTCGTCAAGTTGGTGTTCCATACATCGTTGTATTCATGAACAAAATGGACCAAGTTGATGATCCAGAACTTGCAGAATTAGTTGAAATGGAAATCAGAGATTTATTATCTTCTTACGATTTCCCTGGTGATGACACCCCAATCATCAAAGGCTCAGCTTTCAAAGCTGGTGAAGCTTGCCAAGCAGGCGACCCAGAAAGCGAATGGTGCAAACCAATCCAAGAGTTATTGGATACTTTGGATACTTACATCCCAGACCCAGCACGTGCAACAGATCAACCATTCTTAATGCCAGTTGAAGACGTATTCACAATCACAGGTCGTGGTACAGTTGCTACTGGTAGAGTAGAACGTGGTGTTGTTCATATGAACGATACTGTTGAAATCGTTGGTCTTGGCGAAAAGAGATCAACAGTTGTTACTGGTATCGAAATGTTCCACAAATTATTGGACAGTGCAGAAGCTGGTGATAACGCTGGTATCTTGCTTCGTGGTATCAACAGAACTGATATCGAAAGAGGTCAAGTTCTTTGCAAACCAGGCTCAATCAATCCACATACTAAGTTCACAGCTCAAGTATACGTATTGAAACAAGCCGAAGGTGGCCGTCATAAACCATTCTTCAATGGTTACAGACCTCAATTCTACTTCAGAACAACTGACGTTACTGGAACAATCGAACTTCCAGAAGGCACAGAAATGGTTATGCCTGGCGATAACATCACAATGACTATCGAATTGATCAAACCAATCGCTATCGAACAAGGTTTGAGATTCGCTATTCGTGAAGGTGGCCGTACAGTTGGTTCAGGTGTTGTTGCTTCAATTATTGAGTAATAAACATCTTTGCAAAATGCAAAAATCAAAATTTGATAACTAACCCATATCAAATTTAAAATTTAAAAATCAAACACACGATCATAACCCAATCGTGTGTTTTTTTTGGCTCGCAAGAATAATACAAATATTCTAAAAGCGTGCCTTTATTTTTTTATTTATGGGGAAAAACATAAAATGTTTTTTTCTTTTGAATTTTGATTTTTTTTTGACGAGCAAAGCAGAATTTTGTTATACTACTTTTGAATATAAAAAGGAGAAAAAATTATGGAACTTAAAGGTAGCAAAACCGAGGCTAATTTATGGAAAGCCTTTGCTGGCGAAAGTCAAGCAAGAAACAAATATACATACTTTGCGTCAAAAGCAAAAAAAGATGGCTACAATCAAATTTCGGCAATTTTTGAGGAAACTGCAAAAAATGAAATGGAACACGCAAAACTTTGGTTTAAACATTTAAATGGCATTGGCAACACTTATGACAACTTGTTGGCTGCAGCTGCTGGTGAAAATGAAGAATGGACAGAAATGTACAGAGTTATGGCACAGGAAGCTAGAGCCGAAGGATTTGAAGCAATTGCTAAACAATTTGAAGGTGTTGCAGCAATTGAAAAACGTCACGAGGAAAGATATTTAAAACTTGCAAAAAACATTCAAGAAGCAAAAGTGTTTGTTAAAGAAGGACAACAAGTTTGGATTTGTACAAATTGTGGACACGTTCACGTTGGAGAAGCAGCTCCAGAAGTTTGCCCAGTTTGTGTTCATCCACAAGCTTATTTTGAGTTGTTAAGAGAAAACTATTAGTTATAAGGGGGCTGTAAAGAAAAATATTCTAAGGCTCAAAACAAGGCAAAACTTCACAAAATTTTAAAGTTTTGCCTTGTTTTTTAGTGTCAAGTTGTTTAAAAACCAATTAAAGAAAATATTTTTCCTCACAACTCCTTTTACACATTTATCAATCTGCAAATTGATTTATCTTTAATCATAAAAATAAGGTCTAAAAGCCAAATAATGTTAAAGCCCAAGAACAATCTCACAAGACCTGCAAAAATTTTGCCCTCTTGAAGGCGTGTAACCACTCCACATAGCCAAGATGTAATGGGAATTATTGCTAGAATTAAGCTAACAACAAAATCAAGACCAAAGTAATCGCTATTTTTTGCCATAAATAAAAACCTCCTTTAAATATACTATTAAGAAAGAATAAAAAGCTTTACAAAATTTCAAAAAATTACATTATTGGAAGTTTTGTCTGATGCACGCGAAACGTATATTCAAGCAAATTGGGGATTGACATCTTTAATTATTTATGATAAACCTATTAAAAAAAGGAGATATATTATATGCCTAAATTAAAACTTATTCAAAATAAGAGAACTGACATGGATTTTATTGCACCTATTTACATTTATAATACCGAGCTGGGTAAATATGTAACTACAGCTGGAATCCAAGGCCGCGAGAAGTATAAATGTCTTAATGCGCATGATTCTGCAACTACACTTTTAGAAATAAATAATGATACAAAATTGATAATAGAATACAAATTTATGCCAGAAGAAAAGTGCGCAACTTATGAGCCTTTATGCGACAAATGGGAATTTCCTTATAAAAGGATTAATGGATCTCTTAAAAATATTATACCCATTAAGGATATTGTAACATATGCTAGCGATATAACTATATATACAACAAGTGGGAAAAAAATTTTTAGTGTTTCAAGAGGCATGCCTTGGGATAATGCTGTTTTTGATTTTGGCATAAAATTTTACAATGATTATTTTGTATTAGTTTCATCAAGTTCTTCATATGATACTATTAAGGTAGAGAAAATTATTTATAGCTACAGCGGAAAAGTATTAAGTAAAAAACGTAAGACAATTAAGGCTACGGACTTAATCAAAGAAGAAATCAGACAAGAAGATTTTGAAGCAACAAAATAGTTAATCAAAGACATTCAAATTAAATTTTGAGTGTCTTTTTTGTTTAAGACACTTTTGAAAATTTTTTCGTGTCCACCAAATGTCCACGCTGAGTAAATGAAAACTAGTGATTGTAGGTGTTAAAAATGTTTTGCTTGTTTTAAAATGTACGCTAGTATCAAGGGAAAAATCATAATAAATGAAACCTAGTGTTGCAAAATGTTTTTTGTGTGGTATAATTGTTCTATAAGAGTTTTAAGAATGATAAAAGTATTTTTTATGGAGATGGGTTATGAAAAAATACAAATTAGTATTAATTAGCAGCATTATAGTAATATTAATTGCATGCAGTGCAATTGCCGTATATTTCTTTGGATTTTATTTTCCCGAAAAACAAAAAAATAAAGAAATCGAACAAATATTTAATCAATATTATCAAACCAAACTTTCTATTTATCAAACGGAAAACGAAAACTACGATGATTATCAGGTTGATGTTGCTTTTTTAGGTGATAGCTTAACAGATGGCTATGATCTTTCAAAATATTATCCGCAATACACGACGGCGAATAGGGGAATTGGTGGGGATACCTCTTTTGGCTTAGAAAATAGGCTGCAAATTTCTTTATATGATTTAAAGCCAAAGGTTGCAGTAATTCTTATCGGTGGAAACAATTTAAACACAATGTTTGAAAATTACGAAAGAATGTTACAAGATATTAAAAATAAATCACAAAACACAAAAATTATACTCTGCTCTCTTACAGCAATGGGGAAGGATTGGGCAAATAAAAACCAGTTAGCCGCATATAATAACGTAATAATAAAGAAACTTGCAATTAAATATGATTATGCTTTTGTAGATCTTTTTACTCCGTTATTTGATGAAGTGGCCGGCCAAATATATTCTGTTTATACAACTGACGGGGCACACTTGACTAGTGATGGTTATCAAGTTCTCACAAATTCCATTTTGCCGCAAATTTCTGAATTGATTAAATAAACATTAGTTTTTGTTTTTGCTATGGTTATTTAGATAAAACCGCACGATAATAATTTACGCCAGCATTAAGCAAAATGATAATAAATGAAAACAGGTGACACAAACTGCAAAAAGTGTGATATAATGCTTTTATGAAAAAAATAGAAATTGTTGCAAAAAAAACTGATAGAGTATTAAAAATTTTAGAAAAACAATGTCCGGATGTGGTTTATTCGGCATTTGCTTCGGCGCTTCGCAAAAAAGATGTTTTGGTGGACGGTGCAAGAATAAAAGAAAATATGGTCGTTCCTCAAGGGGCAAGAGTATCTGTTTTTGTAACAGATGACGCCATAAAAAAAGATATGTTTAAAATTGTTTATGAAGATAATAATGTTATGTTTATAGACAAAAACAAAGGCATTGAAACAAGTGATGGCGAATATAACGTTGTTGACGAATTAATAAAACAAGACAAGCAAGCCTTTGCTGTGCATAGACTAGATCGCAACACTTTGGGTTTGGTGATTGTTGCAAAAACAGTTGACGCTCAAAAAGAATTAATCAAAGCGTTTAAATGTGGAAATGTGGATAAGTTTTATTATGCCGAAGTTGTAGGTGTGCCAGAAAAACAAAGCGCTGTTTTAAAAGGCTATTTAGAAAAAAATGCTGACGAAAGTATGGTTAAAATTTATAACAACAAAACAGGAAATGCGGTGCCAATTACCACAGAATATTTTGTTATTAAATCTAGTGGCAACACAAGCCTTTTAAGTGTAAAAATAAAAGAGGGTAAAACTCATCAAATACGTGCTCACCTTGCCTACAACAAGCTATACATCATTGGCGATGGCAAATATGGCAAAAATGAAATAAATAGCAAATATAAGGCAAAAACGCAGCACCTAAAGGCCTACAAAATGCTTTTTAACTTGCCAAACAACTCACCGCTTGCATACCTTAACGACTTAAAAATTGAACTTGACAATAAGTTTTAATCAAAAAAAATATTGAAATGAAAATTTTCAATATTTTTTTGATTTTTTTTTGCGGTTAATGTATTATATAAATGTAGGAAAATAATATTTTTTGGTTAATTTTAAAAAATGCCCAAAAATAAAGGGAAAAAATATATTTTTTAATTAATTATTTTTTAATTTTTAATAATTAACACAAAATATTTTAGGAGAAAAATTATGCATATAATTCCAAGAAATACCAAAGTAAAATCAGAAATCATAAAGGGTATAACGCTTTCTGATATTATATTTATTGTAATTTTTGTTGCGGGAGCAATTGCATTGTTTACTGCAAACTTTGCTTTTCATGCTTATTTTGGTTTTGCGTGGCTTGGTTTTGGACTGGTGTTTTTCTTTACCAAAACAGGTGATGAAACAAGGCTTTATCAAACACTAGGCTATTTGTTTAGGTTTTTTGCACAAGGCAAATATTACACCAGCGAGGCAAAAAGGCGTGCTGCACCAATCAAAAGAATTATTCCTTTTGAGGGTTTATATCAAGACAGATTTATAGATTTTGGCGAATATTATGCCCAGGTTATTGAAGTTAATCCAATTGTTTTTGGGCTGTTGAATGCCGACAGACAAGATTTGGTTATCAACTCGGTTACAAAAGCTCTTACAAGAATTTCTAACGATCAAACTGCAAGCATAATCAAAATTAACAAAGCCATGATTTTGGACAACTATATTTATGGCGAAGATAAAAAATATAATAAACTTATGGACTTACAATCTGAGGGTGAAATGTCACAATCCGAGGTGGAAGTTCGTGCTGGCGTATTTGAAGAGCGTGTTGCTTTTATGGAAAGACTAAACCGCCAAGAAAAAGTTTATAAAGACTATTTTTATATTGTTATCTATGACAAAGACAAAGAAACTCTTGAAACAACTACAAACGGTATTATCAACACTCTTCAAAATGCAGTTACTTCAATAAACTGTACTTTGGTTAGAGGTACTGACCTTTTGGTTTTCTTGCGTGCAAACTTTGGCAAAGAATTTGACGAAAGAGAACTAGAAACAATCTCAATGAAACAATATTTTGATTGGGTTGTTCCAAAAGAAATAAAATTTCAAGCATCAAGAACAATGATAGATGGCAAGCCATACAGACATTTTGCTGTCACCGACTATCCAATTCATGTTGGCAATGCGTGGGGCTCAACCTTTTATTCATTAGACCGTACAAGAGTTATCACCAAATTTAAACCAATTCCTAGATTACAATCAGAAAAAACCATAGACAAGGCAATTATGGAAATGGAAAGCAAGGTTATGCGTGGTGGCTCAACCAGTAGACAAATCGAAAATCAAACCCACTTGCAAACACTTCAACAATTGCTTCTTCAATTAAAAAACAACAACCAACAACTTTTTGAAACGAGTGTGTACATCACTTGTGAAGAGCCTGCAAGAAAAGACGTTAGAGCCATTTTAAAACAAGAAGGCTTTAAATATTCCGAAATGTTTGGCCGTCAAGTTGATGCGTTTATCAGCAGTAACATTTCAATGCGCAATGTGTGCAAAGAGGCAAAAAGAGGCATTCCAACAACTTCGATTGCGGCAATGTTCCCATTTATTTCGTCAGCACTTCAAGACAAAAACGGTTTTTATATTGGCGACAACGAGTTTCCTGTGTTCTTGGACTTTTTCAAAAGAGATAGAGAAAGGGTTAACAGCAATATGATGGTTATTGGTAAATCAGGTTCTGGTAAATCTTACGCCACAAAAACTTTGCTTGCAAACTTTGCAGCAGACAATTCAAAAATCTTTATTCTTGACCCGGAAAACGAGTATACCGACCTTGCACTAAACCTAAACGGAAAAGTTGTTGATGTTGGATCATCGGCAATGGGTATTATCAATCCGTTCCACGTGTTTACTTCACTAAATGACGAATCGTTATTATCGCAAATTAACAAACATTCAAAATCTGCAGAGCAGATTGAAGAAGAAAGATATGCGGCACAAATGGAAGGCAGAGAATATGTCGAAGAAGAAGAAATTGAAGTAGACACTTCTGACACCTTTGCGCAGCACTTGCAATTTTTAGAGCAGTTCTTCCGTGTTATTTTGGGCGGTATATCAAGCGACGCGTTTGAAACACTAAACTCTTGCGTTGTTGATGTTTACAAGAAAAAAGGCATTGGAGATCACTCCGACTTTGTTAATATGAAACCTGAAGAATTCCCAACCTTTGACGACCTATATGCTCTTGTTTCAGAAAGAATTCAAACAGAAACAAACGAATATCAAAGAACAAACTTAATGAACGTAGAAAACTACATCAAAAAGTTTGCAAAAGGCGGAAGAAACAGCAAACTTTGGAACGGTCCAACAACGCTAGAAACAAAAGAAAACTTTATTTCGTTTAACTTCCAAAGCTTAATTGCCAACAACAACCAAATTATCGCCAACGCGCAAATGTTAATCATTTTTAAATATTTGATGAACGAGGTTATCAAAAACAAAGACTTCAACAAAAAATATAACGCAAAACGTAACATTATTGTTGCCGTCGACGAAGCCCACGTGTTTATTAATCCGGACTATCCAGTTGCGCTTGACTTTATGGCACAAATGGCAAAACGTATTCGTAAATATCAAGGTATGGAAATTGTTATTACGCAAAATATCAAAGACTTTGTCGGATCGCCAGAAATCGAGCGTCAGTCAACTGCGGTTATCAACGCGTGTCAATATTCGTTTATTTTCTCTCTAGCTCCGTCAGACCTTAACGACCTAGTTGAGCTTTATAGAAAATCGGGCGAAATCAACCAAGAGGAGCAAAACAGCATTGTTACCGCCCCTGTTGGTCAAGCGTTTGTAATAACCAGCCCAATGAGCAGAACAACTGTTCAAATTGTTGCTCATCCATATATTGTAAAAATCTTTAGTTAAAAACAAAAATGTACAACTTTATGCTGTACATTTTTTTAATTTGCTATTGAAATTTTAAAAGGCATATGCTATAATATTAAAAAAATGGAGGCAAATTTATGGTTAAAAACGCTCAAATGACACCACAAATGCAAGAACAATTGGATTTTTTGGTTAAAAACAAAACAAACGGTTTTGATTTATTAATAAAAAATTATACCGCTGGCGGTGAGACAGAAATAGACTCCGCTAGGGTTGTAGCACGCTTGCAAGCGCAATATTTTGCATTATCGCCTGAAGAAAGGTTTTTAAAAACAAAAAAAGACTGGGATAATAATGAATATTTTGAGCCAAACGAAGTCAATTTGGATATTCCTCCAGTTATGGGAGACAAATACTCTGCATTTGCCCTTAAAGATGTTTTTACTATTTATCAAGTAGAGTTGCCTCTTTTTGATTTTGGAACTATGTCGGCAACGCCTTTTTCTTCAAGAAAAATGCCTGATAGTAGTTATACATATTATATTAACTTGCTTCAAGAAAAGTTGGGTTTTAAGGTTGCAGAAATTAACGGCGACAATTTGACTCAACTAAAAAAAGGTGGCTATATGTCGCGTGCTTTGGCAAAAGTTAAAAATGCGGCACTAAGAATTGCCAGAAAACAAAAAAGTTTGGTTGTTTCTTGCAAGGGAAAGGTTTTGGTAAAAACCAAATCTGACAAATATACACTTAGCAATATTGAAAAATTAATTTCTGTTTATGATATTGCACTCCGTCAATTTATTGATGTCGCTAGCAAAACACTAGCCAAAGAAGGCAAAAAACTTTTAACTCCACAATTGAAATATGCTGCCCAACTTATGGCTGATATATATATGGTTAGGGCAACAAATATGGGTGGGGCTCAAAATTGTCAATTGGCAGAAAAGTGTCTTTGGTTGCAATTTGCACAATTGTGCAACACATGTGGCTTTACATCACAAGAATTAAGCGTTATTGTTCAGTTGGCAACAAAATCGGCAGTAGACTTGTGCAAAAAGTTAGAACTTACTCCTCAAAAAGTTGTGGCATGTATGACACTAAATGGTTTTACCCATTCAGTTGTACCAAAAACACTAGAAGAAACTTTTATACGAGTAAAAGAAAAAGATTATACAAAATATGCGGGTGCCAAAGAGCAAAAAAGCCACACTTTTGGTTTTGCAGATCAATCTGGGGCGTTGGACGGTGAACAGGCAAAGGGTCAAGCAACACAAAACGGCAAACAGGTTCAAAGTGTAGATGACACGGCAGATAAGGCGAGCTCAGACAGTCAAGGCACAAAAAAAATAGAACCAAATGCAGAAGATCACATTGTTATTCCTCGCTCAAAAGCAGAATATCAAGTATTAAGTGCCAAAAAGGTAGAAGCAATGATTGATGAAATCATTATGAAATATCTTTCAGAACAACTTACTAAAATCGCCAACCAACTAGAACATGGTTGCTCAAAAAATAAAAAGGCAGTTTACGAAGCACAATCTAGATTATACGGTTTGATTTTGGGTTATTATATTTATACAATAAAAAACAAAAAATTGCCTGGCTTTGAACAAGGCTGTTCAAAATCAGAGATATCAATGGCAAAAGCTGTTTGCAAGGCTTTAATCACAAGAAGAGACGATTGTGTTGCAAAAATATGCTCAAAACATATAGACCGCGAAAATAAGCAAAAAACAACAACAGTTGCAAACGCAATTTGCAGAGACATTACTGGCAAAACTGTTAGAGAATATTTTATATACCTAATAAAACAATGCGCTAGTGTTTGCCTAAATCAACAATTTGAAACACAAAAAACAGAAGCCGAACAAGCGGCTGAAACGCAAAGGCTACTTAGCGAAAAGGTTGGCACTTTTGAACAAAAAGAAATCGTGGGCGAAGCCACAAGTCAAGAACAACCGCAAGCAAAACAAGATTACTATGTTCCAGATTGGGTAATGCTAGACGATCAAGGTGAAATTTTAGAATATGACTTTGGAGCCATCGACGATTCAAGAGAAAAATAAAAATAATATATAAAAATGCCCCCGCCCACAAGGGCATTTTTTAACGCTTGCGACTGATATTTCATATATAAAATTATGCAAAAAATTTTTATAAAACAAAATGGTTACTACGAGGGGCTAATAAAAGAGTTGTATGCCGGCAACGAAGGTGAGGTGTTGACCTTTATGCAAGAGTTATATCAAGCTAATCTTGTTTATCATTTTGATAAAGAGCAATATGAATTTTTGCAAAAATTATATAAAGACGATTTAACACACGCGTCAAGGCTAGCCGAAATTATTGTGCTTATGGGTGGCGATCCTAAATATTTAAACAATCAAAAAATTTGGCTTAGCGGGAAAAGTGTTGATTATGTAAAAAGTTATAAACAAATCCTGTACACCAATTTAGAACTTAAAGAAAAAACAATAATTGACTATAAGACCACCATAAACAAAATAAACGACAATAATATAAATTTAATTTTATCACTTAACCTAGAAGATGAAATTCTGCACAAAAATATGATTCTTAGGCAGATAGAAAAACTTAGATGAAAACATTGTTGAAAAAGAGTAAAAAATGTATAATTTTTCTTTCATAGAAAAATTTGCACATGTTAATTCGACACATAAAACACTCGAAGACTAGTGTCGATTTGTTAAATAAGGTATTTAAAAAGTTGAGCAATATAAACTTGACTTTTTTTATGTTTTTCAATAATATATAAATATGGAAAACATTAATCAAACTGAAGGCATTTTAAGCGATCATACATCTTTATTGGACGGCGACCAACTTAATCCATTAAGTGATGTGCTTTTTATTGTGCTTTTATACAAAAATGAAGAGTTTAAAGCAAGAGCCCCATATGATATTGAAATTTTGGGTAAAAAAATGTGGGAGTGGGTTGCGCTTGCCGGTGATGGCGCAAAAATCAAAACAACACCCTGCACTAAGGACACAGATATTGTCGCAATGGTAAAACCGTTTGTTAACAATGAGAAATATACGGTTGTTTTATATTCCGATACACCACTTATTTCACGTGCTAATGTTTTGGAAATTTTGGATTATGTTAAGGCAAGAGATTTAAATGTATTAAGACTCAAACGCGGTTTTGTTTTTAATAGTAAATATCTTTTAAACTGCGAAAGCGTGCTTGCCTCAGAAAACAAATTGTTTGACGGGCAAGAGTTTGAAATGGTAAACAATTTTGATAAAGTGCAAAATGTTACAAAAGTGTTAAAAAATATGATACTAGATTTTCACAAGGCTAACGGAGTGCAAATTGCTGATGATGTGTCAACCTTTATTGATGCCGATGTTGTACTTGAAAAAAATGTAACAATTGAGCCAAACAATCACTTAAAAGGCAAAACTTACATAGGCGAAAACACAGTTTTAGAGCCAAACAACATTATTAAAGACAGTATAATTTCAAACAATGTTGTGGTTAAGGCGTCATACATTTCAAACAGCCGAATCAGCGAAAATACAATTGTTGGGCCGTTTGATAAAATAATTGACAAAAATATTTAAAAAATTATAAAAAGGGAAACAAAATGAAATTAATTGTTGGACTAGGCAATCCCGATAGAAAATATGAAAGGACATATCACAATGTTGGCTTTAGGGCTGTAGAAAAATTTGCAGATGTCATTGGTGCGTGTTTTACAAAAAGAATGTGTGATGGAGTTGTTGCCGAAAGTTATTATAATGGTCAAAAACTTTTGCTCTTGAAACCTATGACATATATGAACTTAAGTGGCATAGCAATAAGGCAAATTATGCAAAAGTTTAAAATTGCAATAGAAGATGTTTTTGTGTTTGTGGATGATATTGATTTGCCACTTGGCAAAATTAGATTCAGAGAGTCGGGTAGTGCGGGAACGCACAATGGCCTTAAAAGCATTGTGAATGAACTTGGCGACACAAACTTTAAGCGCATAAAAATTGGAGTTGGAAGGGATGAAAAGTTTGTCGACCTTGCAGACTTTGTGTTAAGCAGAATACCAGACGATAAGTTGGAAATAATTGATAAAGAAATTGAAGAGGGGATTGAACTTTTAAAAAGCAAATTAAATTAATTGTAAAATAGAAAGTTTTGCGTTAGATTAATCAAAGGAACAAAATGAAAACAATAGATAATATTTTGCAAAAAACAAGCGTAATAAAAAAAATAAACGAGGCGGTGGAAAGCGGTCTCGTTTTGTCACTTAATGGGGCGGACATTGGCGAAAAAGTTTTGGCAATTTATTCTTCTAAAAAGCAATGCGTGGTTGTTGCAAAAGATGATGTAACAAAATTTTTATATAAAGAAAGTTTAAACGAGCTTGGCATAAAAACAAGTGAATTTATTACCGATTTAACACCACCCATTTTTAGACAAATAAGAGACAAGAGTTTGCAAAGTGAAATGATAAAAGCGCTTTATGATTTTATAAGTGGCAACTCAAAAGTTTTATTATTATCACCCGAAAATTTGCTTTATAAATTCCACAAAAAAATTGATGAAAAAAATGTTTTAAAATTACAAAAAAATACTGATTATAACTTTAATGAAATTATTAAAAAATTAGTTAAAAATGGCTATAAAAAATGCGAAAAAATTGAAAAAACAGGTGATTTTTCAATAAAAGGTGATATTTTAGACATTTTTATGGTTAATTATGAAAATCCCGTAAGGCTTGATTTCTTCGGCGATACGCTAGAAAAAATATATTTTTTTGACGCACAAGAAATGCAAAAAATTGAAGATATAGAAAATATTAATATTTATCCAAATAAATTATATATTTTAGATGAACAAGAAAAGAAAAATATTATTTGTAATTTGCAAAATACAATATTAAATTCCAACTTGCAAGGCGATGCGTTAATTAAAAATCATATGCTTATAAAACAAGTATGTGACGGGCTTAATGAAAACATTATTGATGACGATATTGAATTCTTGGCTCCATTTTTGCAAGAGGAATATAGTATTTTTGATATGCTAGGGGGCGAAGTTTCAATTTATGTAGACGAGCCCAAAAAACTTTATGATGAACTATCCGACAATTATAAAAGTGTTTCGGCAAGCTTGTTTGATTTTTACTCGGGTGGAGACCTTACAAGTGAGCATTTAAACTACTATTTTAATCCGTTTGATGCTTTAAAGTTTAAGCCAAACATTGTTTTTTCAAACATAAAGCAAGACATTTATAAAGTTGATGTAAACGACACAATTAGAACAATCGGCTCATTTAATTATTGTTATGACTACAAAAAATTGGTCAACGATTTGTTTATTTACGAAAAGTCAAAATACAAAGTGGTTTTGTTTGCTGGTAGCGAGGAGTCAAAAAAATCACTTTGCGAATTTTTAACAAATTACAACATTTACACCAGTGATGATGTTTTGTTTATTAGCAACAAATTTCAAGTGGTGGTAACCAGCGATTATTTTTCAAAAAGTTGCAGTTTTTTAGATTCTGGCTTTGTACTAATTGGTACTGACGATTTAATAAAAAAGTCAAAATCTGCAGTAAAAAATATCACCAATAAAAACAAAAAACGCAAGGTGTTTTATTTGCCAAAAGTCGGCGACTATGTTGTTCACGAAACGCATGGCATTGGCAAGTGCATTGCTCTCACCAAAATGAATTTAAACGGCACAGAAAAAGACTATTTTGTTATTGAATATTCTGGTGGCGATAAACTTTATTTGCCAAGCGAACAAGCCGATTTAATCTCTGCTTTTATGGGTGGCGATGCCGATCCAAAACTCAACAAAATTGGTGGTGAGCAGTTTGCAAAAGTAAAACAAAAAGTTAAAGAAAGTGTAAGCAAACTTGCCATAAATTTGGTGGAAATTTACGCAAAGCGTGAAAAATCCAAAGGTTTTATTTACTCACCTGACAATTATTTATATGAACAGTTTGAAGATGCCTTTCCTTATGAAGAAACCGAAGATCAACTCTCAGCCATTGCTGAAATAAAAAAAGATATGCAAGGTCCTAAAATTATGGATAGGCTCATTTGCGGAGATGTTGGTTATGGCAAAACCGAAGTGGCACTTAGGGCAATTTACAAAGCCATTTTAGACGGCAAACAAGTTGCATTCTTATGCCCAACAACCATTTTAAGTGAGCAACATTATAAAACAGCAATCGAGCGTTTTTCGGGCTTTATGGTTAATGTAAAAGTTTTAAACAGGTTTAGAACAAAACAACAACAAGAGCAAATTTTAAAAGAAGTAAAAGAGGGCAAGGTTGACCTTTTAATTGGTACACATAGGCTACTTTCAAGCGATGTTGTTTTTAAAGATTTAGGCCTTTTGGTGCTAGACGAAGAACAACGCTTTGGTGTGGGCGATAAAGAAAAAATAAAAGAATTAAAACAAAATATTGACGTTTTAACTTTGTCAGCAACGCCTATTCCAAGAACATTAAATATGGCACTTACTGGAATTAGAGATATTTCCATAATAGAGACCGCGCCGAGAGAAAGAATTGCAGTAAAAACCTACGTTCAAGAAGAAAGCGACACGCTTATTTTAAACGCTTGCAAAAAAGAACTTTCTCGTGGTGGACAAGTGCTTTTTGTGTACAACCGTGTCGAACATATTTACGAGCAAGCCGAAAGGCTGAAAAGCTTATTGCCAAATGCTAGAATTGGTGTTGCGCACGGTCAAATGCCAGAAAAACTTTTGGAGCAGACCATAATGCAACTTTACAATCGAGAGTTTGACATTTTGGTGGCAACAACACTTATTGAGAGTGGAATAGATTTGCCTTTTGCCAACACGCTAATAATTATTGACGCCGACAGGCTTGGGCTTGGTGAACTTTATCAACTTCGTGGCAGAATTGGCAGAAGTGATAAAGTGGCGTATGCTTACTTTACTTATAATCCGTCAAAAATGCTCACAAGCGACGCCTACAAAAGGCTTGACGCAATACTAGAATACACCGAACTTGGCAGTGGTTTTAAAATTGCTATGCGAGATTTAGAAATTCGCGGGGCGGGCAACATTCTTGGTAAAGAGCAACATGGACACTTAGAAAAAGTTGGTTATGATATGTACTGTAAACTGCTAGACAGTGCAGTTAAAGAGCTAAAAGGTGAAAAAGTTAAAGAAATTAAGCCAATAAAAATAGATGTTTCAATCTCTGCCAACTTGCCAGAAAGTTATGTCAAGTCTGAAAGTGAAAGAATTGAATTGTATGCGGGCATAAGTTCAATTGCCAATGACGGCGACTATGAAAAAATGCAAACAAAACTGTTGGAAGGCTACGGCGAACTTCCTTTTGAGGCAAAAAATTTGTTGGACATTGCCTACATTAAAAACTTGGCAGCAAGCCAAAATGTAAAAAGAGTTTTGATTGATGCAAAAAGTTGTCAAATTTATTTATACAAAGAGCAAAACATTATGTCGGCAGGGCTTTCAAAGGCATTAAGCGAACGCTCCAACGGTGTATTAAAATTTGAAGATTTGCCAATAATTGCGTTTGATATGGGCTTTTGCACAATATCACAAAAACTTGCCTTTATGTTAAGTTTTTTAAAAGACGCAACAAAGTTTTAAAAATGATTGATTTTTATGCAATATTGTTGTATAATTCAAAAGTTAAATTATGCTTTTGTAAAACAAAAGTCACAAAAATACTAAAAATTATTGCGTATGGGAGAATAATGTGAAAAAGAAATTTAAATTTATAGCACTTTTAATGATAGCATGTTGTATGTTTATGTTTGCCGGTTGTGATTTGTTTGCAAGAAACAATGCAGATTATTTCAATCAAATTGTTATCACTGCAACATACAACGATGGCACAAAAATCGAAATTGACAGAAAAGATTTTATAACCGCCTACAACAACTATGGTCAAAACTTAATTAGTTCTTATGGTTACACCGAGGATCGTGCTAAAGAAGAAACTGTTAACGCTTTGGTTAATAGAGAGGTTCTTTTAAAAGAAGCTGAAAGGGTTGCCTTAACTCCAGCCGGAGCGGCAATAAAACTTACAGATGCTGAAAAGCAAGAACTTTATTATCAAACTTACTCGTCATTAATTTCAAATATAAAAAGTTTTGAGAGTGAAATTAGAGATGACTGGGATATGCCACTTGAAGAAGTTATGGCCGAGGAAACAAAGTCTGGCACTGTTTACAATAAATATACAAAACAAGCAAGGCCACAATATGATGCACTTGCTGGTGAGTTTAGAATAAAGCTTTTAGAAAACAACGACACTGCTCCAAGAGAAGTTACATTTGCCAATCAAGATCAAATATACAACAAATTTATTGCTGAATCAAAAAATAATAATGTTGATGCTTTTGCAAAAGAGGGTTACAGAAGATATTTGTCAAACTTGCAAGAATCTCAAGAAATTCTCGGCACAAACTATGGTGAAGGCAAGCTTGTAAAAGGCGAAATAGATAGAATTTATAAAAATCTTTACGAAAGCAAAATAATAGAAAAATATCAAGAATATTTAGGCGAAAACAACGATTATTCATATATCACTGTGGATCAAGTTTTAAACAAATACAAAGCAATGGTATATTCATCAAACTTTGTTTATGCAAATGATGCAACAAAATTTAATGACGATATGTTGGGCAACAGAAAAAATGTAAACTATTTTGTAAATGACAATTATTTTTATGTTGCACATATTTTGGTAAAATTTAGTGATAAACAACAAAAAGAATACAACGAATTAGAAACAAAAAGCAACAACGGTCAAGGCTATATAATTTCTGCACAGGATTATAAAGAACAAAAAGCTGCTTTATATAATGGCATTATGGCAAGTGTCAGAGATGCTGAAACTGGCGAAATCAAAAACGAAGATACAATAAAAGTACAAGATGTTTTGGCTGAAATTCAAAACGAATTGGCTGCTGCACATGATAATGCTGCCAAGGCAGAAGCTTTTAGAAACTTAATGTATAAATACAACGAGGATGATGGCATTATGAATGCCGAATACCCATATGTTATTGGCGTAAACGACAGCAAGATGGTTGAAAACTTTACAAATGCATCAAGAGAATTGCACCAAGCTGGCGAGTATGGTGCAATAAGTGGTCTTGTTGAAAGCGAATATGGCTTGCACATAATTTTCTATATGGGAGCATGTGAAAATGCATTTGAATTGGATGACAACAACAAATTAAACTTAAGAGCCAACTATCAAATTGAAGACAATGGCGTAACGTTCAACTATTCAGATGTTTTAAAACTTGACGAAACATATTTAAACGATTTACACAATAAAACAATATTTGATGCCATTTATGAAACATTAAACAACGATGGTTATTCTAAATATGAAAATATGAATATTGATGCATTAAAAAGCCAATATGGAATTGATGTTAATCATGTTGAAAACTTAATTTAAAATAAAAAGATGAGCAAATTTAAATTACAGCTCATCTTTTTTAATTGTTTTTTTGGTTATAATTATTGCAATCAAAAAATATTTGTGTTATTATTAATAATAGTATGGCAAAAAAACGTTTTATATTTAAAAATCTTTTTAAATACAAAAAAGCCTCTTTAAATCAGGGGCAGTTTTTTTCTGATCAACACTTGTTAAAAAATCAAATATCGTTTGATGACTTAAAAGAACAGGGCACATTTGACGAGCAAGAAATTGCCAGCAGAATAAGTGAAAATAACCAAACTGTAGTAAAACAAAAATCAAAAAAGAAAAAAATTTTAAGTCTTGTTTTCTTTTTAATCAACATTGGTGTTGTTGCCGGCATTTTGATAAACCAATTAACTCACGCAGAAGTTGAACCAATTGCAAATTTGTTAAACGGACTGAGGTGGGAATATTTATTATTGATTGTTGTGGTATTTGTGGCGGTTCAAATGCTCGATGCGGGCAGAACAACTATGCTTTTAAGGCAGTCGACCAAGCGTGAGGGCTTTGCGCTTTCGTACAAAATGGTTGCAATTGGTAAATATTGGGATGCTGCGACGCCTTTATCAGCCGGCGAGCCATTTCAGGTTTTTTATTTAAATAAATTTGGTGTTGATGCAGATACTGCCATTTCTGTACCCACAGCTAGATATGTTTTGTTCCAAATGTCATGGATGCTTGTTGGTATATTCAGTATTATTTATGCGTCAAGACAACCGGACGGTGGCAGTCTTGTTTCCATTGCTGCATATGTTGGATTTGCATTAAATACCCTTTTGCTAGTAGGAACAATTTTTTTGTCGGTGAGCAAAAAAACCGGAAAGATATTGGTCGTTAAAATATTAAAGCTTTTGCAAAAAATGCGCATAATAAAAAATTATGAGGCTGTGTATGACAAGGTGATGGATACGGTTGCGGGATTCCAAAACACAATGATAAAATATACAAAAAAATTGGGTAAATTTATACTAATGATTTTGATGTTTATTTTTCAATTGATACTTAACTATTCTGGCCCATATTTGATTTATTTGGCGTTTGGCGGGGCTCCAAGTTTTGATTTGTTCTTAAAGATGTCGACATATACTGTGTTGATTGATTTGGCGTCGTGCTTTGTTCCGTTACCTGGAGGAACGGGTGTTAACGAGATCTCATTTACTTTCATTTTTGCGAGTATGTTTAAAGAAAAAGTTGTTTGGGCATTGATTTTCTGGAGATTTTTAAGTCACTATATTTATTTAATCCAAGGAATTTTCCTCATGGGTTATGATTACATTTGGGGAAACAAAAAGTACGAGTGGAAAAAGAAGCAAAGGCAATTAGAAAGCGAAAGCAACAAGTTTAAAGAAAAGCAGTTGAGAGAGTATAAAAAGCGTGTAAGGTCTGGAAAGATACGAATTTAATAAAAACAAAATAAGGCTGATTTTTGGCTTGGCTAAAATTTGACCTTATTTTTTAACGTTTAAAAAATAGCAATTTGACAAAAATTTTGTTATGGAAAACAAAAAAGAGTCAAAAAAAACAATTATAATTTTATCATCAGTAATAGTTCTGTTAAGTCTAGTTTGTATTGGTAGTATTATATATAATTTTATGGGTGGGTTTTATTTTGGCAGAATAGCCGAGTATAACACAATTTTGGGGGAAAAATTAGAAATTGAAGTTGGTGGTGAGGGGGCTTTTGCAAAAGGCTGCAATTTTTCTGGAGAAACGATTTTGGGCACTGATATAAGGCAAGAGGTATCGCTAAAATTTCAAAACGTGCAAGAGCCGCTTTATGTTAGAGCTAGGGCAAATGTCTCAAGCGTCCGTGGCGAGTGCATTATTTTTGGATTTACCAATTGGGTGCAACAAAATGACGGATATATTTATTTAAACCAGCCAATTATGTCAAACCAAAGCATTGGTTTAAGTCAATTTGTTAGACTAAGCAACAATCTTAAGATAGAAGGTGATAAAAACTATATCTTAATGTTTGTAGTAGAAGTAAGCAAAGAGTCTTGGAATTAAATTTTGTTTCTGCTAGAGTCTAAAATTTGCAATGGATTAAAAAACGGTTGTAATTCCTTTCTATTGGCCGTTAGAGTGTTGCCGTCAATACATTTCCGGTCCATAAATAAAACCTTGTGTCCGTTATTGTTTGGCAGGTATGAAAAAAATGGTTTTAAGCCAACGCCGCAAAAAAGTTTAAATCCGGATTGTTCCAAAAGTATATGTTTTTTGGTTTTTTGACCACTTTCAAAAACTTCCCACTCGCCATATGGGTATACATAAACGCTGGTGTTGCCTACAATGGGTGCAACTTCATCTTGCCATAAATTTATTTCGTGTTCAAATTTTTCATTGCTGATTGATTTCATATGATAGTGCCCATAACTGTGGCTGGCAAAATTCCAGCCGTTTTGTTTTAAAATCGCAATAACTTTTTTAGCAGCTTTAATTTCATTATCTCTGTTTGTGGTGTTTGTGTGACTTGTTCTATAGCCCAAAATGCCGTCATAACCAGTAAGGCAAATTGTGCCTTTTGCGCCATTTATAGAAAAATCGGGATGTATTTTTACAAAGTTTTCCAAAATGGGAATAAATTCGTTGTCATATCTAATGTCCTCAAAATTGTTCATATAAGTGTATGCTGCGAGATTGTTTTGCTCATCTAAAACAATTTTGTCCACCATACCCAAACCTTTTTTTGTTTGATCATAATTTACATCGTCAAAACTCAAAATCAAAGGTTTTTTGCCAATTGGCATTTTAACTTTTTGTTTTACAACAATGCCCAACTCATTTGTGCTAAAGCAGCAATTGATGTCGACTAGAGCGTAATTGTTTTTGTATAACTGATCTAATATTTTAATAAATTCTCGTGCGGTAATGCAATCACGGGCGTAGTGTTTTGCCATATAATTATCTTTTGCAAAAGCTATTTCTGGGTAGGCAATTAAACAGTGTGTAAAAATGTGTTCAATATTATCTGTATAATAATATTTTGACTCAGCATAACAATAATTTTTTGTACTAAAAAAATAATTAACACAGCAAATCAAAAGCATTAAAACAAAAGAGATTGCACAATTTTTTATTTTAAAATTTTTCATAATTTTATTATTTGATAAAAATTAATAAAAATACGACAAAAATTGCAAAAAAAATGTATTTTTTTGCATATTTTTTAACAATTTTTATGTTAGCATCTTTGCAGGGGATTATTATGGAGTTGGAAAATGCTTATTATAAAAAAATAATTTACAAAAAAAATGCTTTTGAAGAAGTTAAGACTTACATAAAACTAAATTACAACAACAAAAACATTATGCTTGTGTCAACAAAAAGTGTGGAGGCGGAAGATGTAACAAGTCTGCTTAATGCCTTGTTTTGTGGCAGTGAAAATGTCTATCATTTTGTTTCAAGAAATTCGTTTGTAAAAGCGGAGCTGGATTGCATAAATGACAAGCTATCAAAAGGTGACTTTGACCTGCTGGTTGCGCTGGGAGGTGGCAAGTGTGCGGATACGGTTAAATTTTTTGCCAATCATTATGGGTTGCCATTCATAGTGTGTCCTACCGTTGCTACGAGTTTGGCATACTTTACTAATTTTTGCGTGAATCCATATGATTCAACAAAAAGTTTTTATGCAGACTATCCAAAACGAGTTTTTATTCAAGAACAAATTGTTAGAAAAACCAACCCGAGCATAAACATACAAGGACTATGCTTGTTGCATTCTTTAAGAAGTGTGTATGTGGAGGGTATGATAGATGACGAGGATGCTGAAAAATATGTCTTTGTTGGGTTAGAAAAAGTTTTTAGCAAATTGGATGAGGAGCAAACAAATATCTTGCTTTGTGGTGAGGATTCAAACCTAGTGCTTATGGATTTGTTGATTGATTTTGGTTTTTTTGTGGGACTGTTAAATAGGGAAAAATATTATTTGATCACAACGTTTTTATTGCTTGAAAAAATGGACCACAATAGCAATTTTGCCGGAAAAAAAATGTTGCTATGTGCAAAGTCTATATTGTTGATTTTTAAAAGATTTATTGAAATTAATACGGTAAAAACTTTGGAAAAAGTTGATTTTTGTAATATTGCAGGGGCGATTGCGAATTGCCAAATATCATCAAAAACAATAAAAAATAACAAATATTTTATCAAAAATACACGAAAAATACACAAAAAATGTAAATTTTTAAAAAATAGAGAATATTATTATAAAATAATTTCGTTCCAGCTTTTAAAAATTAAAGATTTTATAAAACAATTAAAAAGCATTTATAAAAATGAGTTAAGCTTAGAGCAAGACTTGAACAATGTGTTTAGAGCTTTGGCAATTTCCCCCTTTTTAAATTGTGATAATCTTGTGGTAGATATGGTTGCTGGCAGTGGTGTGTTAAATAGTTTTTTGGTGTAGCAGTTTAAATTTGTTTTTTCTGTCAATCATTAATCTTATGAAAAGGTTAATGATTTTTTTATTAATAATTGCACTTTTTTGTGGCTTAAATATGTGTTTTGTTGGCAATTTTACTTTAAAAGGCGTTTTTCCTGAAGCGCAGGTTGAAGTTTATACTGCTTCAAAAACCAATTTAAAAAACAAAATTGACAATGGTATGGGTGAAATTGTTTTTGATTCCATACAAAACTTAAATGAGTTACATAATCAAATTGACGATATTCAGGGCTTTACAATTAAAATAAAGGGGCAATGCGTGGAGAGGGTGTTAAAAAAACTAAAAGTGACAAACTGTTTTTCTGAAAACAATAGCATATATGGCAGAAGTCAATATTTTAAGCGAGGTGTGGTGATGAATTCTTTAGAAGTTAATTTTCAAATTGTGCAAAAGGGGGATTGTGTTTTGGTGGGAAGTCCGATAATTTTGGGAGATTATTAATTTTCTGTTTAAAATAAAAACATTTGGTCAATAATTCAAGTCGGAGGTAAATATGGGAAAATTTTTTAAAAAATATGGAGTGTATATGCTTGCGCTATCGCTAATTTTGGCGGTTGGCATAATGGCCGGAACAACTCCGGCAAACGAACAATTGCCTGATGTTAGTGAGCCTGCTGGTAGTACTCCACTTGAAATGGTGTGTCCAATGAGTGATGCTGAGGTTTTAAAGTGGTATTCTGACACTGAGCTGTTTTACAATTCAACGCTAAAACAATGGGAAAGCCACAAGGCTGTTGACTTGTGTTCAAGTGCCAGCAATGATGTTTATTCTGTGCTTGATGGTATTGTTACCAATTGCTCATACAGTTATGAAGATGGCTATTGTATAACAATTACTCACCAAGACGGACTTGCAACAACATATTGTTCGCTTGCGAAAACTGATGCGATTAAACAAGGCGATATCGTTTCTAGAGGTCAGAAAATTGGCGAAGCGTCAAACACTTCTTCTAATGAGGGGCTAGAAGGCAATCATTTACATTTTGCTATTAGCCTAAATGGCAAAAGTGTAGATCCGTCAAACTATATAACTTTTGAAAACAAATAATAAAGTGCTTTTAAGCGTCAATGCAAAAATTTTGCTTTACTTTTGTCTTAAATAATGATAAACTTTAATATGTATTTATTATGGAGGAAGATTTATGACAATAGATAAAGTAAAAAAACTAATATCTAATCAACTAAATGTGGCAGAAGCAAAAATTACAGAAAATTCTAGGCTTATTGAAGATTTGGGTGCAGACTCGCTAGATACTGTAGAAATGCTTATGGCTTTTGAAGAAGAATTTGGTATTAGTATTCCAGATGAAGAGGCTATGAATATGAAAACCGTAAAAGATATTGTTACTTTAATAGATTCAAAAAATAAATAAATTAAAATAATAAAAAAACAAAAAATAAGGCAAAAAATTGAAAAATTATCAAATTTTGCCTTATTTTTTATGTTTTTTTGTGAATTTATTTGAATTTTTATCAAAATAAAAAAATTAAAAATTTAATTTTTGATCCCTTTTAAATTCAAAAGGCTTGAATTTTTTATTGGTTTTCGATTTTAATTTAAATTATTATTAAAAACGCATAGATAAAATTGACATTTTTTGTAATTATATATATAATATAATTAAATTTATTACTATTTTGTTGCTGATAATTTTTAAACAATTTGATCAACATAAATGAGGAGCATATTTATGAAAAAGTTTTCCGTTATTTTGATGGCAATTTTGATTACCGTTTTTGGGGCGTTTTTTTCAGCTTGTGAAAAAAAAGAATCTAATGCTAAAATAGAGCTAGACAAGTCTAGTGTTTCTATCTATTTGGGGGAAACAGAAAACAATACTGTTGTAGTTAGGGCAACTACAATTGATTTTTCTACTGAAATGTTGGTTGTTAAATACGACAATACCAACATTGATATTACGCCACGCAAAACATCCGATAACACTTTTGATTTGATTGTGTCAAGCAAAGTTACTATTGGTACAAATCCAATTATAGTTGAGGTTTCGGCAAAGGGCGCTGAGGCAAACTTTTCTGTAGAGTTGGTTGTTCCGGTTGAACAAATTGTTGCAGAACAAAACTTGTATGTACCATATGATAATCAATCAACAATGATCAACTTGTATGATCATTTAACCTTTTATCCAACGGGAACAAAACAAACTGGTGTAACTTTTAGCCTTGCGGAAGAAAGCTCCAATTTTGAAATTAAGGGCAATTATTTAGAAATCAAGGCTGGCTTGCTTTCGGAAGGTTCTGGACTTGATTTTGGTGAAGAGGTCAGCGTGGTTGTGGACTCCGTTAGCTCCGAAGAGGGTAAGTCAGATGTTGCAACAGAAATGGTTATAAAAATCGTTCCAAACATTAAATGGCTTGCCAAGGAGATTGATGTAAAAGTTGAAACTGACAGCGCAAGTTTTAGCAATTTTGAAAACAAAACATATGAGTTGAATGTAGCAAAAAGCCCATTAGATGGTTCGTATGATTTGGGTACTTTCAAAACACAAATTTTAATTCCAGCAGAATTGGGTATTGATGTGGATGTTGATAAAAACTTCTCAATTATGGGTGGACAACCAATTCAAAACATTTCCAACATCTTGCAATATGATAGAGAATATACTCAAGAATCGTTAATAAATGGCGGAGCAACTAGGTTATATGACAAATATGTTTTTATCTTCAGGGTTGATACCTTAAGACAGGGTGTGGGTTGTTTGTCTTTTAAATACACCTACAAAAATTATAATGAGAGTGGGTTGGAAACCTCATATGCTTTTTATGACAATACTACCAGTGCAATAGTGTCAAGCATAAATGTTAGTGTTTCTATGCCAATTACCGAAATTGATTTTTCAACAACCTGCAATCAAACATCAGTTGGGGCTTCTGTTCAATATCACATTTATCAAAATTATAGTAATGATGTTTTGGGCGGAAAATTTATTTTCTCTGCTTTGCCATACGGAACAATTCAAAATAATTTATGTATAAAAATTTTAAAAGGCGGCTATTTGCGCATATTTGACAAAACCGGCAGAGAAATTACTGAATACAGCAATCAGGATGCTGTTTATATTACATAAATTTTGAATCCGGTGACACGTTCTATTTTGCTTGCAAGAATGGTTTTGACATTGGTGACACTGAAACTTTTTATGTTTCAAGCCTTGACAATTCTCAAATAAGCAATAAAGAAATCACTGTAAAAATGTTGGAGGGAAATTCTGCTTTAGCTTTTGAGCAGGATGATCCAGCAACTGACAATACAATCGAAGTGGCAGCACAATTGGAAGTAAACATTGTAAAAGGCGAAAGCAAAGAAGTGTTAATATACGCTCCAGCTGCACTTGTTGAAGATTTTAATGTTTCTGTTACTCCAAAAGAGTTTAATGGCAATAATGATGACTTTTTTGCGTATAGAGTATACGGCAATGAAGTTGGCACAAAAGAATATATTATTAGCACCAAAAATGGATACTCTATTAAATTAACCGCTCATACAATTCAAGAAACAACCGAGGCTCAGATAGATCTGGCATCTGGAGTTCAGTATACTGCGGGAATAGGGGAATATAAATATTCGTCAAGTGGTGATATAATCAATTTATCTTTGCAATTGGGCTATAGCGTTGGATTGAATGTTATATTAAATGAAAATGCAAATTTACACGCGTTAACATATTCTTTTTACGAACCAAATGACGCTGCTTATCTAGGCGTTTATGACAAGGACAACCTTGATGGATTAAAAGATGTCGAGAGTGGCAATTATGATATTGGTGCTGTTACATATTCAAGCTTGAGCACAATTTTAAATACGCAAAACCTTAAAAAAGAAAATCTTATAACTGGTTTAAAAGAGGGCGTGCTTATCTTATGTGTCCAAATTTATGGACAAACAGTTTTGGCTGATGGAACAATTGGGGCTGATGAGCCTATAATAAAATATATTTTTATTGAAATATACAATCCTGTAAAAACATTAAGCATAGAAGCGACACATGTAGAGTTAAGAGCCAAAGAAGACTTAATCGACAGTGAGGCTTCAAAAGAATTATACACTGTTGAATTGGATGCAAAAGCGTTATCAAATGGTGGAGCTGATGCAACTTATGGAAAGATATATATAAACGGTGGTAAAATTAACAACAACACCGGGTTATGTACAGTAGAAGTTGGTCAATCTTTTAAAGTTGTTTATGATTATAATACAAACAAAATTACAATAACAGCACAAAAATACCTTGCTCCATACAATATTACGTTATTTGCTGGCGATTTTGTTTATTTTACAGATACAATAAATATGGCAAATTTAAAAAAGGAATTTATCAGTGTTCGACTTACTATTAGCATGGCCCAAACTGTACAAATGGAAAAAATAAGGGTAAGCAATTTGGATGAGGTTGAGGATAATAACACCAAAGTTGACACTTACGAAACACTTTTCTTAGACACTTTAAAATCCGACATTTTAACTTATAAAATTTTTACAGAAGTTTTGCCAGCGGCAACTTTTAATAAGGATTTAGAATTTGATTATGTTTCAACATCAACCAATGCTCAAGCTATTGTCACTATTGATAACTCTGGTTTGATTACTGTTGTTGGCAAAAATGGCGGAACGGGTTATATAACTATAAAACCAAAATTTTCAACTCAACCAGTAAATATGGTTAAAATACCAGTTGTTATATCAGACGGCAAAACAAGAGAAACGGCATATAAAATCTCGAGTTTGGATGATATTGTAGATTCAACAAAACACTATGTGTTAACAGTTCCAACAACCTATGTATTAGACGACAAAACACTTTTTGAGGGCAAAACATTCACTGGTGGCTTGTACGGTTGTGAAACTTCAGGCGGAGCAAGGGCAACAATAATATTAAAAGGCAAGTCTTTATTTGATAAACTTGGTGCAAATGCTTACGTTGAAGATTTATATATTTGTGGCGATGTAACAGGTGCTGGCTTTGTGGCAACAGAAAACGCTGGAACTATCAAAAATGTAGAAGTTTCAACATATATTAAAAATGGTGTTTATGTGCCAAGCTTGTTGATAGCCATAAATAAAGATGGCATCACTTCAGTTGGTGGCATTGTTGGAGTAAACGCAGGAATAATAGAAAATTGTACCTTTGCTGGTTCTATTTTGATTGAGGACACTAATGCAAATGTGTCAAAATTAGGAGCAATAGCGGGCGAAGGCTCAGCAACCAATTGCGTATTTGTTCAAGCAAAATTCTTAAGAGTTGCAGAAACAATTGATAGGCTTGTTGCTGACGGCGAAAATTATATAAATGGGTTTATATATACAGGATCAAAATTAGAGAATAAAGAAGGCATTGCGGAAGCAATATATTCTGCCTACCCATTTGATGGCAATGTAAACATCAAAACGGATGCTGACAAAAAATACAGTTTAAGTATTGATGAAGACAAAAAACACGGTATAGTATTCTATTACAAAGCAGAAAATCCACAAAACCAAACAAAAATAGACGACTATAACAAGATTAAAATAACCGATTTATTAAATGCCACAACATTTGAAGAAGAAGATTTAAGAGTTTTGGCTGTCAACAAGGACGGCACGATTTGCAATTTTATAGAAGTATTAAATGATTCTATTAATATAAAAGGCGTGGGCGAATTTAAGTTGATTATATCTTCAAAATTCGACTATACAACCAGCTATGAAATCAATATGCTTTCTATGTATTACTTTGATAAATTGACTTTGCAACAATATGGGCAGGAAATATCTGCTGGCACAACAATATCAATTGTAGATGGTAAAAATTCAATTATTCAATCAACTGAAGGCAACACAACTGAAGGCATCACGCTTGTTTCAAATAATTTTGAAGTTTTATTTACTTTGGAAAATGGCGGTGTTGCTGTTGACAACAATTTTATAAGCAATAACAGAGTTGGTGTTCATACAATTTCAATCAATAACAACTGGGATGATTCATGGACGGCAGGACTTACTGTTTCGACTAAAATAAAAACCCCATTTGCTACAAGTTTTAATAAAATATTAAACGAGCATAAATTGGGCGAAAATCCAGCTTCTTTCAAAATTATAAAAAGAAACGGAACAACACAAATTACCCCATCAATAACATCTGGCGAAATTGAACCTCAAGATTACTTTAGTTTTGATGTTGTGCTTACTTCGGATGTAGAAGAAGATCAAATTGTTGCTTCAAACATAAAAATATACAATTCAAAAAATTATTTAATGAACGATGACGATGTTTTTGACATTTATGTTCAAACAATAGAGGCGGGCAAACAATACAAAATTTATGTTGGCTTGTATGACAGTCAAAAAGCAAACACTGCATATGTTAACCAAACATACAGAATAGTTGTTCAGGCTTCAAATGGCGGAACTGTTTATGAATGTTTGACAAATGTAAATATGACAATTGTGCCACAAACCTTAGCAAGCATAAACACAACACTATATAGAGCAACAAGAGTAGTGAATGGTGTGTTGGTGGACAATACAAAACAGGAACCAACTTCAGTATTGTTGCCAAGTGATTTTGGTATTTTTGAAATTGACCTTTTCCCATCTTTTGCAACATATGATTATGTAGAAATTGTTGCAACTTCAAACACTATGGCAACATTGTCGTTTAGGTTGCAAGAATCAACAAGTGAAACAATTTTCAATGATACAACAACAAGTGGCTCATATGATTCATTAATCAACAAAAACGGTATAAAAATTTACAACAATGCAAGTTCAAGCACAGACCAAAATGTTGGTAGATATTTTGTTAAGTTGTTTGCAAATTCAACCTATGATCAAGACACGATATTTACCATAACCACTACTGCATATTTTGCAAACGAAGCTTTGGGAGCAAAAGCTGTGTTTACATTGTATGTAAGAATGCCAGAAGTGCCACAAGTTAGCATCGATGGCAAAACAAAGCACTACACTACACCAACAGAAACTGTAGAAGCAAATGTGTTTGTTTCAAATGATCAAACAAATTTGTCAATTACTCTAGAGGCAAATGATCAAAAATCACTAAGCAATGTTGAATGTTTCTACGAAGAAGTTGACAGTACGCAAACTAATTATAAACAATATAAAGTAACTGTAAAATTTGGTGAAGGATATGCATTAGATTCTTCAAACAGTTCGTCATTTAAAATTATGGTTGAAAGCCAAAAAATCATAACTGGTCAAGTAGTAACAGTGAAAGGCTATGTTGATGTTTATGTTGTGGACTTTATTTTAAATGAAGACAGTGTTGTAATATATGATGCGCCAGCAAACATTTTCAGCATTACATCTTTAAAACGACGAGAACTAAAATTGCAAATTAATCCAGAAAAAATTCAAGGGTTGGAAGATGCAATCAGTTTGTTTGCAAGTCAATATTATTATGTAAATGATTATTCAAACTTTAATGTTTGGTCAAGCGAACAAAACCAATACAACTTGCAAAATGATGCGGAGGCTTATGCTCCACAAATAATTTTGGCTCAATCATTGTCTTATGTAAACGGCAATTACACATTACCAATCTTAAAAACGGACGGAACCTTTGGCGATTATAATGTTGCAGACTATCAAGAGTTTAGCAAATATGTAATTTTTGAATATGAAGATGGCAAGTTGTATGTGAAAGGTGGGGATTACGTTGGCGATGTCCAAATGTTGTTAGAAATTAAATACCAAATGCCTGATTTTAGAATATTCACTTACGAATATAGATTTACATTAAGCAATAAAATTTTCTACACAGAAGATATGCCAAAAGAAATTGCAACAAATGAAGATTTCCTTGCTTTAAAAGAAGAAACAACGGCAGAAGATTACATTTTAACAAATGACATCAATCTTTATGAATACACTGCTTTTGAAAATACAGATATGATAAAATCTCTTGACGGTAACAACTACACAATCAATATTCACTCATATCAAAAAATCGAAGACGGTGCTGCTAATTATGCGTTGTTCAACAAAATTTCAAGCCTTACAACAATAAAAAATGTAACCATAAATTTATACTACTTAACAACTATAGATATTGGTGAAAATGTAACAAGTACAAATGTTGCAGGACTTGCTATAAATAATTCGGGCATTGTGTATAACACCGAGGTTATTACTTACAAGTCAATAAATTCACAAAGCGCGACATCTAATACTTATGGCTTAAAAGTCAACCAAGACATTGACGCAACGGTTGCAGGTTTTGTTGTTGACAACCAAGGCTCAATCACCAATAGCCGTGTCGGTGGTGACCAAAAGCTCATTACAAAACTTAGTTACAAAACAGTAACAAGAACAATACAAATTGGCGAAACAACTGAAAATGTAGAATTGGTAGAATTAGACAAAGTTGATCAATATTATCAAGATTTGACAATGTTTTCTATATTGGCAAGCGGAACAATTTCTGCATTCTGTCAAACAAACAGCGGAACAATATCAAGTAGTTTTGCGAAAAATATTGAAATTGTAAACAATTACAACCGTGAAGAAACAAAAGCAACCGCCGGATTTGTAAACACAAACAACGGCAAAATTACAATGAGCTATGTTCAAGGCGCTTATGGCTCAAGCAGCAATGTTAGGGCTGAATATGGCGGAATTGTTTCTTCGGGAATTTCTGCAGGCTTTGTATATGAAAATAATAGAATAATTACAGATAGTTATAGTAATATAAAACTTACAAATACAAAACAACAAACAAGTCGTATTGGTGCAGGTTTTGTTTATCACAATGCCGAAACTGCAAAAATTGAAAGATGCTTCTCTTATTCAATTATTGTTACAAACAATGTTACTCAAAGCAACTTTGCTGGCATTAAAGATTTTGGCGGCTATAATAATGAGGGAACAATAAACCATAGTTATTATTATGCTGGGGTAGAAGACTCAGGCACTTCAATTGAAACGTCTTTAAATACAGGCATAAACAAAATAACAAACCCAACAAACAAAGACGAATATTATGGCTTTAGCTTTGAGGGTTTAAAAAATTTTGGAACATGGCAAATGTCTTTAACTCGTGGCGCTATCTTGGTGAGTGCCGAGGATATAACACATTCAGTAAGAGCAAAATATGAGCAAATTCAAGGTGCCGAAAAAGTTACAATATTTGACTACTGCGAAGGTTTTGAATTGGGTTCAAAATATAATCCAATAATAATTAGAGATGCTCAAGAATTTAATGCAGTGTTTACATCTTCTACAAGTTTGGCTATTTCTGACAATATATTAAAAGAAAAGCAAACAATAATCGGTGCATATAGGTTAACAAATGATATAGATTTATTAGAACTTGTGCCAGAAGATGTAGAAGAGGGTGAGGCTACATTAAACCTTCAAACAACACAAATGACATTATCAGGTGTTGAAGCAAACACAACTGGCAGAAATGGTTCTTTAGAAGGTAATGGTTTAACCATTAAAAACTTGGCAATTACTAGCAGTTTAATCAATAGTGAAAATTTTGGTATGTTTAAAACCTTAGAGTCTGGTGCAAAAATAAGCAACTTAACAATTGAAGTTGCCGAGGGTGGCGTAGTTTCTAAACAAACAATTTGTGTAGGAACAATAGCTGGTAGCATAATAGATTCTACCGCATACAATATTGCAATAAAGGGCGTATCAACTCAAAACGGATCGTCAAACATTATAGGACAAAACATTGTTGGCGGTGCTTTTGGTAGAGTTGTGGGTGAATCTTACGTTGCAAACATAAGCATAGAAAGTTTGTCAGTTATAGCATCCTATACTGCAAAAAATGAATTAAGTTCTAGCGAAGCTCAATACAAAAACAACAACAATTATATAAGAAATTTACAAAAACAAGAAGAAGGCTCTACGCATTATGTAGATTCTGCTTTAACATACAAAAATCGTTCATTGGCGGGTGGTGTTGCAGGTGTTGTAGATATTTACACCCAAGAAATGATCAACGCAGATGATTACTACGCAGAAACCGGCGATACAATTTTGGACATTAGCGTACAATCGTTGTCAATTTTGGGCAACTTTAGTGTTGCTGCTATGACTGCCGGCGGATTAATCGGTTATGTTGGCGAATATGTAAACGCAAAAGATTTATTAGTAACATTGCAAAGACAATACAATACTCAAAAGATTATTGCTTACAATTGTTATGCGGGTGGCATTGCAGGTTATTCAAAAGGCTATTTATCACAAGCAAGAATCGAGCACGAATCAGCTTGGCAAAAAGAAATCGAAAGCAACATAAGAGCTTATTACACCGGTTCGGAAGCAGATCGCGATCAAATGGATGCGGCTGGTTTAAGAGGTTTAAATACACTTTTTGAATCAGAATATGATCCTTTAGCAATTGGCGGTATAATTGGTTTTGCATGTGCGGGAAAACTAAGCATTGCATACTCAAAAGTAAATGTTTTAAATCAAAGGGCAAAATATTTAGGCGGTGTGTTTGGTTTTGTTGCAAGTGCAACAGAAGATAAAAGACTTTATGTCAACGAGGTTTACACCATTTCAGATGTTTATGGCGAATCAGCAACAAAAATTGGCGGATTTATTGGTCTAAAACAAACAGCAAGCTGCACGATATCAAAAGCAAATGCGCTTAACTATTGGGGTTATGATGCATATGAAAAATTTAGCGTAGTGGATCAAACTGTTATTTATGCGTTTGCACATTCACCAGCAGTTCCAGCAGGAACACCAGCTGATGTGGTAGACGTAAAAGTTGAATATATTGATGAAATTGAATTTGATGGCGGCAAAAAAGATGTTGGCGGAGAGTCGGGCATAAATTATGCACAATATAAAGGTGTACAAGATGACAATGGCGCACTTATGGACACCAATTTTAGAGAAAATGGATGGTATGAAAACAATAACTGGAGTCGAGATATCAACGAGGAATATCCACACATTTTGTTTACAAACCCAAATATGGATAGAACAATCAAATCTATAGCAGACTTCCATAAGTTTATAGAAGATGGACACAACCCAAATGTAACTTTCTATGTTATTGATATGGTGGATTGCAATGGTTGGAATCTAACACTAAATGCCATGAGAGCTCAAATTATAGGAACAAAATCAGAATACGGTTTCAAAAATTTAAGTGTTCCTTTGTTCACAAGCGTTCATAATAAAATTTCAAATATGACGTTTGATAACTGTTCTGCTCCAATTGCACAAACGGCAATCTTGGCAACTTTTGAAAATTTAATTTACAAAGATTGTTCTCATAGCACTGGCAAGGATGGCAATCTTGGTGTGGTGGTTCACAAGGTAGAACACCAAGCAGTATTTAATGGAATTAGCTTTACAAAAACAGAAAGAAATTCTTTGACAGCTAGCAATGTTAATGCCGGATATTTATTTGGCTATTCTAGTGGCTCTGTTTCAATAAATGATATCAGGTTCGACGAAGCGACAATGTCGGCAGAAATAACCCAATATGGAGAAAAAAGCATTGGCTTGTTATACGGTCAATCAACGGGTTCTGCGACAATAGCCAATGTCGATGTGGACAACTCTGGATTAAGTGGAGTTTCCATATCTAACGACGAGGCAAATGTTAATGTGGGCTACTTGGTGGGCTCGTCTGCAACATTAGACATTGTTTATGATACGATATCAATTACAGATCCAATATATACATTTGATGATGAGCCTCTTGAGGCAAATCAACTGACTGTTGGTGGAATTGTGGGCAGTGTTTCAGCTAAGCTTACAATTTCAATTGGCGACACAACAGCAACAACCTCATCACAATTTATAGCCACAGTAGAAGATTTTAATATTGATGCAAGCGCGTCAAAAACCCTTATTGCTGGTGGCGTGGTTGGTTGGGTAAAAGAGATTAGTGTGGCAAACACCAACATTATTGTTGGTTATGCTGAAGAGCAAGAAGATAAAACACACTATGCAGATTACACTTATACACTAGCAGAAAAAAACAACTACATTGGTGGCGTTGCTGGTCAAGCAGAAAAAATAACAACAAGAGATGAAAAAATTATTGCTTTCTATGGCGATATAATAATTGTTGGTGGCAACGCCGAATCAATGAATATTGGTGGTATTGTTGGTTATCTTCCAAATAAGTCAGAAATATCAAATGTATATTACGAAGGCACAATTTCGTTTGAACATGCTTCGACATCAACTGAAAATATCGCAATACAAATACAAAATGCAAACATTGGTGGAATAATAGGAAAAACCAATAATTCAATCACTCTAACCAATGCTCTTGCAAGTGGCGAAATCTTGCTTGCAAAAGATGGTGATAATGTTATATTTGATACAGGCAATGCAGGCGGCGTTATTGGTTTGTGTGATGGTTCAACTACTCTAAAAAACATTTATGCTGTTACAACAATCTTTAATAAAATATCAAGCAATAATCTTAAGTTAAATAGTATTGATGCAATAATTAATATTGTTAATGGAAAAACACCAACCTTTAGCAAAGCAGAAGACGATACGGGTGCTGAAACAGCAAATAGTTCAGTAATCTTTAGCTCGGGTATCAACCTAGAGCCAACCAAACATCATTTAATAGCAGAAAACAAGGCATTAATTGATAATATAAGCACAACGCATCCAGAGCTTAGTACATTTGTTGGAAATGCAAAAGGTTTGATAACAAGCGCTGGTGCTACTGGCACAAAATTTGCACCAACAAGCACTGAATCTTGCAATTTTGATGATGCCAAACAAGCATTTGAATGCAAGAGTGATGATATCAGAAAACTTTATGTGTCTTTACCGAAAGAAGTTGAGCATGCAGTAATTTTAAAAAATGCTTTCTTAATTTCAACTCAAGAAGTGCATTATTCAACAATCACACCAATTCACGAAATCGACACAGACAGTGTTGTTTCAAATGTTAATGTTGCGGTGTATATTGATATTCAACAAGAAAGCAATACAACCAATTTTGCAGATCATAATAAAGCTGGCTTTGCAAACGAAAACGCAGGTATAATTTATGGCTGTAGCGTCAGAGAAACACTAAACAAATACTATAATGAAACAAAACAAACATTGTTCCATGGTTATATAAACAACGGAGCACCGGCTAGTGGTTTTGTTTATACAAACACTGGTAGAATTTTTGCAAGCAATGCAAACATAAAAATTGCAGTAAATAATCAGAGTGTTTCAGCGTTCGTGTTTGAAAATTCAGGATCAATAGAATATTGCTATGTTTCTGGTGAGGCAGAGGCAAAATTTTTGGGAACAAACACTCTTGATGAATATAAGGCGGATACAACAAAAACAATTCCAAATGTATACTTATTTACAGCTGGAGATAGCCCCGTTGACAGTTGTTATACAATTTTTAAATGCAGTTATGCAAAAGATACAATGCCCTCAAGTGGCTGTCTCTACGAAGCGGATGCTTGTGAATGGGGTACAAGCACAACCAAACTTTATGGAAATGCACCACAAGGAGCAGACGAAGAGGACTGGAACTACAAAGGCTACTACGATTGCGATATAAACTACAACTACAACTATCCAACAATTTCTGCAGGAATGTTTGCAACTATGACAAGCTTAAAACGCGATACAAGAGTTTGTTATGATGGGGCAAAATATGTCAAATATGTTGCAGAAAGTCCGGCAAACCGCTACTATCAAATTCCAAACATTACGGTGTTTAGTGATATTGACAATAAAATAGTTGATTCAAGGACTGTAAACACTTATGGAACAGATACAGACGCTGGCGAGTTTGTAATGATTTCTGATTTGGATTTAAATTATACAAAAACAAGTCCAAACAACAAAGCAAACATATCAGCACTAACAGGCTTAATATTAGATGGCAATTATCACACAATAAACAATATTTTCTTGAAAGATCAATCAATGTTTGCTGAGCTTACTAGCAGTGCGGTAAGAAATATAATTTTTAACAATATTGTTTTAGACAACTCAACTGGTTTAATAAAAACAATTAGTGATAGTGCTACAACATTAAACAACTTAAAAATCACTGGCAATGTGCAGTTGAAAAGTATGCCTGAGGCAACATATACCACATCTGAAATAGATGATAATATAGATGGCGACTTTATCAGTATTAGTGACAATACAATTGGTATTTTGGTTGGCTCAAATGCAGGCATAATTACAAAATGTGAAAATTTTGCAAATATAGTATCTTATGAAATAAATAGTCAAACAAATACTATAGTAAACTATCAAAATACTAAAAATTTTGCTGTTGGTGGTTTGGTTGGCACAAATACCGGCACAATTCAAGAGAGCAATTTTGGCGGAAGCGTTGATATACGCGAGAGTGATGTAAACAACGGTGCTTTTGGTGGAATTGCGGCGGTTAATAACTCAACAATTTCCAAGTGCCAAATAACAAATCCAAATAATTTTATAAATGTTTTACTAGAAGAAGATTATGATAATGCAAACCATGCGACAAGAGCTCAAATTTTTAGTGGGCAAACGGGAATTTATGTTGCAACTAAAAATGTTGCAACTGTTGGTGGAATTGTTTCATATCTTCAAGATGGTACAATTTCAGATTTGGTTACTTATCAATCAAATACAAATCAATATGGCATTGTGGTTGGCGATCAAACCTTGCAAAAAATCACTTATGTTGGTGGAATTGTTGGTTTTATGTATGACGGAACGGTTCTTGACGCTGCAAACCGCATGAACATTAAAGGTTTGGCAAGGTGGAGGTTTGTTAAAGACAATGGGACACCTGAGGACTATGAATATTTTATAAGCGGATACGATAGTACACCTATATCCGCAAGTTACAATTATGATTCAATTTCTAACATGGTTGTTGTAAGTAAGCCAATGATATACACAGCTTACACCGGAGGCATAGCGGGTTATGGTTTAAACAGTGCAGCTGAAGATGGAACCAATCCTGAGAACACAAGCAATAGACTAGCAAACTACGGAACAATAACTGGGGGACAGTTGGATAAATCAAGGCCATTTATGGCATTGGATTATGTAAGCAATCCGAGTGAAAAAGACCTAAGACAAAAATTGGATGACTACGAAAAATTTACTTTCAAAGATGCGTTAAAAGGCATTTTCTTCGGCGGAGCGGGTGCCGTTGTAGAATGGACACAATATTGTGTGCGTGTTAAACGCCATAAAGAAGCTGCTGGTGTCGTATTTGTAAAACCATATTTTGTCTATGGGGCAAGCACTAATTCTTTTGATAGAAATATGGCTAAAATAATTCCAGAAATTATCGCTTCAAATTTTGGAAGTGCATTTGGAAACAATATAAATACACCTAACGGAAGAGCATATACTAGTATCAATTTCAGTTATTATAAATTTGCAAACACACTCAACAACTGGTTTGGAAGAGAAGAGTTGGATGATGGAAAGGCTCCGGTAACAGAAGTTAAATGGACATCAAGCACAGTGGATGCAAGTACAAAACCAATATTGACGGCTGCTGATAGTATTGATTCTGATACTGATTATAAGAGGTATGACGACATTTGTGTTACGCTAGAAGGAAGCAACCTTAATGTTTTCGTTACGGCTGGCGAAGATAAAAAATATGATACAATTTATTCACCAAGCAACAAGCCTAATTGGAAATCTAAGGATGGTGTGGCGTGGGCTGATGATGAAGAGTCTAAACTAATTCCAGGTTTTGCAGCACCAAAAGCAATCGAGCGTGGTGTCACAGAAGAACATATCAGAACCGTTGATGACAACTATTGTTATACTGTTCATAATACAGAAGACTGGAGAAACATTGTATACACAATAAACAATTGGAATACAAGTGATAGTGATTACAACAAAATAAAAAGTATGACAATAGACATCCAACCACAAAACGGTGCTACAATACAAGTTGGCAGCAGCGTTTTGAATGAGTTTAATGGAACAATCCAAGCAACCAACAGCGCAACGCTTTTAAGTGTAAATTACAAATCTTCAACAATTCCAGATTATACAACAAGTGTTGGTTTAATCAGAAAAACTTCAGGTTGTACAATAAAGAATATTGCAATAGATGACATAAATATTTCAGCAATAGAAAATGAAGGTACAAATGTTGGCTTGCTGATTGGTGAGGCGAGCGAAAATGTTATAATTGAAAATGTAAGCATAAATTCTGGAGATAGAAATATTAACAATGTTGACACGTCAAAAATCAACAACTTTGGCGGTTTGATTGGTTTAAACAATGGTGAAGCAACAATCACAAATGCAAATGTAAGTCTCAACATAACTGGTTACAAAAAAGATATAACCTCGGCAAGTTCTGCCTTTGGTGGTTTGATTGGTACAAATGGAAACAAAGCAACAATCACAAATGCATCAGTTTATGGAATTGTTGAACTAGCAACAAACTTTAACAAAGTTGGTGGTTTTGTTGGTAAAAACAATAAAACTTTAATAGCCAGCGGAACATCAAACATTACATTAAAAATTGCTTCAGTTGACGATGTCGCTGTTGGCGGTATTGTTGGCGAAAACGTGGCTACAGACGGCAACATAACAATCAGCTCAATAAACATTGCTCAAAACGCAAATATTATTTCGGCTGATGTATATCAACCTGGCGAAAATGCTTATGCTGGTGGCGTGGCTGGTGTAAACAATGGAACATTAACCATAAACCAAAACGTTACAATTGGTTCGGAATCAGCAAGTTATATTATTGCTGGTTACAACAAAGTTCTTTTGGACAATATGACATTTGAATTTGCATCACAAGCTAGCGCAGGCAAGCTTGTTGGCAATGGTAACGATGCAACCACAACAGGCGCAATTGTTGTAAAAAATAATGTAACAATCAAGAGCATTATGGCTGATTTATATAAGTTTACATATAGCGATGGGACAAAATATTATCAAACCCAGACTCCTGCAGATGAAATTGAATATTCTGACTTATCTGCCCTAGCAAACAATACTTATGGTATTAGTTGTGATGATGAGGGTAAACAATTAAAATATAACCACGAAGAAATAACTGGTGGTACTACAACAACACAAACAGTTTACAATCTTGTAAAAGTTGAAGGAACTGCAGATGAGGGGGTTACAGTTCCTGAAGATACATTCTACTTCCTATCATCAAAGGAATCAGAAAAGGACATTATAACCGTATATACAGATTTTGATAATACAACTGGGGCTTTAATTAACAAGGTTGCAACAATCAAAGAAAATGAAACAATCTGTGAAGATGGTACAGGGTATACAAGTTTCACTTTGGGTAGCGAAATTACTTACACATATAATGGAACACCATATAAGCTTACTATGCCAGAAGATGGGGGTGAAAAAATCACAAATTGGCATACCTCTCAAGAAACAATAACCACAGAAGCTCCTGTGGAAACAAAAATGCAATCACTTCAATATAGCATAGAAGATAAAACTATTGTTCCAAAAGGCATACAACATGCAGGTGAAGTTGTTTTTGAAAAAACTATTACAACAAAATATAAAAATACAAATAAGTTTAAAGGTGCTGATGATGTAACACATTATTTAAACAATATTGATGTTGGATACCAATTGAAGGTTAGAATTGTAAAACAAGATGTTTACATTAGTGGAGAGAACGCTTTCGCATTACAAGTTCTTCAGTTGAATGATTATACAAAATCCATCATTAAACACGAAGGCGAAATCAAATATGATGAAGTTATTTATGCCCCTGAATCGATTACACCAAGAGAGTTGTTAAATACAAAAATCACATTAAACCAAGCAAAAACAATAACTTTGGATTCATTATTAAAAGAGAGTTTTGAAGGCTACAATATCATAAACGAAGAAGAAAAGCACGTTTTAATGTACAGTCCAGCCGGCATAACATTTACGATTTCTGGTGCAACATTAAAAATGTTCGAAAGATATGACATAATTTGCTCTGATCCGTACTCTGGTTTAAACGGCGATCATGCAGATGTTGAAATCTTCGAACTAGATCTATTGTCATTAACACAAACAATTTCTCTTGATAAAGATGACGAGGGCGAAGACACCAACATTGGTAGTGTTGTGTGTGGAAGTGAATGGAATGTTGAGTTGTATAAAGACGGCACTTTAGAAGATTTAAATGGAGATGACGTTGACGGTTCAGCAATTTCTAAGGCGTTTACTCAAGACACAACAACAGTCGCAGGTGTTCCTGTTGTGTACTTAGGCGACAAAATTGTATTTGCCACAAAGGAATACAATTATGGGCTATACACAAACACCTTTGATTATGCTGGCGACAGTTACTTGATGGTTTCTCTTGTAAATAAACAAGCAAGCGGCTATTTAATCGAAGAGTATGTATACCTATATGATGCGACAGAATCAAAATTGTACCCTTGTGGAAGCATAAGTTATAACTCTACAAGTGCAAACATAGCAAGAACAAGAAACCACAATTTGTTCCCAAGTGTTTTAACTGGAATAACAAAAATGAGTTATGACATTACCGCTCCGGGTGTGGCAATAACCTCACTTTCTTATGATTATGTTCATTATGAAACTACAATAAGGTTTGATGTGTGGGAAAATAAAGCATACTATCAATACACAGTTACAACAAAACAATTTACTGCAACTGGCACGATAAACAATGCGGGCGCAATTAATCAAGATGACCCAATACAAACATCAACTTCAAGTGAAACACCTGTTATAGTTCCTTATTCAAACAATAGTGCAGACGGATTCCTAACTGCAACAAACACTGGAATTACCCCAAGAACATATTCAAAAGATAATGATTTTGAAAATTTGCCAGTGAGCATTACAGAACTTGATGACGCAACTCAATATGTTGTGTACTCTAAAGGAACAGACATTTTAGGCTATAAAGTTACATTAACAACTGAAGGTAATGGTTCAATAACAAGAAGCTATTATCTAAAAGATGAAACTTATGTCGAGTATGCAAGTGGTTTTGGCGAATTCCACATCTACAGCGGTTATAATGTGAATGCATTACCACAAGAGTAAAAAAAATAAGAAATAAAAAAGAAAAACAAAACTTAAAAAAAATAAAGAACAAAAAACAAACAAAAAGAGAAAAACAGGAGAGAACTATGAAAAAAATATTAAGCATAGTAACATTTGTAATTTTAATATTTAGCGGAGTGCTTATGTCGGGCTGCGGTCAGGACTATAGTTCTCTCTCGCTTTCTTTTGACTTGAACAATTCTAGCAAAATAGAGTTGTCGGTTGGCGATGAGGCAAAAGAATATTTTGTAAAAATAGAAAATTATTACGAGTTTGATCCCGTATTTACTTTTTCTTTTGCCGAAGATGTTGCCACAGTAAAGTCATATCAAAAAGCGACAAATGATGGGGTTTACAAATTCTCGATAACACCATTAAGGCCGGGCGAGACAACTCTCAGCCTTGACCTTTCGGGCTTAAACAAGCCATTAAAAATTCCTGTGAGGGTTACAAATGACATTGTTGGGTTTGCTCCAACAAATCAAATTTATGCAACAAGGGGAAACACCTTGCAACTAAATTCAAGTTTGTTTACTTTTACACCACCAGACACTTCTCAAACTGGTTTAAATTTTGATCTTAAAACAGTTTTTGATGGTTTGACATTAGATTCAAACACAAACACTTTGACAGTACCAGCAAATTATACTGCGGCTGAAATAGTTTTAAATGTAACAAGCAAGTCAAATGCATCTATTTTTGAAGAGATAACAATAAAAGTTGTTGATCCAATAGATATTCAAGATTTTCAAGTTGCATACGCAAGTCAAGATATAACCAATCCAGAAGACTTTGCTGCTCAGCAAGATGTTGTGTTTGATAATCAAGAAACTCCACTTGTTTTTACAATAAGCGAAGCACATAGCTTTCAAAAAAGATTTTATGTTCAAGCCGACGAGCAAACATGGACAAAAAATTATTTGGTTGACATAACTTTAGAAAACAATCAATCCACGCCAAATGTGTTTTTGATTGGTGGTGGGGTTTTGCAACTAAAACAACAGGCTTCAGATTTTGATTTTACTGTTGTTGCAAATGACATTTCTAGTCAGGGCTTGCTTAAATTCAAGTTTTATCAAGCCGACTATCCAGACAATTGTGTCGAACAAATTGTGTATTTAAAAGCAACATGTGTGCCAACAGCAATAAAAATTAATGGTCAAGATTCTTTGCAACCAGTTGAGTTGTACACAAACAGTGATGACGCAAAAGAATATGCATTTTCGGTTGCACCAAGCAAGGCTCAAAAAGATGACTACAATTATTCTTTTCAATTTTATAGTGTAACAACCAATACTGCTCCAGAATGGCAAAACATTGTTAGTGAAGCAAACATCAAAACACAAATTCCAGCTGCGCTAGAGGTTAAATATGGCGGAGCAAAAATTGTTGATTGTGGAAATGAATATGATTTGTCAAATTTAAACACAATTCTTTCACTTAAAGCATTAAACTTTTTGCCAGATACTTACTTTGCAATAAAAATCACTTGTTTCCAACAAGTGGATGGTGTTCGCACAGATCTTTGTGAAAATGTTATATATTTTCAAGTGATTGAAGGCGTTATGCATTTTTCTGTCAATTCAGAATACAAAGAAGGCATATATCTAGATTTAAGAACTTTTGATCCAAATGGAAGCGGTATCCAATTTGCTGGCTTTGATGCCAATGGTAGCGTAGGAAATCTTACTATCACTCAAATTGGTCAAGGCACAAATGTTTGTCAAATGACACAGGTTGGAAAGGACGCAAAATTAAATATTATTCCACTATATGAGGGTGTTTGTGAATATTTAATCACAACCGAAAATGGCAAAGAAACAAGATTAAAAGTTTTTGTTATCAAAACTATTCAGCAAAAAGATTTTTCAATCACACTTGATCAAAATGGAAATCAAAATATTTCTGCTTACGATGAGATTGCAAAAATAGACGGCGGACAAAAAACTCTAACGAGCCTTACAATAAAAGGTTTAAATAGTCAAGCCAATTTAAAAATAAATATAAATAGTGATGCCAAAAATTTGGATTTGAGCTATGAGTGCGAAATAACAGTTGATGCCACAGCGAGTGCATATTTTGAAATGCAAAATGGCAAAACCATTGTTACAAAAAATAATTTTACTGGAGATAATACAACTTATTGGGCGAGCGTCAATTTGACAATATACAAAGTTGACACAGAACCAACCAGTGCAACTTATTTGCAAAGAACAGCCATTCCAATTCAGGGCAATTACAATATACAACTCAAAAGCGTTAACTATGTAAAAGAGCTAGCACTTTATACCAACAACAATCAACAAAGTGACGATAGAACCAAAATTGTTTCTATATACAACAAAAATGAATTGTCGTATATAAACGAGAATTTGGCTACTGTATACTTTTATTTAGATTTAACACTTGGCGAAAATACTGCACAGCTAAATAGCGAGTTTAATTTAAGCAACTGGAAGTTTTCTTCAAATTTAAATTCAAATTATTCATTAACAGAACTTTCAAGTGGTCAAGCACAAGTTGGCAACGTGGGAACATTTGAGTTTTTGCCACAAAGAGAATCAAATGATTTTGTTGGTAGATTTACATATGAATATTCTAGCGTTATGATAATCAGTCAAATTACTGTTGTGTTTAATTTTAAAGATCAAAACACTGGCGTAGATTTTTCTTCTTCAGTTGAACTAAAAATTGAAAAGTATATAAATGTTGATTCTATTTGGCTAGATAGCCCAGAAACAAGCATTTATCTTGACAATACAGCGCAATATTCAACAAAAACCATCAGCACCTTTATTTTGCCAGCAAATGCAATGTGCAAAGATGTTAGAGTGATGGTTGACACAGTTTACACCAACTGCATAAAGGTGGATGTAAACCAAAATATTATTAAGCTTACTTACCTAAGTGCGGGTGCGGGAATTATAAGAATCTTCCCAGTTTCAACTATGAAAACCAATTCTTATACCAATGCCAACGGTGATTATTATTATCATTTGGCTTTAAAGTTTGTGGCTGCAGACGGGGCATCTCAAGAAACTGCAATTAGGTTAACAAGTTATCAAGACATTTTAAACATAAAAGCGGAAAAGCACTATTTTGTTGATGCAAATATTGATTGTTATGGTCAACCAATAGATTTGCCAGCGCTAGAGGGCTCATTAAGAGGAACTACAGAGGCAAAACAAATTAAAAATGCGTCAGGGGGTTTTGAAGCAAACCCAGCGTTTGCAACATGCAAGCAATCGGGCAGCATAACCAATTTTGTTGTAACAGCAAACAATAGTCACAATTTTGGTATGTTTAGAGAAATTATGACTGGAGCAGAAGTATACAACATAAAACTTTCTGGAACATTCCAATTAAATGGACAAGATTCATATGCTGTTACCAACGAAACAAAAATCGGTTTGCTATGTGGCATAAACAATGGATCAATAAGCAATGTTTTGGTGGAAATAAACAAGGCAAACACTTTAACCATAACCAATGATGGAGCAAACAAAAACGTATATGTTGGCATTATGGCGGGCGTTAATAATGGCAAAATCACAATTGACGACAATGCAAAACTTTATACGCTTTTGGTTAGAGTTGACAAAAATCATTCGTTGCGAGTTATTTTAAACAAAGTTACTGGTGTGTTTGGTGGAGTTTGCGGTTTAAATACTGGCGAAATTTCTCATACCCGTACTAATCCAGAGCCAATGACAATTGGCGAATATGGAATTTCTGCACACATAAATGCTTCTGTTGAGGCAAATTATGTGGGTGGTTTGGTTGGAGAAATAGCAAAAGGTGCAAGCGATACTAAACTACAAGGCATTAAAATTACGGGAGAAATAACCAACACGTCTACAAGTGGATATGTTGCAGGTTTGGTTGGTAGAGTAAACGACAATCAATCAGAAATAAAAAACAACACAACTCGTGTGTTTGTTAGAGGTTATAATTCTGTTTCGGGCTTGATTGGTTTTATTAATCTTGGTGTAAGCTGCACGTCTTCAATAACTGACAACAAAGTTCAAGCCACTGATGATGGAACAAGAAAATCCATAGATGCATCTTTGCTTATTAGACACTATGACGAATTACCTGCAGTGGGTGAAGAAATATATTTGTGTAATGATTTAACAGAAGACACAACTCAAATTGCTAATTCCAACACTTTTGAAACATATTTCTTTGATAGAGCGTTAGAGGGAGATGCTGTTGCGGCGGCTAATGGTGACGAGGTGTCTATAAATATTAACAGAAGCCTAGGTGTTGAAAAATACTATGGTGAAAAAATAACAATACACTCAAACGGATCAATCATTAAAAAGCAAATCAAATGGAATGATACAAATTACGGAACAGATGATCAAATAGTTGTAACCTTAAATGAATTTATTTTAGCAGCATTTAAAAAAGCATTAAATTCAAATGATCAAGTATTTGTTGATAATACATTAGATTCAGTTAGCCTGTTAACTGTAGCAGGTGTTACTGCAAAAGAAGTTCAACTTTTAATAGACAAAAAAGAGTTGGCAACAGTAGAAAATTATGGAAGGCTAATCAATCTAAACGGATGTGGAAAAATCATATTAACCATTCAGAGTTCTCTAAACTATAAAAACACCAAAAATGTATATATCACAATAACAAATTACTACAAAGAAATAAATATTTATCAAGACAAAGAAAAAACGCAAGCGGCAGATACAACTGTTCAAGTTGTAAACAAGCAAACAACAGTGTTGTATATGGATTGTTCTGCAGGTAACTACAATTACAATTCTACACCAATAAGGCTTGCTAGCAATTTGGATATTGACATTAATGCAAGTGTTGCAACAAACGCTGACAAAGTGGCTATTGATGTTTATGATCAAACCATATTTGTACAATCAAAAGATTACACAAATTTTACAAGCACGCTAACATTTGAAACATATTACAACCAAGAAGGCAACAGATTTTTAAAAGACACATCAAAAATTGTAAACTATTCAGACAACAGTCTTACTGCGTACATATTTGTTCCAGAAAGCAATACCATTGCAGAGGAAAACAAAGAATATTTAAGAAAAACTTTGCAGGTTTTAACTGGCATAGAAAATATCAAGGTTGACAAAACAATTATAGAGGCAATGCCAACCGACAAAATAGAAATGTCAGTAACATATTATGCATATGGTAGTGGAGATAATTTAAATTATGCGTTTGAATTTACAAATGAGGGGCTCGAAGACTATATTTATGCTTTAAACGCCGAAGATAAAGTTATTGACGAAAATGGTAAGGTTTTATTTACAATAATTAAATCAGATAAACAAGCCATAGCTGGTCAAGCCAACAAATATAAACAACATTTTACTATCTCAATGAATAGTGGTGACTTGAGCGTTTATGAGAAATTAAAAAATTGCAAAATTCAACTAACATTCTCTTCTGAATTGGCAAGTATGCAAAATGCGAACACAACAATTGAATATGGTCCAGAACAAATTTCTGCCGTTCTCATCAACAACTTTAGTTTTGAAACAAACGACGGAATGATTGATGAAGCAAATCGTATAGTTTATGAAGATAGAGTATTGTATTCGGGAAGACAAGTTTCAACTGGTGATCTCAATGTTGCAAATGCCTATGTTTATACAAAATGTAGCGAGTTTGATTATGTTGATATCACTCTCAATACAGGCTCTACTTTAGGATATTTAGCATTATTAGAAAATGTTGACGATCAAGGCAATGCGCTTGTTGACGATCAAGATAATAAATATGCTAAAATTTCAACCAAATCAGTTTACACATCAATTTCTGGTGTTGCAACTATGAGGGTTTATAAAAATAACTTAAACTTAAATGTAGCAGGTGATTACTTATTTATAAGCATTCTTTATTCTATACCACAAGAAATTCCAGATAACACAATAATAAATTTAAATTATACCTTCTACAAACGCAATTCAGAAAATATATATGATGTATGCTTTATTGCACAAGAAAATTTAATTGCAAAGGCTGGAAACAAAGTAACATTTGTTGTTGACGGACAAAAAATTGTTGAGGGACACTATAATTTGGTTAGAGGCAAAACATACAGCCTTACACCAACAATTGTTGGTTATGAAGAGTCTGAAGTTTGTTTTGAAGCGTCAAATCCTGCATTGATTAATATACAAAAAACCGGCAGCGAATATTATTTAACAGTTACAAATGCTGGGTTGGCATACGGTGATGATGCTGATGCTTATTATACTTCGGTAAATTCTTTTGGTAAAAAAGATAACGACGATTCAAAAATTGGAAGAATAACAACAACCAACTTTAAAATTTTTGAATGTTTGATGGATCAACAAAACTTGTTTACTGAAAATCAAATTGCGTTAAGGCTTTTAGAAAGTGTTGATGTTAGAGAAGTCCTTGCACAAAAATTAAATATTGATTATACAGATGTTGCAAAGGACGGCAAAGAATCAACAATTGAAAGCTTTAAAGAAAATGCAAATTTTTATATTCAACTTGACAGTGGCGAAACAATAGAGTTACAAACAGGCGAAAGTTTTGAAAGGGAAACATTTAAGGTTGACGGTTTTAACATAATGCCAAAAATAATTTTGCCTGAAAGTGATTTCAAAATTGTTGTAAACTGTGATATTTCTTATGAAAAAGGCTTGCCAAAAATTGAAGCACTTGAAAACAATTTTGCAACAGTTGATGTTAATGTGTTCTTAAATTCGTTTGAAGACAAGCCTGCACCAATATTTGACTATCAAGATTTATTAGAAATGGTTGATGATGGCTACTATAGGCTTGTTGACAATATCGACATAAGAGCAAATCAATTCCAAATGATAACAGCAAAACCAAAAATGTTGGATGGAAATGGATATTCAATTAATATTTGGGGTGGAGATATAAGTATTGACGAGGAAACGGGTGGCAGGTTTGCTTTATTTGAAACAATAAATGAAAGTGCAATATTCAAAAATATAAAAGTTGTTATTAAAAACAACTTAAAAGTTTTATACCCAGAACAACAAGGCACGCAAGGTGCAAACATTGCAATTTTGGCAGTAAACAACAATGGAATAATCACCAATTGTTCAATTTTGGGTGAGGGCAATTTGCAGGTTGAAGTTCATGGCGGAGTTTCTGTTATTGAGCAATCATATTTTGGTGCTATATGTACACATAATAATGGATATATAACCAATAGCCAAGTCGAGTGCAACATTAAGGTTGACGGTTTATCTCTTGGCGGAATTGCAGCAACAAATGCTGGGCATATTGCTAGCACTTATATTAAAAACTCAAGAATTGAAAATGCAACCAAAACAACAAATGAAAACATTGTAAGTGGTGGATTTGTATACAATAATAGTGGTTCAATTTATACAAGCTTTATTGAGGGCATAAATTACAATAGAATCTTTTGTGAATATGCTGGAGATGACAAGAGTATAAATTCAAAAATAATTTATACTTCAACAAAAGTTGCAGCATTTGCTTATTTAAATAGCGGAACAATAACTGATTGTTATTCAAATATACCGGTTGTTTCATCAAACCTTTGTTCTGGATTTGTTGGAACAGCGCAAGGTGGTCAAATAACAAGAACATTCTCGTTAAGCCATCTTAATTCAAACAATGATCTAAATTATGGTTTTGTAATAAGATACGAAAATGCGGTTTTTGAAGAATGTTATTTTGTCATAGAAGACGACTTAATAAATTATGATACATCTACAACAAATTACACAATACAAGAAGGTCAATATGTGGGTAAAATTGATGGTGTTGAACCAGCATCAATAAAGGATTTCAACCCGTATAATTCTCGCATTGCTCAGTTTAAAAATGATGATTATAAATTTAAAAACTTTATCACAAACGATCAAAAAGCAAATGGTGTATGGTTCTTTGTTTCTGACACAACTCAAGAGGGTACAGCTCTAGACTATCTAACTTATAGTTTAACAAATGATGAATTTAAAAATTATGATGGAACAAATCAAAGCTTTAGTGCAAAACGCTTGCATTTGGTTGCTCCAAACATAAAAGCATATTCACAATATGAATTTGTTTTTGAATCAGAAACAGATTTGGCAACAGGCGAATATAATTATGAATTAAAAGATAGTCCAAATTATGGCTCAAAATACAATCCATATATTATTTCCAACGCTGTAGAACTTGAAGAGTTCTTTAATCAAAGAAACAAAGGTTCTTATGAATACTTCAGAATAGTGTCGGATATTGACTATGTCGAAGATGATGTATTCACATCAAAATTATACAATAAATCTCTTGTGGGCAATATTGAGGGAAATGGTTTAACAATTGAGGGCTATGCTGTAAACACAATAGAAACTTATTTATCAGCAGGTTTTGTTGCAAACTTTGGTACAGAAAGCAATAATGCTTCAGTTATAAAAAATCTTACGTTAATTCCAAGATATATAAACTTGCCAAACTGCAGTTATGTTGGTGCGTTTGCTGGTAGCTTTGTCAAAGCTGATGCCTTTAATATTAATATAATTGCTCCAGATGTGGCAATTGTTGGTAAAAACATTGTAGGTGGCTTGGCAGGCGTAACAACGGACAACAATAACATAAAGAACTGTTTTGTTGATATTAAAGTAAAAGTTGCTTACTACAACACACAAGTAATAAACCAAAAAGCTCATGACGAAAGCATATTATACAAAGAAAATGGAGTAGATAGAGCAAAAGCTTCTTATGCTGGAGCAATTGTTGGTTTTGCTGGTGGTATAACAAATGTTTATAATGTAAATATTGGCGATAATGTAATAACCTCAGCAATGATTGCAGGCCTAATGTTTGGTGGAATTGGAGCTTTTGCAAAAATAACAAACATTGATGCAAATTTAAATTCATACTCTCATCAAGTGGTTGCCTATGTTTATGCGGGTTTAATTGCTGGAGAAAACCGTGGCGAAATAAATAATATAAGCATAAATTCCACAATTTTAAACAAAGAAATGTTCTCTTGCCATCCAATTACTCCTCTTGCTATTGGTGGTGTGGCAGGTCTTGGCAATGGTGGAAAACTTTACAACTTAACATCAACCGATGGCTATGCGGTAATTGGTGCAAAATATTTTGAAGAAAAAATCCACAACCCATACATTGCAAAATATGTTGGTGGTATTTATGGCTATGCATACGACATAACAATTGATAATATTGAAATTGGCGGAAATATTACTAAAGATGCAAACGGCAATAAAACTGGCATAACTTCAAATGACAAAGGCCTTGCAATTGTTGGTGGAAACTATGTTGGCGGTTTGGTTGGAAATTTGTACAGCAAAGTTGCAACAAACGCTTCAATAATCAAAAATGCTTATGTTGAATTGCTTAACAGTGTTTCATATATAAATGCCGAAGGAAACAGCACCACAGAAAGTTTAATTTTCTCATATGTTAGCGAAGCAACTGGTGAATATCTTCCAAACTTTATCTTTGATGACAACAAAACTCAAAGCTTTGGTACAATTTTTGGTGGATTTAATCAAGGATTAAACACTACCAATTATGCAAACAATAAAATTATCACCAATGGCAAATTAAAAGCGGAATTTGAAGAATTTGGTTTGCGTACGGAAGATATAGGAGATTATATTGGAGTACATACTACAGCAAAATATAACGCTTTAAATGGTGGAGTGAGTGGTGATTATAAAATTTCTGATAATTTTGATTGGACATTTAAAAACCTTTCTACAAACACTGTATACGACATAATAGATTATGAATAAAGAGTAAAAAACAAATAAAGAGTTAGTTTTTTATGATATTTACTTAGAAAAAAACACAAGCACAGAGCTTGTGTTTTTTTTGGCTTCTTAAATCAAAGAAAATCTCACTTCGCTTAAATTGTTCTTGCTAGCACAAAAAAAGGGCACTAAAAAGTGCCCTTAAAATTAAAAACTTACGCTCTTGGAGTGTTGTGATAAGCCTCAATAATTCTTGTGTTTAACATTTCTCTAATTTCAGTTTTGATTGGGTGAGCAATGTCAATATGAGTGCCGTCTGGGGCTTTTTTTGATGGCATGCTAATAAACAAACCGTCTTTTCCCTCAATAACTTTTATGTCGTGAACAACAAAGCATTCATCAATAGTGATTTGTGCAACTGCTTTAAGTTTGCTGTCCTCTTTGTCAATGTGTCTGATTCTAATTTCTGTAATGTTCAAATTTGTATACCTTCCTTTTTTTGTTTATTGCTATAATTATCTAGCAAAAATATTTTAGCATAACCAAAAATTTTTACAAAACATTTTTTATATTTTTTTCATATATTAAAAGAAATGACAACAAAAAATTCAAATATTAATCAAATAAATCAAATTTTAATGCTAAAAAACACAAGTTTAACACAAAAAATCAAGGTGCACCTTGCCGGAATTGGTGGTGTGAGTATGTATTCGCTTGCAATTTTTTTAATAAATAATGGTTTTTGTGTGAGCGGAAGTGATATATCAAATAGCCAAAATGTAAAAAACCTAAAAAAGTTGGGCGTTATTGTTTATTCTAATCATAGCAAACAAAACATAAAAGATTGTGATGTTGTGGTTTATAGCAATGCTGTGGAAACTTGCGAAGAAGTTGTTTTTGCAAAAAAGCAAGGCAAAATTGTTGTTTCACGCAGTAAACTTCTAGGCCAAATTTTAAAAGAGTACAAATCGCCAATTTGTGTGGCGGGCGCGCATGGCAAAACCACCACAACAGCATTAATTTATCACATTTTAAAATTTGCCAACAAACAACCAAGTTTGCATTTGGGCGGAAATTTAATAGAAAGCAAACAATGTTTTGACTACAACAACGGCGAGCATATGGTTTGCGAGGCGTGTGAATATAAAAATTCCTTTTTGGACTTGCAGGCTGGCATTGGCGTAGTTTTAAACCTTGCCAACGAACATTTGGACTTTTTTAAGAATTTTCAAAACATAAAAAATTCGTTTGCAAAGTTTTGCAAAAACAGCAAAAAGGTTGTAATTTTTGAGGGCAGTCAAATAACCAATGATGTTATAAAAACAAAGGGCAAAAAAAATGTTACTACTTTTGGTTTTGAACATGGCGATTTTATTGCAAAAAACATTATATTTATTGACGGCGAATATACTTTTGACTGTTTTAAATATGGCAAATTTTTTGCAAAAATAAAAACAAGACTCGTAGGCGAGCATAACATTTTAAATTGTTTGGCAAGCATTGCCGTTTGCGATATGCTTGGGGTTGGCAAAGACCAAATTGCTCTGGCAATTCAAAACTTTTTGGGTGTTGAGAGGCGGTTTGAATATTTAGACAAATCAAAAATGCTTGTTTTTGACTATGCACATCACCCCGACGAAATCAGCGCAACATTAAAGGAATTTTTTAAACTGGTTAAATCCAAAAACAAAAATCAAAAAACGCTGGTGGTGTTTCAACCACACACTTACAGCCGTACAAAAAGTTTGATGAGCGATTTTAAAAAGTGTTTTGCCACTTGCCAAGATATTGCAATTTTAAAAACTTATTCCGCACGCGAAAAATATTTCAAAAGCGGCAGCGCAAGGACTCTAGCTAAAAATCTTGGAGCAAATGCGGTTTATTTGCCCGACAAAAAATCAGCAAGGGCTTATATCTTGAAAAAAATTTACACTGGTTACGCCGTTTTGTTCCTAGGCGCGGGCGATATTTACTCTCAAGCGAAAAATATTATCAAATTGTGTTGACAAGTGTATTTTTATATGATAAAATCATTCCGTTAAATCGTTAAATTAAGGAAAGGTGAGTCATTATGAAACAAGAATTACATCCAAATTACCACGAAGTTACAGTTGTTTGCGCTTGCGGAAACACTTTTAAAACAGGCTCTGCAGTAGCCGGAGATACAATCAAAGTTGACATTTGCAACAAATGCCACCCATTTTTCACAGGCAAACAAAAAGTTGTAGATGCTAGTGGTAGATTAGAAAAATTCAAAGCAAAACACAATATGTAATTTGCAAAACAAAAAGTCTGCAAGGGTTTTTACCCTTGCATTTTTTTATTGCTCAACTTATTTCAAAGTTTGTTGACCTTATTTTAAGCCTCCCCCTCTCGTTTTGGGGGAGGTGGCAGCCCTTTCGGGGACCCCAAAAAGCCCAACATAGTGGACTTTTTGGGGAGAGGAAATGCCAGTCGCAAAGCGAAAATTTTGCTAGTTGCAAAATTGAAGCCAAAAGGCTGTGCATTGACGAGGAAGGGGTGTTTGACATTATAAAAATTTAATTTAAGTCCGCTTAAAGCGGGCTTTTTTTACGCCCAGCCTGCATACCTCAAGCCGTATAATTAATCCTATCAAATAACCAATCAA
>SVIU01000038.1 GCA_015069335.1 Clostridiales bacterium
TTGGCGATGGTTTAAATATAATAGATGGCAAAAATGCTCAAGGCAAAACCAATTTGGTAGAAGCTGTATATTTTTGCGCCGTAGGCAAAAGTTTTAGAGCCACTAGAGAAAAAGAAGTCATAAATTGGGACAAAGACACTGCAAAAATAAAAGTAACAATTCAAAAAGAAATTGGCAAAAAAGTTATTGAAATGATTTTTGCCAAAAACGCAAAAAAAACCATCAAAATTGACGGCATACCAATCAAAAAAATTGGCGAACTAATGGGTGAACTCAACGCGGTTTTCTTTGCTCCGGATGAACTTAAATTAATCAAAGACAGCCCAGAAGACCGTCGTAGATTTATGGATGTTTCACTCTCACAAACTTACAAGGATTATTTTTACACACTATCAAATTACAACAAAGTTTTGCAAAGCAGAAACAAAAGTTTTAAGCAGTATTTTAATGATGAAGCGGGCTTAAAACAAATTTTAAATATATATAACATTCAAATGGCAGACCTTTGCTTAAAAATAAAAAAATATCGTGAAAGATTTGTACAAAAACTCAGCCCTTATGCAAAAATGGTGCATGAATACATCACCAACAAGCAAGAAACAATCGACCTAAACTATGTTGGTGTTGAAGAAGAAACAAAAGAGCAAATCTTGCAAAAATTACAGGAAAATTTTGAAAAAGATGTAAAACTTGGCTACACAAGTTATGGCGTGCATAGAGATGATATAAAAGTTTTGGTAAATGGCGTTGATGTTAGGGCGTTTGGCAGTCAAGGTCAACAACGCACTTGCGCACTTTCTATGAAACTTGCCGAACTGGAAATAATCAAACAAGACGTTTCAAAAACACCAATCTTGCTTTTAGACGATGTACTTTCCGAACTTGACGACAACCGCAAAAAACGCTTGTTAAAATTTTGCACCAAAGCCCAAACCCTGCTCACTTGCACCGAGTTTGACTTTGACGTGCCTTGCCACAAAATAAAAATAAATCAAGGAACGCAGGCGAGGGGGTAAAATAAAACATATCAAAAAACAAGACAAAATTCAAACATAGAATTTTGTCTTGTTTTGTGTTGAGGGAAAAAAATTATTAATCGACTTCTTCGTCATTACATTTAAACAAATCATCATTGTAAAAATCAAAAACAGAAATGCCAACACCTTGGCAAAATTTAGTTATTGTTTTCATTGAACAATATTCGCTTTTATTATTTAACATTGAATTTAATGTTGATGTGGTCATAAACCCTTTTGTGCATACACTATTGATTGATAAATTATTTTCTTTCAACAAATTATTCATTCTAGTTTTTACAGCATCACAAACTCGCATAAATAAAACTCCTTTTGTTTAAATTATTATATCATAATTTTTTAACACAAACAAAATTTTCAACTCTCTTGCTAAATGTTTTATTTATTGCTATAATGCAAATATGGACACAATTGCGCAAATAAGCACACCACTGGGTAGTGGTGGAATATCAGTCATAAGAATCAGTGGTAAAAAGAGCCTTGAAATTGCCAAGGCAATTTTTTCATTTAAAAAAACTGTTGAACAGGTTATGCCAAGATATATGTATTTTGGCAACATAAATTACAAAGATTTCACCGAGCAATGTCTTATGGTATATTTCAAAGCACCTTTCTCTTATACCGGCGAAGATGTCGTAGAATTTCAATGTCATGGCGGTGAATATTTAACAACGCAAATTTTGAATGCTTGCTTAGATAATGGTGCAAGACTTGCCGAAAATGGCGAGTTTACCAAACAAGCTTTTGTAAACGGCAAAATTTCACTTGACGAGGCCGAGAGCGTTATTGATATGATAAACGCCACATCTGATGCCGAACTTAAGGCAACCAGCAAGGTACTTAAAGGCGAGTTATACAAAACAATCAAAAATCTTCAACAAAATGTAAAAGATGCCATTGTAAACTTAGAAGTTTCAATTGACTACCCTGAGCATGACGACGAGGCGCTTGGCATTGACAATTTGGAAAAAGTTTTAAATCAAACAAAACAAGAGCTTTTAAAATTAGAAAAGTCCGCACAAAATGGCAGTATGATAAAATCAGGCATAAATGTTGCCATTGTTGGCAAGCCAAATGTTGGCAAAAGCAGTCTTTTAAATGCCTTACTTGGCGAAGAAAGAGCTATCGTAACCAGCATAAAAGGCACAACGCGTGATACTCTTAAAGAAACAATAAATTATAAGGGCTTAAAAATAAACTTCATAGACACCGCAGGCATACACGAAAGTGTTGATGAAGTGGAAAAAATTGGAATAGATAGAGCCAAAGAAAGCATATCTCAAGCCGACATTGTTTTGGCAGTTTTTGACGCCAGCGAAAAGTTGGAACAAGAAGATGAGCAAATTTTAGAACTTATAAAAGATTGCAAAAACATTATTGTTTTAAACAAAACCGACATAAACAATGTTTGTGGCTTATGTGGCATTGAAATTTCTGCCAAAAACAACACAAATGTTGAAGAAATTAAAGAACAAATAATAAACAAAACAATCACCGAAAAAATTGATTTTTCTGGACTAATAATCACAAATCAGCGTCACCTAGAAGCAATTAAACAAGCCCTAGAAAAAATTGACAACATTTTAAAAGAATGTGAGTTTCAAACGCTTGACATTATTGATATGCTAACCAAAGATTTATGGCAAACACTTGGCAAAATCACCGGCGAAACCGAAAATGAAGATATCATCAGCGGAATTTTTGCAAAATTTTGCCTAGGCAAGTGATCGCTTGTTTGCAGTTTGAGTAAATTGCGCAAATGATGCTTGTTTCGCCTTAGGTTGTTTTTGTTTTTTCGCCTATGGCACAAAAAACAAAAGCCAAAAGTCGGCTCACCAAAGCACATTTGCACAATTCTAAACTCAAACTGAAGAACTGCGCTCGTAGAACAAAAGGTCGGATTTCTATTTTTTTGTCTCTATCGACACATTGCAAAAGCAAAAATTCACACAAACATTTGCTGTTATCAAAAAAATACTATAAAATAGTAATAAATTACAACATAAACCATTGGGAGTACAAATGAAAAACAAATTAAATGTATTGTATTTAACAGAAGATTACGAGCCAATTTATGGCGGTGTTACATCAGTTGTAAAAAATTCTGTAAGAGCTTTGTCAAAATTTGCAAATGTTACCATAGGAACAGTAAATCCCCCAAAGCATTTAAGGAGCAATTTTAAAGAAGATCAAAATTTTCCAGCAAAAATTGTTAGATGCAAAGGGCATTTTAACTATATAACAACAAATATGAGTGCCAATTTGACTGACAGTGCTTTTAAGAAAGAAATAGAGTCTGGCGGTTATGATATTATTCATTGCCATTTTCCTTTAGGACTGTATAAATACGCTTTAAAATTAAGAAAAAAATATCAAATTCCTGTTGCAATAACTGCTCATAGTTATTATTATCCAGACTTTAAAGCAGTAATAAAAAATGAGGCAATAACCAGATTTGCAGTAAAGTTTGTAACAAAAAGCTTAAACAAAGCAAACAGAGTTTTTTGTGTAAGCGGTTATGCCAAAAACATTTTGGAGCAGTTCGGCTTAAAAAATAGCGAAGTATTGCCAAATGCTGTTGATATGACAGATTTTTGCCCAACTGATCAAAACTTTAAAAATGAAATCATTAAAAAATACAATATAAAACAAGATGACTTTGTTATGATAAGCGTTGGCCGATTGGTTTCTGTTAAAAACTTTATTTTTAACATATACGCTTTTAGCGAGTTGCACAAACAATTTAAAAACACCAAATATTTAATAGTTGGCGATGGCGAATTGTATGACGAAATGCAAAAATTAATCAATCGTTTAAATTTGCAAGATTGTTGTTTTTTGCTTGGCTCAATAAAAAACAAAAAACAATTGGGTGCAGTATATGAACTTTCTAGCATAGTTTCATTTATGTCCATTGGTGATTCTTGTGGCTTAATTCAATTTGAAGGTGCTTTTTTCAAAAAACCAACAATTGCTTTGCAAAACACTGCAGTTGGAGAGTTTTTAATTGACAATAAAAATGGAGTCATACTTGAAGGCAACAAACCTCAAGACGCAGAAAAAGATTCAATAAAAATGTGTTTTGACGAAAAAGTAGTTTTGCAACAATTTGTTGAAAAAGTAGGATGTTTAATAAACAATCCGCCTTTATTGCAAGAACTTGGTCAAAATGCATACAACGAGGTGTTTAGAACATATGATGATACATATGCCTCAAATTTGATTGAAACCTATAAACAAATAATAAAAGAATTCAAGGCAAGTCAAAAATTAACTGAAAAAAATTATATAAAAAAGACAAAAAAGGCAAAGCCAGCCTTTTAAAAAAAGTTGATAAAAAAGCATAGTTTTTTCACAAACTATGCTTTTTTAACCAAAAATAAATAATTAACAATATGAGTATTGCCTCGTATTTTTTTACGGATTATATTTCTCATTATTATTGCCCGAAATTTTTTTGCCAACATTGTTTCCATTGGTGGCAGAAGTGTCTTGCGGTGGAATGAATTTTACCGTATTTTCGGGTAAGGTTACACCTTCGTATAATTCTTCCGTTCCTTCAATTATTATGCCTTCTTGGGCAGCATAAATTTCGTGACGTAAAAGTGTTTCTTCTAAAAGCGTTCCGTCTGCGGAATATTTTTGTAAGTAGGCATTGGCTTCGTAGCCTTCTTGTGGATATTTAAGTCGCAAATATTCACCTTTGAATGTAACTTTGTTGGAGTATTCTCCAGTGGTATCGGCAACAATTCGGTCGCCAGGGTGTGGTAGGGCTTTAACAAACTCGGCTCTTGTTTTAAAGTATTCACCATTTTCAAAGCCTAAGCCATAAATTTGCACATAAACATTTGTTTTATCGCCCCAAGTTTTAATATAAATTGGTTCAGGTGTATTGTTTTTAAATTTTAGGTCGGCAATACCTTCGCTCACCATTGCGTCAAGGGCAAGTGGAACATAAGATGCTGGCAAACTATGTTTATTCACTTCCAAAATTTGCAAGTTGGCAAGCAGAAGTGCGTTATATAGTGTTGTGCTTGCTTGACAAACACCACCGCCAGAGCCTTCAACATAAATGCCGTTTAAAATTATGTTGGCGGGCAAATAGCCATTTTCTTTTGTTCTTGCACCAGTTGTTTGGTTAAACGAAACTTCTTGTTCTGGTGCAATAATTTGCCCATTAAACGCACCAAGTGCTGTTTTAACATTGCTTTTGCGGTTGGCGGTAGAATTGGCATAACTGGTCGAAAACTCGGCTCTAAGCTGGGTTTTTTGTTTTAATTGGTCAATGGATGTTTGCGGTGCAAGCTCATCATATGGCACATCCACCACAATTTGTTTGCTGACTGCAAAAGCTGTGTCAATCGAACTCTCTAACTCTTCACGGTTAACATTTACATAACTTTGTCCGTCAATATATTCAAAAATTTGCTCACTGCTTGGATCAAACGCTACGGTTGGCTCTTTTAATTCTTGATTTATTTCACCGCATATCAAATTCAACTTTTCATCAAAACCGCCCAGCATTTTACGGTAAGAAATATGCAAGTTTCCGTCATTTTTTTTAAGGTCTTTACGCTTTATTATTCTATCAAAAATATTGCTAGAAGTTGTTTGGCTATAAGCCGAATTTACAAGCGGAGTAATGTCGTCAACTGCTTCAAAGTCGTTTGAAGTATAATTCCATTCTTTATCTTTGTATTTTAGTGTGACAGAAATATCTTTTAAGTGAGTATTAAAATTAGCCTCAACAACATTTGTGGCTTCTTTTAAACTAAGTCCGCCAACATTCACCCCATTTATTTTTGTATTTTTATAAAACTCGCCGTTGTCAAAAATATAGTTAGAAAAAGCATAAGCACCAATGGCAAATATGCAAAGCACAGAAAAAATTGTTATGGTTATGTACAAACTTTTGTTATTTTTTTTTGTTTTCACAATTGCTCCTTTGTTTTAAATTAATATTTGCAAAAATCACTTTTTTATTCACTCTTCACTTTATATAATCCCGCGCCAGCGGTCCATCACTATTCACTCTTCACTATTCACTTTATATAATCCCGCGCCAGCGGTCCATCACTATTCACTATTCACTCTTCACTATTCACTTTATATAATCCCGAGCCAGCGGTCCATCACTCTTCACTATTCACTCTTCACTATTCACTTTATATAATCCCGCGCCAGCGGTCCATCACTATTCACTATTCACTCTTCACTATTCACTTTATATAATCCCGCGCCAGCGGTCCATCACTCTTCACTCTTCACTCTTCACTATTCACTTTATATAATCCCGCGCCAGCGGTCCATCACTATTCACTATTCACTCTTCACTATTCACTTTATATAATCCCGCGCCAGCGGTCCATCACTCTTCACTTTTCACTCTTCACTATTCACTAAAAAAATTCTTTATCGCCCATAAAGAATTTTTTTGTACAAACCACTTGCAATATTTTTTGTGGTGTGTTATAATTGCACAGCAATTAATCCTAATTGCCTTGTTTTTTGCTTAGACAAAAAACCATTTAGTCCAAAAGGAAAGGAGGAGTTAAATATGAATAAGTATGAACTTATGTACATTATTTCATCTGACGCTACTGAAGAACAAAGAGAAGCTTTAATTGAAAAATACAAAGCCTTTGTTGAATCAAAAGGCGGAGTTGTTAATGGCGTAGACAAACTTGGCATGAAAAAGTTTGCTTATAAAATCAACTTTAAAACAGAAGGCTTTTATGTTCTTATGAATTTTGAAGCAAATGCCGAAGTAGTTAGCGAAATGAATAAAAATATGAACATTGCAGACTTAGTTGTTAGACAAATGTTTGTTAGAAAATAAAATGGAGTAATAAATGAACAGAGTATATTTAATTGGAAACTTAACAAAAGACCCAGAACTTGCTGTTACAAACAGTGGTGTTTCAGTATGTCGTTTTTCAATCGCAGTTTCAAGACGTTTTTCCAACGCTGAGGGCGAAAGAGAAGCTGATTTTTTCAACATTGTTGTTTGGCGTGCACAAGGTGAAAACTGCCATAAATATTTAAAAAAAGGTAGCAAATGTGCAGTATGTGGCGCTTTGCAAAACAGAAGTTATGACGCAAATGACGGAACAAAACGTTATGTTACCGAAATTATTGCTGACGAAGTTGAGTTTTTAACATCAAAATCTGCTGATGGAGCAGAAAAATCTTATGATAACAAAAAAGAAGTTACCGAACTTGAACCAATCGACGACGATAATCTTCCATTCTAATTTATAAAAGGAGATAGAAATAATGGCTGAAGTTACTACAGCAACTGAAGAAGTTGTAGCTCAAGAAGTTAAAGAAGAAAGAGTTAAAAAATATCGTAAACCTGTATCTAAGAAAAAAGTTTGTGCTTTTTGCGTAGACAAGGCAAACGTTATTGATTATAAAGATGTTGCAAAATTAAGAAGATACATTACCGAAAACGGCAAAATTCTTCCAAGACGTCAAACTGGCGTATGTGCAATTCACCAAAGAGAACTTGCTCAAGCAATAAAAAGAGCAAGAGTTATGGCTCTTTTACCATTTAAAGGTGAATAATAACTTTATAAAAATCAAAAAACACCCGTTAGTGAGTTATCACTAGGGATTTTCAAAATTAATAATTAGAGAGTAAGATTTAACCCGTAGGGTTAAAACGGACCAACAATTAAAAAGAGAGAGATGCAAGAGCTTGTTTCCTAAATTGCATAGGGGCAAGTTCTTGTATTTTTTTGTAATCTTTCGTTATTGTAATACATTATGAAGTTTTTTTACAACTTCTGGTATATCATTTTTTTGTAAATTTTGTTTTAGATATATACATTCCGATTTTAATATCGAGAAGAATGACTCTATTTTTGTAAATATAAAAACGGAACAATAAATCATAAAATCTAATTTGAAAATCAAAAATTTTTTCAAAAGGTATTGCAAAAAGAAAACAATTATGCTAATATGACTGACATAAGGAGACAAAAAATGAGATATTTAATGCCTACACAAAACTTCACATCGGGCTCAGTGGCTATCAAATTTGATGATAGACATTCCTTTTGCGTGGGTAAAATTAAGTTTAATAGTATCTCTTAATATATATGGAGAGTTGTTATCCAACTCAAAATAAATAAAATTTTAAGAAATAATAGTAAAGTTAAGGCACCAACGCAAAAGTTGGTGCCTTTTTCTATATAAAAAATAAATTTATTGAAAAAAACAAAACAAATTAGAGAATTATGAGTTATACTAGGAGTAGTTAAGAAAAAGAACAAAAACATAAAGAAAATACAATTTTAATTAAAGAATAAGGAGAAATTAAATGAAAAGAAGATTTGCTAATGCAGTTGAGGGACACTACACACAAAAGAGAATAGACAAGGACTTTTTCTCTGGATATGTATCTAATATTAAATTGCAAAATATCACAAATCCATTGGTTGTAAATAATGGAATAGCAAAAGTTTGTATTAAAGACAACAACTATGAATGGTTTGAAGTATATCCAGACAACTCAAATTATGCT
>SVIU01000039.1 GCA_015069335.1 Clostridiales bacterium
TCCCCAAAGACCTTTTCTTTCAATATCCCACAATATAAGCTCTTCACTTGGGTAGTTTTCGTCCCAAAGTGTATATGTATTATTTTTAACATCTGAATAAAGTTCTTTAATTTTGGTTATATTCTCATTTGTTAATAATCTAATTTCCATATTTTTATTATAACAAACCTTTTTTATTTTTGTTATCAAATTTTATAAAAAAGAGAGAAGATTTCAGATTTCTTCTCTCTTATGGTTAGTTGTTGCTGGTTAAGTCTTTATTTTTGGTGTCTAGAAAGGTATAAACACTTTAATTTGATTTTTTAGCAGTATTTATTGACGAAATAAGAAGAGCTTTAATTTCATTACAATCACTTATTAATTTATCAATATTTTTAATTTTATAATTAACTCTTTTTAAAAGTTCTAACCAATATAAACTTTCACTACACTCCTTTAGTGCAATATGCATTTTTGATATAAAGTCCGCTTTTGAATTGCCAAAAGTTGCCTCATTAAATTAGCACCAATACTAGTTGCAGAGCGAAGTAGTTGCTTTGCAATTGTGTTATCTTTTTTAAGTAATAAAAAATCCTCGTAAAAGTTTACGATGTCTGCTGCAAAATCAATTGCTTTTGTTCTTAAAATACTGTCTTTCATATTTATATTATAATTAAAACAACAAATAAAGTTAATCTACAGAAAAGCTTTTCACTTTTAGTTTTTCACTTCAAAACAAATCCGAAATTGTGAAAAGTGAAAAATGAAAAGTTAAAAGTGAAAAAATACCAAACAAAAAAAATCCTCGCCATAAGGTTCGGATTTTTTTGTTTGGTGCGAGAGAAGGGACTTGAACCCATACGCTTTCGCATTCGCCCCTTAAACGAACGTGTCTACCATTTCACCACTCTCGCAAGATAAAATGTAAGTCATTTATTAACGAGGTTTAGTTTAAAGGTGTTTGCACGGTTTGTCAAGTGTTTCATTAAAAAACTTTAAAAATGAGTATTTTTTTTGCGTTTTTGGAGCAAAATATTAAAAGCAAAGGAGATATTTTTATGAATTTTAATGAAAGCCAAACAAAAGAAAATTTAGCAAGGGCATTTATTGCCGAATGTACTGACGGGGCAAGATATCAATTTATGGCAAAAGATGCAAAGGCAAAAGGTTTTGGATTTATTAACACAACCTTAAAACAACTTGCAAAAAATGAAATGGCACACGCAAGAGTTTTTTATGACTTTTTGCTTTGCGGTGGAGAGCAGTGTAAACCGGGCGATTGTGAAACAATTGAGGGCCAATCAAATCCAAAAGGCTGCAAGCCTTGCGAATGTGTGGGCATAGATAATATTGAAGTGTGCATTGGTTTGCCATTTAACAACTATTTATTGCCAGAAGCATTAAACATTTCTAGCACAATAGAAAAGCACGAAAGTGCAGATGTTTACAAGCAGTTTGAAGAAACAGCGCTAAAAGAAGGATTTCAAGAAATTGCAAAAGCGTTTCATCATGTTGTGCAAGTGGAAAATTGTCATCATTTGCAATTGCAAGAACTTTACAACAAAATGTCCAAAGAAAAACTTTACAAAATGCCACAATCAAACAAGTGGAAATGCACAAATTGCGGAACTGAAATCGAAGGCAAGCAGGCACCAGAGCCATGTCCTTTCTGTGGTTACCCACAAGGCTATTATATGGTGCCGCTTAGCGATGAATAGTCTGAAATAGGTTTAAACGCATTTTTAAATTGTACAACTTTAACATCAATTTCCTTTCCTGATTCACTCACAACTTTGGGCGACTATGCGTTTAAGGGTTGTACTGGCTTGACCAAGTTCACATATTCTGCAGGTCTAACCACTGTTAGTTCTTCTGCTGTAAGCTCATTAAATAACGTAAGTGAATTTTATTTAGATAGCTATGAGGTTTTTGACAAATATTTTTGATACAACCGTGGACAATGGTTACGGTAGGTCGGGCGTTGAGGGATATCTATGCAATATATATGCCAACAGTGGAGTTATTTATATAAAATCACATTTTACAACAAACTGGAAGTATGACACGTTTGGTTCTTGCGGCATATATTTGGGTGGCGAAGAGAATGGTTATGTGGAGTACTGGTCTAATTATTAGTTAATGTAAAAACTGTTTTTTGACTTTAAGCAAAAAGCAGTTTTTTAACGCTTTTATTTATTTCTTCATATACAAAAATATGAAAAAATGTATTTTTAGTGGAGTTGCAACGGCGGTGATAACGCCGTTTAGCAGTGGCAACATAGATTATTGCGCTTTTGAAACTATATTGCAAAAACAAATTGATGAGGGGGCTGATGCGGTGGTTGTGCTAGGCACAACTGGTGAGCCTTGCACTGTGAGTGATGACGAAAGGACTCAGATTATAAAAACGGCAGTAAAAGTTTGTGGTGGCAAAATTAAGGTTGTTGTTGGCTGTGGATCAAACAGTACTTTAAGGGCTATTTGGCTATATCAAATGGCAGAGCGACTTGGGGTTGATGGGGCATTGATTGTTACTCCATATTACAACAAATGCACTCAAAATGGAATTGTTGAACACTATAAGCAAATTTCCAATTCTGGCAATTTGCCAATTATTGCCTACAATGTGCCGAGCCGAACGGGTGTAAACATTTTGCCACAAACGGCACTAAGCCTATCAAAAATCAAAAACGTATGTGGTATAAAAGAGGCAAGCGGAAACATAAGTCAAATTTTGGAATATTTTAAACTCTTAAAAGGCAAAATTGCAATTTACTCTGGTGAGGACTCGCTAAACGGGATATTTATGTGTTTGGGCGGCAATGGCTTTATTTCGGTAGCGTCTAATGCTTTTCCGAAAATTGTTAAAAGGGTTTACAACTTGGGTAAGGCGAACCAATTTGAAAAAATGTATAAGGTGCAAACCGAACTTTTGCCTGTAATAAATGCATTGTTTTTAGAAGTAAATCCAATCCCAATAAAAGCGGCAATGCACACTCTTGGGCTTTGCAAAAATGAGCTTAGATCACCACTGACCAAAATGAGCCCGCAAAATTTTGCCGAATTAAAAAAGCAAACGGAAATTTTAATGGGCAAGGCACACAAATTATGATAGTGTCAAAATTTGGCGGAAGCAGCGTTGCAAGTTTGCAAACTGCCAACAAAATTAAACAAATTGTTGCGGGCAACCAAAACATAAAATTTGTGGTTGTGTCGGCACTGGGCAAGAGTGAAATTTGGAAAGATAAAATCACCGACCTTTTATTTAGGCTATTTTTTTTGATTGCAGAAAACAAAGAATATATGTTTTTGGTAGACGAAATTTTTAACCGTTACGAACACTTAAGTCGACATCTTGGAGTTTGTATAAATTGGCATAGTTACAAACAAGAATTTTTAAAACAACTACAAGATATTGCAACAAAGGAATATATTGTTTCTCGTGGCGAATACCTCTCGGCAATTTTGTATTCAAAGTTTTTGTGCTTTGATTTTTTGGATGCGAAAGATTATATAATTTTTAATAAGAATAATTCCATTAATTACAAAGCAACATGTGGACAACTCGCAAAGTTACCCGCAAACAATAGATATGTAATTGGCGGATATTATGGGGCCACAAAGGGTGGCAATATTAAAGTATTTGAAAGGGGTGGCTCAGATATAACCGGGGCGATAATTGCAAAACTATTAAAGGCGGAAATTTATCAAAATTTTACTGACGTTGACGGCGTGTACAATAAACCACCAAATTTGTTTAAAGATGCAACAGGCATTCCTCTGTTAAATTTTTCAACTGCAATTGCCATGGCAAGCTGCGGTACTGAAGTTGTGCATCAAAAAGCGTTAGAAGAATTAAACGGCACAAATACAATACTTTTTGTAAAAAGCACTTTATTTCCTCAAAATTTTGGCAGTATTATTTTAAAAGAAGAATATAAAAACAATAAAATTTTTGTGTGCTGTTCCAATATAAATTTAATAATATGTCAAAATTTAACACCAAAATTAAAAAAACAAATTTGTAGCAAATGCGAAGTTAAAAAAATTATAAAAAATAATGGTAAATATTATATAATTTGCAACAGTTTGTTTGTTGATGAAAAATATTTTTATGCCTTAGGTTGTAAGGTGTTGGCGGATTGTTGTCAATTTATTATTTTCTCATTTTTAAAATTTGATAAAAATATAACCAAAAAACTCAAAAAAATGCAAAAAAAACTCAAAAAATATGCATTTTTTAATAATTTTACGGCATTTTTTAATAATTTTTTAATAATTTGTAAAAAAGAACAAAAACAAAAAGTAGTGCAAATTTTAAATAAAATAAAATTATAAAATATCGGAAGTAGTGCTGACGCACTATGTGCTTGCTTTGCAATCACGCTCGCCGAGCTCGCACTTCCTCATTTTGAATAAACATCAGTTTTGCTTGAATATACGCTTCGCGTGCATTCAGACAAAACTTCCGATAATATAAAAATTCCTCATATATTTGATCATATGGGCAAAGTGTTTTGCTTGTTCATTTGCCGGACGGCTCTTTAGGCGTAGGTAAAGTTAATATGAATTTAATTGCTTGTAAAATGTAAAACTATTAGTCTTTACAAAACATTTGTCATATGATATACTTTTTGCAAATCAAACAAGGGGGCGCAACACATGAAAAATTTATTGGTTGTTTTTAATGAATCCATTCCAGACGAGGTTTTTAAAGAAAAAAATGCAAGGCTTGTTGAACTTGCAAAAAAACACAATTATGCAATCACCTTCAAAAGCAATTCAGAGGTGTATACATATTTAAACACAAATGCGGTAAAAGCCTTTAGTGGCAAATATATTTACGACTGTTGTTTGTTTTTTGACCACGACGCATATCTTGCAAAAAATTTAGAAATGCTTGGTATGAGGGTGGTAAACTCCAGCGAGGCGTTTTTGCATTGCGAAAACAAAGCCAGTATGTATCAAGAAATGGTTGCTCATGGCATAAGCATTCCAAGAACATTTATTCTTCCAGAACAAAACACTTACACTAAACAAGGCATAGAAACTTTTGTTGAAGAAGCGGTTGTTGTTTTGGGCTTGCCAATTGTTGTAAAACGTTTTTATGGTGAGTCTGGTGAGGGCGTTTATTTGGTTAAACGCAAAGACGATTTGTATGCAGTTATAGAAAAATTCCAGGGCAAAGATATATTATTGCAAGAGTACATTGGCGAAAGTGCCGGCACTGACGTGAGAATGTTGGTTATAAAAGGCAAGGTTGTTGCGGCGGTTAGGCGTATGTCAAAAGACGGTGGCTTTAGGTCAAATGCAAACTTTGGCGCAAACTTGACACAATATATCCCAACGGTTGTTGAAACAAAACTTGCCGTTGATGCAACAAAAGCAATGGGTTGCGACTTTGCTGTTGTTGATATGCTAAAAAGTGTAACAGGCTCGCTTGTGTGCGAAGTAAACACAACTGCCAACCTTTACAACTTTTATAAAACAACAGGTGTTGACATTTATGAAATTTTGTTTAAAGAATGCGTTATGAAAAAGAAGTAAAAGTTATTCATTGGGCTAAAAAAAAGATGCAAAATTGCATCTTTTTTTGTTTTGATTCCTTATTTTTCTAAACCGTCATCAGTTGATGGCGCATCAATAATTATGTCTGCCGGCCTCTTGGCTGCAGGTGCTTTTTTGTGGTTTTTTGGTGCAACTTGCGCCTCTGTTTCGCCACCACCAAGTGCGCCCATTAATGTGTCTAGGTCAATGGTGAAAGTGATGTCGGAAGATTCCATTCTTATTGGGTTGTATTCTTCCAAATCTTCAACGTGTGACTTATTGCCAAGCATTTGTTCAATTTCTACCAAGTTGTACATTTTTCTAGAGTCAAAATTGCCTTGTACGGCAATTGATACGTGAGCTTGTTTATAAACTTTTGCAACTAGAGCATTAAAATCTTCGAGAGTCATATTTTTTATGTAAGCGTCAACTTTTTTGTAATCAATAAATGGCTCGCCATATACATATGCATTAAAGTTTGAATTTGCCGATTCTGATTTAAATTTGTTTAACTTTGCTGCATTGTATTCTGTTAAAACTCTTTTAACAATTTCAAAGTTTTTCTCAGGGAAACCATGTTCGCCAATTTCTTTAATAAGCTTGCAAATTTCAGAAATTGTTTTGCGCATTTTTGGTACAGAAGTTAAAGCCACAAAACATTTAAAACTGTCGTTGTCAAAGTGGGCATTTGAAATATAGGCGTCGTATACCAATTGATTTTTCACACGCAACCTATCCCAAAGCAAACCACCCATTTGATTAATAATATACTCTTCAATTGTGTTCACCGCATAAACTATGTTGGCATCAACTTTTGGCGAAATTAAATCTCTTAGCAAAATGCAAATAGAAACGTTTTGAGCGTGCTTTGTTGGTACTGCGCACAACAAGTTTGATCTTTTGTAAGTTGTAAATTCCGGTAAATCAATTATATATTTTTTTGCTCTTGCTGGTTTTAGTTTTGGGAAGATATATGTTTCTATCAATTCTTGTACGTTTTCGAGCGATTTGTTAGATGTTACCGAAATTACAAGGTTGTTAAGGTTGAAATATTTTGAAACATAGTCCTTTAACATTTCTGGTGTAATTTGGTGCAAGGTTTGAGGATTTCCTAATATTTCTTTTCTACCATATTGTTTAGGGCCAGATTCAACAAGTTGGCTAAGTAGCAAACTTATTGCGGACAAATCTTTTTCGTCTTCACCTTTATATATTGCAATTTCATGCTTTACAATTTCTATTTCTTGTGCAATTTGTTCGGGAGTGAATTTTCTTTTGTTTAAAAGATTTCCAATAACGCTTGCAAGAGCGAAGCGAACATTGTCATAAGTACATGAAAAATCAACACAAATGGCGTCGCGTGAAGTGTATGCATTTTGGTTGATAGAGTATTGTAAAATGTTGTTTAAAAGCGCTTGAGTTTTTTCTTGTGTTGGTGTTCTAAAAAGCAAGTGCTCAAGTAGGTGGCTCATACCTTTATACTTGCCATCCAATTGTGCACCGCCCAAAAAGCCGACCACAAAAGAATAACCATTAAAAGAACTTTGTTTTTGATAAATAAGCGTTGCGCCGTTGTCATATTCTACTATTTGTTGTTTAGCCATTTTTTATTTTTCCTTTTAAAAATCTAAAAACATTGATGAACTGTTGTTGATTGATAGTGTGTTTACATCAGTGTTTATTTTGTTTTGAATGTCAAGCAATTGCTGTACGAAATATGTTTTTTTTGTCATTGGGAATTTTGCGTTAAAAATGTCGGCAATTTCATCATAAGGTAAATCGCAAAAATTTGCAAAATCTCTAAAAAGCTCAACATTTGGTTGTAAGAAGCTTTTTTGTTTGCCGCAAATTGTTACTTCTTGTTTAATAAAAACAGGGAAAACCTTTTTGCCAAATTCCAAAAGTTTAAAAGATTTGCAATCGTCTGGAGCAACAAGGTCATATTTGCAAATGTCTCTTAGTTTAAAAATTTGTTTGTTATGCAACATCATCAATCTGTCGCCTTGCTGATTTAAGGCACATAGGGCGAGTTTGTTTGATTCGTAAATATACACATAAACATTTTCAGCATTAACCAACAAATTGTTATACATCAAAATTCTCCTTTTTAGGTAAAAATAGAATAAAACAAAACACCAGCGTTGTCAATAGGCAAATTGTTGAAATGTGAGAGCAAAGTATTTAATATGTATATATATTACTATAATAAATAATAAGATAATATAAAGACGGGGCTGGCAAATACATAGAACTTTGCGTTGTTTTGCATAAGAAATTTTTAAAGACTGCCAGCAAAACAAAGGCTTTGCGCCACCTATAGTCCGCGTGTTTGCAAAAAGTGTCAAAAAGAGTAAAAAAAGATAAAAAAAATTAAAAAATTTTAAAAAAGTTGTTGACACTAATAAAAGCGTTGTGCTAGTATTAGGGAGTCGCTAAGAAAACGAGAGTTTTTCAAGGCGGCAAGAACAATGATAATTTAATAGAATAGAAAAGGTTAATGATGTTTAGTAGAATAAAACAAAACATACCTGTTAATTTCTTAAAATAAAAAAACAGTTTAACATTTGTTAAACACAAACTTTGAAATTAACATGAATCAATTTACCAAATTTACGAATAAGTCAGTAAAGAACGTAATATGAGTCATGTAATCAAACAAAATGTTTTTAACACTACTATTGATGTAGTGAAATCGAATATTTTAATATTCGAATAAACACCCAACAAACTCCCAATGAAATGGAGTTTTTGGGTAAGAGCAAACACCGACCGTCAAGCAAAATTTTTGATTTATCAAAAATGAAGCCACAAGGTCAGGTGATTTGCGAAACATTAGAGTTTGATCCTGGCTCAGGACGAACGCTGGCGGCGTGCTTAAAACATGCAAGTCGAACG
>SVIU01000040.1 GCA_015069335.1 Clostridiales bacterium
TCTTTTCTTATGTGGTAAATTTTTCATAGTGGTTTTTTCCTTATGTTAGTTTGGTCACTAAACATATTAGCGAAAAAATCACTTTTTTCATACTCTTTTTTGTTGCATTTAATTTTTCTATCGACCCAGCAAAAATCGCTTGTTGACAAAATGCGCAATTTGGTGTAAAAAATACATTAGGAAAATATGAAAAAAAATTATTACAAAATTATTGGTTGCAACTATGACGCAGACGAAGCAACCATAAGAAATTCATATTTAATAAAAGTAAAAAAATATCACCCAGACACTTACACGGGTGATAAGATTTTTGCCGAACAAAAACTAATTGAATTAAACCAAGCCTATGATGTTTTAAAAGATGCCGAAAAGCGAGAAATTTATAACAAAAAAAATAGAATTCCTGTAAAAACAAAAGAATTAAACAAAAATGAGCCAAAGCAAAAAGAACAAAATCAAGTTGTGCAATTTTTTAATTCAATTGGCATAAAACTAGCGCAATTCTTTAAAAATATTTATAACAAAATGCAATACAAAAAAGCACAAAAAAAATTAAAAATAATGCGTAAAAAATACAAAAAAAATACATTTACTCAAGAAGAGATTGATAATTTTAAAGATAAACGCAATTTAAATAGATTTATTATTATTACATTTTTGGCAATTGTTGCAATAATTTTGATTTTGGTTTTGTAGTTATTATATTTCGGCGAAGCCGTCCGTCACTATTCACTATTCATTATTCACTATTCACTTAAAAAACATCTCCTTTTGCGAGATGTTTTTTATCGAGATGTTTTTTTAAAATATATTCTGCAAACTCACACCCATAATGTGATCAAAAGTGGATGTAAAATAAATTACAAGTTCCAAGCTTGTTAAAAATTCTTCTTTTATATTGTTTTTGCAATAAGAAATTGTTTTGATAATTTCGTTGCCCATTTCGTGCATATCCTTATGATTTACAAAAAAACAAAGCAAATCTTCATTCTTTTCCCAATATGCCAAAATTTTTTCGGATTCTTTTAATATTTCATTTGTGTTTACATTTTCTAGTTTTATTGCGGTGTCATACAAACTGTTTGCGTTTTGATTTATTTTTTGCAAAGTGTTTTTAACAAGCACTTGCTCCAAAACGCAAAGCGTAAGCAAAAAAGCCACAATAATCCCCACGCCAATTGTTCGTTTCATAACTTACCCCACATTTAAAACCTTGCAGGGCTTTTGTTTTTCTTGTAGATAAATTTCGCCGTTTTGCGTGAGGGTTAAAATCAAAACTTTTTTAATTGATGAAATTTTTTCTTTTTTTAAAATGTTTACAAAATATTTCTCATCTTTTTCACTTAACTTTAAATTTTCTTGCATAAAATTGCCTTCACAAATTATGGTGAGGGGCAGAGAATCATTTTCAATTTTTGCGTTGATGTCCTCTTTTGTTGCGGGTGAGTTTTCTTGCTTGGGCATAACGCTGACCTTGCCGTTGGTTTCCATAATGGCATATTGCACTTCGCTAAAACTAAAATAGCCAGCACCACGTACAGACTCAAACAAATCATCTAGGGTTATGTTCAATTTTTTAAGAGAGTCATAAACAATTCCATTTTGGTCAATCACAATCACCGGTTTGCCACTGATAAAGCGACTAAACTTGTTGCTAAACCTTGTGAGCGAGGTGAGTATAAAATGAAACACAACCAATGTGAGCAGTGGCACAGCACCGTTTAAAAGCGGCACACTCATTTCTGCCATTGGTATTGTTGCAAGGTCGGCAATAATAAGCGTCAAAACAAACTCAAAAGGTTGCATTTGTGCAATTTGCCTTTTGCCCATTAATCTAAACACAAACAAAATTAAAACATAAACAATAAAACATCTTACAATTGTGGTTATCATAACAAATATTTTTGACAAAATAATGGCGAGTTAAACAATAAGATTGACTTTATATTTAAAATTTCATAATATATACACATACTTCAATGTATTGAAAGGATATTGTATGAAATTAGTAAAAGCGATGTCAAAAAGAATAAAAGAAATAATAAAACAAAAAGGTATAACGCAATACGAATTATATAAGTTGTCGGGTGTACCACAATCAACAATTAGTACAATTTTAAAGGGTGATATAAAGACCATAAAATTTAGTACACTATATGATATATGTGCCGGATTACAAATGGAATTTGTTGAATTTTTTGAAACCGATTATTTTAAGTTAAAAAATATTGTAGATTAATGAGTCATATTTCAACTTTTATGTACAAAAAAGGCAATGCGTTTTCTTTTTTTGCGTTTGAGTTTTTTGACTTTGCGGTGCTTGATTTTTTGTTCGATCCAGCAAGTGATTGTTTTGAATTGAATAAGGTTAAACACAAAATATAGCAGTACAAAAAAGAGGCATCCAAGAGTGCAAGAAATTGCAAGCGAAAAGAATTTTGGCATAAAGTTATTAAGTAGGTTGCAAACAAGCGAGGTTATGCTTGCACTTGGAACAATAAAGGCAAGTGTAAAAATTAAAAATTTAGAAATATTGAGTTTTATGCCCAATATTTTTTTTAGCATTTTTAAGTTAAAGACGCATGTGGTCAAAAACAGTCCGCCAAAGCCAAAAATGAGTGCATTTATGCCAATTGCTTTTGGCAAAAACCAAATAGAAACAAGCAAAATCACCGCGCCAACAATGTAGTTTACCATTGATTTAACTTCGTAGCCCAAAGAATTTAGTAATGATGATGTTATATTTGTAAGCCCCAGTGGCAAAACCACCCAGGCGGCTTGTGCCAAAAGTATTCCGCTAAGTGCATTGTCAAAAAAGAAAATCCCAATTGTTTCGCCAGCGCCCATATATAAAGGCACAAAAAGAGCAGAAATAAAAATTGTAAATTTTATAGCACTAACAACGCGTTTTTTGATATATTCGGTATCATTTTTTACTACAGCAGAAGAAAGGTCTGGCACAAGTGCAGTAGAAAGCGAGCCAATTATGGTTGATGGAATAAACAAAAACGGAATAGACATACCCATTGCCACTCCATAAAGCGAGAGCGCTTGTGCCGAAGTGTAGCCTGCCGCAACAAGTCTTAGAGGTACAATCAACGCAATTAGCGGTTGTACAAGGCTTCCAGTAATTCTAACTCCAGTTATGGGTGCTGATTGTTTAATTATGTCTTTGTAAAGAGCTTTGTCTTTGCTAAATTTAAACTTGCCACCTTTTGCCAAATATAAAATAATAACCATAATGCTAGAAAGCAGGCAAGCCCCCGTCATAGAAACGGCAGAAATTGTTGCTCCGTCTTGCATTTTAAACGTGCCGGTTATTAAAATCATAAACAAAAACACTCTAACAATTTGTTCAAAAAGTTCGGTTGCGCAAAGTGAAAAATATTTATTTTGTCCCCAAATGTTGCCACGTATTGTTGAATATGCAGAAGAAAAAACAAGTGCGGGAAGTAAAATAAGCAGTAAGGTTATGCACTTATCATCTGCAAAAACCAGTTTTAAGACAGGCATAAAAGCAAACACCAAACCACACAAAACAATGCTTAAAACAACAGCAATAACAAGCGAGGCAGTTACCATTTTTTGCTCGGATTTTTTGTCGCGAGTTGTTCTATATTTTGCAGTTAGTTTGCTAACAATAAATGGCAAGCCACTTGAAACAACGGTGAGCAGTACCATAAAAACTGAAAAGCTCACTTGATATTGTCCTAAACTTTCAGCGCCAATTGTACGCGACATATAAATTCTAAACAAAAATCCAATAACGCGAGTGATTGCAGAAAAAATTACAATAATAAATACGGTTTTAAAAAGCGATTTCATAGTATATATTTATTAAAAGCAAATTGATCATATGCAATTATTTTAGGAGGGATTTATGAGAATTGAAATATTGCCACATAAAAATATATTTGTTGAATGTCAAGAAGATGTTGAATTTATAAAAGAAAAAACAGGGAAAACAGTTCGAATTGGTGAGTGTGTGCATTTGCAAACTTTTTGCGCACAAGGCAAAAGAGAATATGTTGTTAAGCCACTTGACACAATTCCAAAAATTGCACAAAAGCTAAATATTACGCAAAATGAGCTAAAAACAATATTGAATGGCAAAAATATTTTTATTGGACAAAAAATAGTATTTTAAAAGGTTGAAAAAAGTTTTTAATTAGTGTATAATTTTCAACATTAGTATAATTGTATTTTTATGCTAATACATTTCGCTATGGCAATATTTTAAACACGAACAACATAGGCGCAGGCGCGCATATGTAAAAAAATTGGTATAATAAAAGGAAACAAAATGGAAAACAACACACAAACATTATCAAACGAAGTTGATATTAGAAGAGAAAAAATTAAAAATATTGAACAACAAGGCCAAGTTGTTTACAAAGAAAAATTTGACAGAACGCACACAATCGAAGATGCTAGAGAATTAGCAGAAGGCACTCGTGTTAGAGTTGCTGGCAGAATGGTTTTTAGACGTGTAATGGGCAAATTTGGCTTTATGCAAATTAGAGATTTAATGTCAAAAATTCAAGTTAGTGTTGGCATTAACGAATTAGACCAAGAAGCATATGATTTTTACAAAAAAATGATAGACATTGGCGACTTTGTCGGTGTAGAGGGAGAACTTTATAAAACTCAAACTGGCGAAGTTACAGTTAAGGCTTTTAAAGTTGAATTATTATCTAAGGCGCTTAGACCGCTCCCAGAAAAATTTCATGGACTTACAGATTTAGAGGCAAAATATCGCCAAAGATATTTAGATTTAATATCAAATGAAGAGGCAAGGCAAGTATTTATTGGCAGAAGCAAACTTTTAGGCTTTATTAGAAAATATCTTGGCGAAAACGGCTTTTTAGAAGTCGAAACTCCAATTCTTCAAACTGCTGTTTGTGGTGCAAGTGCAAGACCTTTCTTTACTCACCACAATGCACTAGATAAAGAGTGCAATTTGCGTATTGCTCCAGAAACATATTTAAAACAATGCATTGCCGGTGGCTTTGACAGGGTTTTTGAAGTTGCAAAATGTTTTAGAAACGAAGGTATGGACACTCAACACTTGCAAGAGTTTACTCAAGTAGAATGGTACGCATCTTATTGGAATTTTGAAGACAACATCAAATTTTTCCAAGGCTTTATTAAAAACTTATTGCTTGAACTAACAGGCAAAACAACCATAGAAAAAGACGGCGTAGTTTTGGATTTTGGCAAAGAAAATTTTGACAGAATCAACTATGTAGAAACAATGAGAGAAATTTTTGGTTTTGATTTCCTTGCTGAAACCGACCCAGAAACTTTCAAACAAAAAATTGTCGACAAGGGTTTGTTTACTTTTGCAGAACTTGAAGATTATAAATCAATTTCGCAAATTGTTGACTTTGTATACAAAAAGAAAATTCGTGAAAACATCCAACAACCAACAATTCTTTACAACTATCCAGCAGCGTTAATTCCTCTTGCAAGAAGAAATGACGGCGATGAGAGAATTATTGACGTATTCCAAGTGGTTGTTATGGGAACCGAACTTTGCAAGGCATATTCAGAGCTTGTTAACCCAATTCAACAACGCAAAGCATTTGAAGACCAACTCGTAGCAAAACAACAAGGTGATGACGAAACAATGGATTTGGACGAAAGCTTTATGTTGTCTATGGAACATGGTATGCCACCAATTTCTGGTCTTGGCTGTGGACTTGATAGACTACTTATGTTAATTTACAACCAACCATCAATTAGAGATGTTGTGTTGTTTCCGCTTATGAAATAAAGGCTCGCTCGTTTTAATTTAAGCATTGTTCGCTTTGGTTGCATTGGGCGAAGTGTGACATTCGTCTCATCGCCACAATGCAAAAGTCGCTCACAATTGGCTTAAATCAAAAACTTCGCTCGCTAGAAAAAAAGCGGACAATTTGAAATGGTCACCAGACTAAAAAAAAGACTGGAAGATGTGTTTCGAACTCGTTAGTATGAAAAATTATTTAAAATGAAATAATTAAAAATTATCATCAACTATTCACTATTCACGCATTTCGATAGAAATGCTATTCACTATTCACTGCGTGACTTGTCACGCATCAAAGCACATAACTAGATTTAAAATTTATAATAAGGAATTTTATTTATGGAAAACATTACACCGGAAAATTTTATTGAAGACTATATTGTAGAAGACATCCGCGAAGGCAAAGCAAACCGAGTGCAAACTCGTCATCCGCCAGAGCCAAGTGGTTATTTGCATATAGGTCATGTAAGAAATATTATGTTAAATTATGGCATTGCAGAACGATTTGGTGGTGTTTGCAATTTGCGCTATGACGACACCAACCCAAGCAAAGAATGTCAAGAGTTTGTTGACGCTATTCAAGAAGACGTAAAATGGCTTGGCTACCATTGGAACAAAATTCACTACGCAACCGATTATTTCCAACAAAACTATGAAGTTGCTGTAAAGCTTATTAAAGAAGGCAAAGCGTATGTTTGTGATCTAAAACCAGACGAAGTTACCGCTTATCGTGGAACTTTTACCGAGCCGGGCAAAAATAGTCCATATAGAGATAGAAGCATAGAAGAAAATCTAGACTTGTTTGAAAGAATGAAAAATGGTGAGTTTGAACAAGGAACAAGATGTTTGCGTGCAAAAATTGATATGGCAAGTCCAAATATGAACTTGAGAGATCCTGTTATTTACAAAATTCAATATTTGCACCATCAAAGAATAGGCACGAGTTGGAACATTTATCCAACTTATGACTTTGCTCATCCGCTTGATGATGCCTTAGAGGGTGTTACATTTAGTATCTGTGGACCTGAGTTTGAAGATCATCGCCCACTATATAACTGGGTGGTAGAAAACAGTGGTATTGAAAATCATCCACGAGAAATTGAATATTCCAACTTATATATAAAAGGTGCAATAATTGGCAAAAGATTTATTAAACAACTTGTAAACGAAGGCAAGGTTACCGGCTTTGACGACCCTCGCCTTTACACCATTCGTGGGCTTCGCAGGCGTGGTGTGTTGCCAGAGAGTTTAAAAAATTTTGTAAAAGCAACTGGTGTTAGCAAAGCTGTTTCATTAATAGAACCAAGTTTTATGGAACATTTTGTTCGTAACACACTAAACGAAAAGGCATACAGAGTTATGGCTGTTTTGGACCCCGTTAAACTTGTTATAACCAACTGGGAAGATGGCAAAGAAGAAGCAGTTGAACTTACCAACTATCCACAAAAAGAACAAAGCGAAAAAAGAACATATTACTTTGGCAAAGAGCTTTTGATTGATAGAGCAGATTTTTCAGAATTCCAAATTCCAAAATATTTTAGATTTTACCCTGGCAACGAAGTTAGGTTGATGGGCGCATATATCTTAAAATGTGAAAGTTTTGAAAAAGATGAAAATGGCAAAGTAACAACAATTTATTGTACTTATGATCCAGAAACAAAATCGGGCAGTGGTTGCACCAAAAAAGTTAAGGGGACAATACATTGGGTAAATCCTAAACATGCACACAAAATTGAATGTAGGCTTTTTGAAAACCTAATTGATGAAGAGTCGGCTGAAGAGGTAGAAGGTCAAGAAAGAGCAACCGATGGTTATAAAATAAATCCAAATTCAAAAATAGTGCTAGAAGATTGTTATGTAGAAGATATTGATTTTGACTTTGAAGAAAGATATCAATTTGTAAGAAACGGCTATTTCTGTCTAGACCAAGACTCAAGACCAGAAAAACTTGTGTTTAATAGAACAATAACATTAAAAGATACAAAAAAAGTTTAAATTTAATAAATATGCAAAAAAAATATATTCCGGACGAATATATTTTTTTTAATTGGTAAAAATTTTCAACAGATAATTTTACTATCAACAATAAGTAATTCATTTGGCGTTATTTCAAAAAGTTTGCAAACATCTAAAATTTGCTGATAGTTAAGCTCAAATACTCCATTTTCAAAACGCGAATATTGTTGTTGAGTCATATTAAAAATATTTGCGACCTGAGTTTGTGTTAACCCCTTTTGCTTCCGAGCCTCCTTTAAATGTAAACCAACTATCTTAGAAATATTCATAAAAAATTTATATCATAAAGTGATGTAAATTAATTGACTTACATCACAAAAGTATGTAAAATATATGTAATTAAAGATGTTTATAAAACATTTTTAAAATTTGCCCGACATCCTTGCGGGGGGGGGTAAACTGTAAGCGAGAATCGATTTTGGGACTCACGTTTCTTGCGAAACGAGTGAAAAGTGAATAGTGAAAGGCGATATGCCTGTCGGC
>SVIU01000041.1 GCA_015069335.1 Clostridiales bacterium
TTTCAAGCAGTCAAACACCCCTACCGTCAGCCATACGGCTGCCACCTCCCCCTTAAGGTAGGGGGAGGCTTTTCTAAAAAATGCCAAAAGAAAAAGACAAACTAAATAAAAACCATAGTTTGTCTTCAGTCTGAAACACACCTTTTGCAAGATGTGTTTTTGATTTGTTTGATTAAGCTTTTGGCGGAGCCTTTGGAACAGCTGGAGCTTTTGCCGGAGCAGCCTTTGGTGCTGCTGGGGTTTTTGCAGGTGCAACCTTAGGTTCTGCCTTTGGCGCTGCAGGTGTTTTTGGTGCAGCTGGAGCCTTTTGCTCTTCTTTGACTGTAGCAGCCTTTGGTGCAGTTGGGGCTTTTGCAGGTGCAGCCTTTGGTGCTGCAGGTGTTTTTGTCTCTTCTTTGGCTGAAGTAGTTTTAGGTGCTGCAGGCGTTTTTGTCTCTTCTTTGGCTGGAGCAGTTTTAGGTGCTGCAGGCGTTTTTGCTGGAACTTTGGTCTCTGCCTTTGGAGCGGTTGGAGCTTTTGCAGGTGCGGCTTTTGCCTCTGCCTTTGGTTCCGCTTTTGGTGCAGCTTCCACTTTGGCTGGAGCAGCCTTTGGTTTAGCCTTTGGCGACGAGGTTGTTGCCTCTGCTTTTGCCGGCGCCTTAGCTGGAGCAGCCTTTGGTTCTGCTGGCGCTTTTTGAGCCTTTGGTTTTTCTGGTTTTTCAACAACTGGTTTTGCAGTTTCTGTATTTTGATTTTGTATTATTTCATTGACAACAACTTCTGTTGTTTTGCTTTCTTTTTCATCTGGCAATATAGGTTGTTCATCTTGTGGCTTAGCGTCTTGTTTTTGCTTTGCCTTTGGCTTTTTCTTATCAGTTTGATCACTGTCTAACATGGCTTCAAGTTGTGTGAGTTCCGCATCTTCGGCACCCGCCTTGCCTGAAAGCGCTTGTGCATAAGCATATTGATCTTCGCGTTCTTTTTTTGCTTTTTTAGATTCTTGAGCAATGCCCACAACAACCAATGCAAGCATCAAAAGTGAAGGAATAATAACCAATAAGATTATTCCGTTTGAAGATGTACAGAAACCTATTAGTCCGGAAACAAATGGCCCTGCCTTGCTTTTTAATTTTCCAACAACAAATTCTTCTGTGACATATTGAAGTGTAGCTAAAGGATCTTTTGGCTCTGATCCCAATTCTGATTCATTGTACGAATCACTGCTTGTTGTATCATTGTCATTTAATAATTTTACAACATGCGTTCCGTTTTCAGTGTCAAGCTCCCAGCCATTTTCGGTTTGGATATAATCTCCATCGCCGTTGCCGGCAAGAACATAGTCTAACTCTGCTGCGGCATCACCGTGACAAACAAAGGTTTTTATTTTATCACCATCGCCATCATCAACATAAATTATTCTTACTACCCTATGAAAAACCACAATTGAATTGCCGTTTTCATCTAAATATCCACTTGCTTTAGGACCCCAAAAGGCAATGTTTTCACCAACTTTTATATCTCCCTTGTCTATGGATTGATCAATTATGAGCACATCTCCTATGTTATAAGCTGGAGCCATACTGCCCGACCTAACCGTAACAATTGAATTGCCTAAAATTGATGGAACTTTGCCGTTTGCTTTTGCAGATGACATAATTAATGCACATATAAATGCAACTATCATAATTGGAACAATAAAAATATCAACAAGGATTCCACAGACCTTGCCAAAAGTGCTTTTGCCAGTTTTTGTTTTTGCTGCCATAGAGCCTCCATTTGGAATTTAGTATAACACTAAACCAAAATTCTGTCTAATTTTTTTGTGCATTTTAAGATATTTTTTGACAAAAAACACACTTTTTACTTTTGCTTTTTGTTTTTGAGCGTTCTTATTTCTTGAACAGCTTGAAAAATTGCCACCAAAATCAATAGTGCACCATAGGCAATTTTTAAAATTTTTGTATTGACTAAATTGGCAATAAACGCCCCAATTATAGATGTAATTACGGCTACAATTGCAAATTTGACAGCTACTTTTCCGTCAATCAGCTTGTTTTTTATATGAATAAATAAAACTATTAAAGCCATAGCAGAAAACGATATAAGGTTTAAACCTTGAGACACCTTTTGATTAAAGCTAAAAAAAATTGTCAACAATGGAATCAGCAAAGTTCCACCACCCATTCCCATTCCACCCAGCACTCCAGAAACAATTCCCGCAAGGGCAAGCAAAACATATTGCATTATACATCTCCTTTAAACTATCATTTTTACACCAGCTGCAATTAGGATTGCCACAAACAGCCACCTTATTATATGTTCGTTGCATTTTTTTAAAGCATAAGCTCCTATAAGTCCGCCCAAAATGACTCCAGCAGTAATCACCCCAGCGTTTGGCAGATCAATTTTGTTGTTTAAAAGATAAACAACCGAACTTGCTATACTTAGCGGCAACATTATACTAATGGCCGTTGCGTGAGCCTTTTTGGTATGTAGTCCATAAACTTTTTCTAGCGTTGGAACGCAAATGAGACCTCCACCCCCACCAAAAAAACCATTAATAAACCCCACTAGGGCAGAAAAAACATACTTCAAAATTGATTTTGAGTTAAATTTTTGACTTTTCATACAAATATTGTTTGCATAGTTTTAAAAAATATTTGATTTTATTGGAAATATAGTATATACTTACAAAGTTAAATTTTATGCGAGGGAGTATTATGACAAAAAAAGTTAAAATTACAAAAAAATTGCTCTGTGCAGTTTTCTCTATAATGGCATTATGTTTGTGCTTTTCGTTTGGAGTTTTTTTGAATGTTAAACCAGCCTTTGCGGCTTCGACCGCTGTTTCGGGTTTGACCAATTTGGACTTTGCCTACAACGGCAACTCGTCATCACTATATCAAAATCCAACTGGTTGGACAAAAGGTCCTGACAACAATGCAACCAGCGGAACAATCAATTTGAATGACTATGAAAATGAGTCTTTTAACCTTTCGGTAGACCAAGTTCCTAAAAAAATTGAAGGGCTTGATGATTATGTTTTAATGATCAACTCTAAAAATGATAAGGACACATTACCAAAATCACAATATTATAAAAGGTCTTCTGATATTTCACTTTCTGCTTATTCAAGTTATAAAATAAAAGTGTACACAAAAGTTTTAAGCGGTGCAAATGCTTCAATTTATGTAACTGGCCTTGATCAAGAAGTTGCGTTTGAACAAATTGATTATCAAGATGCAAGAGAATGGACAGATTACACCTTTTATATTTCAACTGGCTATAAAGCACAAAGCGTAAACTTAGAATTGTGGTTGGGTTCAAAACCTGCCAACACTTCTACTGGTGCCGTATTCTTTGATAATGTTGAAGTTTCTCAAATTTCTCAAAATGAAATTTCTGATGTCCCATCTGACCCAGTAGATGCACAAAATGCAAGATTTAAAGTTGTAGACTTGGATGAAAGCACTTTGGTTGAAGGCATTAATGCAAACTTTGAAACAAATTCACTTGCCGACTGGACAAGAATCAACGAATTAAAAGTTGGAAGCTATGCAAAAATTTTAAACCTTAACGCTTTGGAAATTGCTCAACACGAAGGCATTTCTAAATATGAAGGTTTTAACAAAAGCAACAACACAGACTTATCAAAAAACAACACTAGCGCATTTGTAATGTATACACTAGACGATGCCACAGGCGCTATTGGTTACAAAAGCAAAGACTTGACACTTGCAATGCACGACATAGTAAAAATTTCTGCAAATGCAAAAGTGAGCTCACCACTAAGTGGCAATGCTTTCTTTAAATTTGTAGAAAAAGATGTAAAAGATTTCAACGACCAAACAATTAAAGCAATCGCTCCTGTTAGCAAAGAAATTTCAATTTCTTCAAACAAAAGCAATGCTTTAACAAATAACTACACAACATACACCTTTTATGTAAAAGGCAGAAACCTATACCCTACTACTTACAATCTTGAATTGTGGCTTGGCTCTACTTCTGCAGAAGCAAGCGGAGTGGTTGCCTTTGATAATATTAGAATAGAAAATGTTTCTTACAACGACTACACTTCGGCATCAACAAGCGACGCAGTTGTTAAGGTAGAGCTTGAAACATCTCCAAACTCTTACACAATAACAAACTCAGCATTTAATGATGTTAAAAAACTTGAAAAAGATTTAACATATCCATTGGATCCAATTGGCTGGGCACACACTGCTTCTGATGCAGATGATGTATATTATGGCGTTGTTAATACAAATTCTACAGTTTATGATGCAAACAAAAACCAATTTGGCAATTTTGCAAACCCTGGCAACCCTCAAGGTTTTGGAAGCACATTAACTGACACAAACAACATTTTATTAATGCACAACTTTAATGAAGCTTATCAATCAGTAACATCAAGCAGCTTTAAAGTAAGCGAAAATTCTTATTACAAATTGTCATTTGCTTATAACTTTGGCATTTCAACAGACAACTTTAACGTTTCTATAAGCGATGATGCAAACAATATTATTTATTCAAACACTCTTGATAAAGACGACGAGTTAATGCACCAAAAATGGTTGACTTACACTGTTTATATCAACACAAAATCTTATTCAAATACTTTGTCTTTAACATTATCGTTGGGTAATGAGGCAGATCCCGTAAGTGCTCTTGTTTACATTGACAACGTAATTTTGACAAAAGAAGAACTTTCTGAACAGGCTTATGCAGAAATTGCAGAACACAACAATGTGCTTGACTTCCAAGAAGGAAACTTTAACCTTGTTGACGACGGAAAAGATGGCTTGTTTACTGCCCTTCGTTACACTGGCAACCTAGATGCTGGACAACAAAGTGGTGGCAATGCATTGGATGTTGCCTTTGGCGGAATTATAGATGGCAAAGACGAAGAAGATGCATATAATGTTACAAACTCTACAACTGAAAATCGCGCATTGACATATATGATGATGATTCAAACCATGGATCAAGCAACATATTCATTGACTGCAAAAGACGGTTTGTCTTTAAGCGCTGACAGTTATTACAAATTTACTATTGATATTCAAACTCAAGGCATTAATGCTCCAGAGCAAAATCAAAACAACAAATTTGGTGCTGTGTTTGCATTAAAGGGCTTGGAAGAAAAATGGGAAGGCATTGTTTCTAACCAAGAATGGAAAACATACACAATTTATGTTGCTACTACAGAAGCTAAAACAATCAACTTACAATTTGCGCTTGTGAGTTTAGATCAATCATCAAGCGGTATTGCATTCTTTGATAATTACACATTTACAAAAATTGAAAAAGAAGAATACTTGGATCAACTAAACAACAAAGACAATGCATACAACTTGTTTATTGGCAACACTGATACAAAAGAAGATGATTCTGATAATACAACATCAACTGCAAATATGAACTATTTGTGGGTTGCAATTCCTTCTATTTTGTTGGTTGTAGCTTTGATACTTGCACTTGTTGCTCACTTTATGAAAAAAGTAAAAATCAAAAAATGGGAAAAACGCAAAATCAACGACTACGACAGAGAAAATGTTGTTGCTAGAGATATGATCCGTATGGAAGCTGAAACTCAAAGAAATAACGAAATTGCTACTTTGAACGAACGCATTAAAGAAATGAAAGCCGAACTTGAACATATTGACGAAGTTCATAAAGAACAAGTTAAAGCAACTAGAACCAATAGAGCTCAAGGCGTTTCAAAATCTACCGAGCGTGAGTTTAAACAATATGCAAAACTTCGCACTGCTATTGAAAACAGAATTATCAGTTATGAAAAAGAAATTGCAAGCATGAACACTGCTGAATATCTACTTTCAATCCAACACAAACTTATGATTGAAAAAGCAAAAAAAGAAAGAATTGCCAAAGAAGAAGCCTATAAAAAAGACAAACTTAACAAAAAAACACAAGCTGGAAAAAAGGCATCTTCAAAAGCAAAACGCAAATAAAAACAAAAAATTAAAAAAATATGGGCATATGCTCATATTTTTTTTGTAAATGCTTATCTTTTTTGTTTTGTTTGTTATATAATATTCAAAAGGATATTACTATGACATTTATAAGCGACTTTTACGCAAAATATAATTTTTCTTATGAAACACAAATATTACTCTCGTTGTGTTTTATGCTTCTTGCAGGGTTTTTGATAACCCGCATAACCAAAAGGCTTAAATTTCCAAACGTTACTGGGTTTATTATTGCGGGCATAATAATAGGGCCATCGGTGCTTGGTTTGATTCCACAAACGGTTGTTGATGGAATGGGCTTTGTAAGTGACATTGCTATGACTTTTATTGCTTTTAGCGTTGGTAAATTTTTTACTACTCAAGTTATTAAAAAAGGTGCCAAAAAGGCACTAAAAATAACGTTGTTTGAGGTGCTTATTACCGTTGCACTTATGATGCTAACACTAAAACTTATTTTTGGCTTGGACTGGGCTTTTGTGGTTGTGCTTTCAATACTTGCCATTGCCACCGCTCCAGCAAGCACAATGCTGACCATTCAACAATACAATGCCAAAGGCGACTTTGTTGAAACGCTACTTCAAGTTATTGCTTATGGAAATGTTATTTGCATTTTTGCTTTTGGTGTTGCGACTTCAATAATAAATTCAATAAGCATTGGTGCTATAACAACAATTGATATTTTGCTGCCAATTTTGTACAACCTTGGCGGAATACTTCTTGGCTTTGTGTTTGGTATTATTCTTGGCAAGCTCCTTTCGGTGCCAACCAGAAGTTTTGATAATCGTTTGATTCTTTTGGTGGCAATGCTACTTGGCCTTGCTGGAATATGCTCTGCCGTTTCTATCAGTGCAGACATTGCATGTATGGTGTTTGGCGCTACGTATATAAACTTTACAAAAGACAAAAAACTATATAAAGACCTAACCGGTTTTACTCCACCTATTATGTCTATTTTCTTTATCTTGGGTGGAATGAACCTAAAGCTTGCCTCTTTAAAAACGGTTGGCATAATTGGAGTTGTTTATACTCTTGTGAGGTTTCTTGCAAAATATGTTGGCTCGGTTACTGGCTCGGTTGTGGCAAAATCGCAATTGTCGCACAAAAAATATTTGGGCCTAGGATTGATTCCTCAAGCCGGCGTTGCAATTGGTCTTGCCTTTTTGGCACAAAGAGTTTTGCCAACCGCAATTGGCGACACAATTCTCACAATCATTTTGGCGTCTAGTGTGCTATATGAACTTATCGGCCCGGCTTGCGCAAAAGCATCACTTGTTATGTCTGGCTCAATAAAAACGACGCTGCCTCCAAACGAGAATTCAGCGCCGATAATTACTAAAACTTTACCACCGGTAAACAACTATGACATTGGTCAAGAAACCCTTGCCGACATAGATTTGCCCGGCGATCATGAAGAAATTTTAGAAAATCAAATTGATATGTTTAAAGAAGACAAATAACTTAAAACCTTGCAAAATAAATTTGTTTTAAACGATTTACTTTTGCAAGGTATTTTTTTGTTTCTGTATAGGGGATGTTGTTTACAACTTTGCCATCCAAAGAATACTCACTATTTTTTAGCCAAAGCGAAACAACCCCCTCACCTGCGTTGTAGGCAATTATGGCGGTGTCTTCATTTTTAAATTTTTGCAATAAATAACTCAAATAATATGTGCCAAGTTTTATATTAAATTCTGCATTATATAACTTTTGCTCGCTGTAATCCTCACCAAGCTTTTGGGCCAGCCACTGGGCTGTTGACGGCATAAGTTGCATAAGCCCGATTGCTCCTTTGCTGCTCACCGCATTATTATCAAAACCACTCTCAACACAAATTACACTTGCAACCACATAGTTTTTTACATTAAACTCACTTGAATATTTTTGAATTGTTGTTTTATATTTTAACGGATAAAAACAAAAATAAAAAATGAATATTAGCACCAAACATATACTCACCATTGTTATAAACAACAACTTTGCATATTTCTTAATGTTAATATTCATAAATATATTATATTTAACTTTTGAATTTTTATGTAAAATTGTTGAAAAATATTAAAATATTTGTTGACAATTCTATAAGTATATGATATCATAACAAGGTCGTTAATCAAACGACAAACATTGTGTGGTTCACTAGCTCAGTTGGTAGAGCACATGACTTTTAATCATGGGGTCCCGGGT
>SVIU01000003.1 GCA_015069335.1 Clostridiales bacterium
GAAAATAAAGGAATTTTTAGAATTTCAATAGGACAAACACCCCTTCAGTCGGCTAATTGCCGACAGCTCCCCCTTAAGGTAGGGGGAGCCTAAGCAGGCAACACTTTGACATTTCTAGTAAAATTTTCTTATTGTCTACACGCTGAAAGCATTAGGTTAATTCCTAGTGCTTTCTAATAACTATTTTAGTACTTCTTCCAGTTTCTTTTTTGTTCTTGAAATTGCATTGTCAACCGACTTTGTGGTTTCTCCAAGTTTTTCAGCAATTTCGCTATATGATAAACCTTGCAAATATAGTTGAAACACTTTTTTTTCTTTGTTAGATAAATTTTCATTTATCATGTTGTTAATTTCTTGTTTTTCTTCTTCTTTTAATAGTGCTTTTTCTGGGTCGAGAGTATTTGATGGAATGTAAATAACCAAATCTTCGTCTTGATCTTCGTTTGCGTCAAAAATTACCGCACCTTGATTGTTTAAAGTTAGATAATCATTAAGCGGTTTGTTTTTTTGGCGATTTGCACTTTTTACTGCACTTTGTACCGCCCTTGTTATGCATAAAGTGGCAAACGACTTAAAAGCGGACATACCTTTTACAAAAGTTCTGCAGGCTGTATAAAGCCCCAACATTGCTTCTTGCAACATATCCTCACTTTCTGCACCTATCAAAAAATAACTGCGTGCAATTTTGCTTGCAAGTGATTTATATTTATACAGCAAAAAATCCAAGGCATATTCATCACCTTGCTTATACTTATCCAAAATTTCCTCATCTGATAAATTTTTGTACATAATTTGCCTTTAGATTTAATAAATTTGATTTTGCAAGAATTATTTATTGCCTTTGTCTTACAATTTCATAAACAACAATGGCATTGGCAACACTCGCATTGAGGCTGTTCACCTTGCCTTTTAGTGGAATGGTTACAATGTCATCACAATTTTCTTTTGTTAAACGGCTTATGCCTTTTCCTTCGCTACCAACAACAATGGCGACAGAGCCTTTAAGGTTGACAGTGGTCATTTGTTTCCCTCCTGTTTCTAATGCATAAACCCAAACACCATTTTCTTGCAAATATTTTATTGTGTTGTTTAAGTTGTTAACCCTTGCAATTGTCATATTGGCAGTGGCGCCTGCGCTTGTTTTAACAACTGTATCATTTACCGCACATGCCCTATGCTGTGGAATAATTATTCCATGAACGCCAGCACATTCGCATGTTCTTATTATTGCGCCAAAATTGTGTGGATCTTCTATTCCGTCCAAAATAACAATAAATGGGTCTTCATTTTTTGCTTTGGCATTGTTTAAAATGTCGTCAACCTCAAAGTATGCAAAATCGGTTGTTTCGCAAATAAAGCCTTGATGACGATTTCTTGTTTTTTTGTCTAGAACATCTTTAGAAACAAAGTCAATTCTAACACCTTTGCTTTTTGCAAGCTTAATAATTTGATTGCTTGCATTATCGCTTAGGTTGTTTTGAATCATTAATTTATTTATGGTCAAATTGTTTTGTAGTGCCTCTAGTATGGCGTTTTTTCCTTCAATTAACATATTTTTCTCCCTTTTTACATATCCAAAATTTGTTTGAGTCTTTTATAGTCGCCCTTTAAATATAAATAGCCAACAAGCGCTTCAAAAGATGTTGCTTTTTTGTAAGTTTCTAAATCGGCATTTTTTGCAATGTTGTTCACTTTTGCATTGCGCGCACGGCGTACAATGTCTTGCTCTTCTTCTGTCAATATATCTTTTATAACATCCAGCTTGCCAGCCTGCGCTTTTGCGTTGCAGTGTTTGCTGCTGAGTTTATGGCAACTGTTTACAAGCAAGTTGCTGTTTTTTACAACCCTATCTCTAACATAAAGCGTATGCACACCATCACCAACAAAGGCAAGCACAATGGGGCTAAGCTCCTTTGTGTCGGCAAGTGGCTGACTAAAAATTTCTTGAAAATTCATATTTTTAGCAAAGAAAACTTTGCACTCCTTTTGTGTAACTACTAATAGTATAACATATATCAACATATTTTTCAAATGTTTTAAAATATCACTCAAAAACAAGGAGTTTTGCCACAGACTTCAATTTGGCGTTTACATTCCAACCCCAAAAGAAGAATTGATGCAAAAGCTTGTTTGCGAAAGATACTTAGAAAAAATTTATGGCACCTCATATAGTACCACAAAATAAGAATTCGTATTTGTATAGTGCCTAAAAACCAAAAGAGTATAGGCATATAAAGCCTATACTCTTTTTCAGTGTGTAGGCAAACTATGGTTTTTATTTAGTTTGTCTTTTTCTTTTGGCATTTTTTAGAAAAGCCTCCCCCTACCGATATGGCGAGGAGGTGGCAGCCCTTTGGGGGACCCCGAAAAGCCCCAACATTAGTGGACTTTTGGGGGAGAGGAAATGCCAGCCATAAAGCAAAAATTTTGCAACTAGCAAAATTGAAGCCAAAAGGCTGTGCATTGACGAGGTAGGGGTGTTTGACTGCTTGAAAATAAAGGAATTTTTAGAATTTCAATAGGACAAACACCCCTTCAGTCGGCTAATTGCCGACAGCTCCCCCTTAAGGTAGGGGGAGCCTAAGCAGGCAACACTTTGACATTTCTAGTAAAATTTTTTATTGTCTTCACTCTGAAAAATACCGATATTAAAAATCGGTATTTTTTTGTTTTATTATCTATGTTTTTGTTGTGTTTTTATTACCTATGTTTTTGTTGTGTTTTTATTATCTATGTTTTTGTTGTGTTTTTATGAACTATGCTTCTCATTCATATATTCTTCATAGGTCATCATCTTGCAATAAATTTCGGTTGGTGAAACAATGTCAATAACACGGTTTGCAACTGTTTCGATTATTTCTTGGTCATGAGTTGTAAACAACATACATCCACGATAGTTTATCATACCTTTGTTTAATGCTGTAATGCTTTCCAAATCTAAATGGTTGGTAGGCTCGTCTAAAATTATAAAGTTGCCACCATTTAACATTGCTTTTGCCATCATACAGCGCACTTTTTCACCACCAGATAGCACATTAACTTCTTTTAAAGTCTCTTCGCCAGAGAACAACATTCTGCCAAGCCAGCCACGAATAAAGCTTTCGGTTTGGTCTTTTGAATATTGCCTTAGCCAGTCCACAATTGACAAATGGCAATCTTCAAAATATGAGTTGTTGTTTTGTGGCAAGTAACCAGTTTTTATTGTTTTACCCCAGTTGATTGTTCCGCTGTCGGCAGTATCTAAGCCCATTAAAATGTTGTAAAGCACTGTTGGCGCAAGGCTGTTGTTTGCCATAATTACAACCTTGTCATCTTTTGCCATACTAAATGATAAATTTTCAAAATAACCTTTTTTGGTTAAGTTTTTAACCACCAAAATTTCTTTGCCTATTTCTTGTTCAAAATCAAAGTTGATGTATGGGTATTTTCTTGAAGAAATTTTAAAATCTTCAATTGTTAATTTTTCGAGTTCTTTCTTGCGCGATGTTGCTTGTTTTGCCTTGCTTGCATTTGCAGAGAAACGCGCAATAAAGTCTTTTAATTCTTTGGCTCTTTGTTCGGCTTTTTTGTTTTGATCTTTTAATTGTTTTGCAATTAATTGAGATGTTTCATACCAGAAATCGTAGTTTCCTAAAAGCATATTAATTTGGCCATAATCAACATCACAAATATGTGTACAAACTTTGTTTAAAAAGTGACGATTGTGCGAAACAATAATAACAGTGTTTTCAAACTCCAACAAAAAGTTTTCTAGCCAACGGCAAGTTTTAAAGTCTAGATTGTTGGTTGGTTCGTCCAACACCAAAATGTCTGGATTGCCGAACAACGCTTGGGCAAGTAGCACCTTAACTTTTGCCTTTGGGTCCATATCCGCCATTAGTGTATCAAAATGCTTTTCTTCTATGCCAATGTTTTTTAGCAAAGTTTTTGCGTTGCCGTCTGCTTCCCAGCCACCCATATCGGCATATTCTTGCTCTAAATCGGCAGCCAAAATGCCGTCCTGTTCGCTAAAGTCTGGCTTTGCATAAAGTTCGTCTTTAAGCCTTGCAACTTCCATCAATCTTTCGTAGCCAAGTAGCACTGTTTCCAAAACAGTATGCTCGTCATAAGCGTTTTGGTTTTGTTTTAAAACGCTCATTCTTTCGCCGGGGGTGATTGTAACCTCGCCTTTGTTTGGCTCAATTTCGCCAGTTAAAATTTTTAAAAATGTGGATTTGCCCGCACCATTTGCACCAATAATTCCATAACAGTTGCCTTTGGTAAACTTTAAATTAACTTCTTTAAACAGAACTCTGCTACCAAATTGCAAACTCACATTGCTTACATTAACCATTTAATTTCTCCTATTTTTCACAAATTCGTAGTATTGTAACACATAAAACTTAATATTTCAAGCAAAGCATAAATTTTAATCAAAAAACAACCAAGGCTAAAATTTAACCTTGGCTGTTTTTGTTAATTTAAGATTTTTTTATAGTCAAATATTTGCAAAAACTCTTGCAGCGTTATGACCATTATTCTACAACTTCTTGCCAGCTTGCTTCAAATACACTTTCCCATTGCAATGAACCAGTTGTCTCATCAAATGTGTATAGTTCGTTGTCTTTTGACATACCTTCAACCGCAATTATATCTGCAATGTTGTTGTAGTATTCTACACCATTAAAGTCTCTTTCTGCTCCTGAAATTTCTGAGGATTTATAATAAACGCTTAAAGCTTTAATATCTGTAGTTTTTCCTAAAATTTGATAAATTGTTGTTTGACTACTAGCCGGCTTGGTTATATCCGCATACGAATAACTAATTTCAAAATTTATTGTTTCGTTAAGGCCAATCAAACCGCCAACAACAAACGAACCAATATCTCTAGTGCTATATACGTCAAATTCGGTTGTTGAATAACAATATGATAAACTTCCTGTTTTCCCTTTGTGTGTAACATAAGCCACAATGCCACCAATATTGCAAATTGTATCTGCCGCCGTTATTTTTGAGGTATTTGCAGCTGCAATTATTTCACCTCCAACATTTTCGACAGCAATTCCACCAATATTTGTAGAAGTGTTAACACCAGAACCATATACACTTATATTACCACAATTTTTAACACCCTTTATTGTTTTTTCATTGGTCATCACCAATGAAGCAATGTTTGCTGATTGCTCATTATCTCCAAAATATTTTATGTCAATGTTATAATAATTATATATATCTCGAAGAGTTCCATAATTATATTCTGAAATAAATGTAAAATTAAGATGTTTGAATTTTGTGCCTATTTTTATTGCCGATTCCGGTTCGCCAATCATAATGTTTGTTATCTTACCATAATTTTTCGAACTCAATACTGTTATTGTCGCTGTTTCGTCAGTAATGTTAATTGCTTCAGGGCTTAAGCAGTTATACTCTTCCAAGCCACCCTTCTCATCAGAAACAAATGTAAAGAATAATTTAACATTTTTGATTTCTGCCAGATCACCCAAAACGCCAAATAATGAAATATTTAAATCATTTTTTAACCCAGCATCATGGCTGTAGTTTAAGGTTAGCGCGTATTTGTCACCATCATAAATATTGTTAAACGGCACCTCATCCGTTGCGTGAAGCGTGTTGTCTACTGAATTATGTTCATCAATATTAACTATTAAATTAGATTCTTGTTTAAAGTAATATATATCACTCTTTTTATTATCCTCTAACTTGGTAATGTATTCAGTACCGTCTTCTTCTACTTGTACTATTCCATAATAATTATTTTTTAAATCTTTGCTTAAACGATATTTCATATTGTTAAATTGTGTTTCGTCTGCAACAATATATGGATTTTCTTCCGTACCATTACCAGTTTCAAAGATATCAAACACGCACACTGCTGCTGTTTCATAGCCCGACATAAATGCAGAGTCATCCGAATTTCTTACAATAACTGCAATTGATATCTCATGTGTTCCAATATGGAATGGTTGATATTGTGTGTCGTCTATGTCCGAATAAACAATGTATGATGTGGTTATATCTTGTCCAGTTGTCGCATCTTTGTATGTAACTTCGTCTATTATCTTATATTGATAACTATTATTGTCTGAGCTACCAACCCACGACCAAGTTAAAGTATATGTTTCTTGGTTATAAACCAAGTCTGATATTCTACTTGGGCTTGAAATTGTTTTTTCTGTCCATGTAGAAGAAATATATCCGGTTGTGCTAGTGCCATCATTATTTGATTTTGGTATAACTCTAATGCTTATAACAACACCCTCGTCCTCAATTGTTCCCAAATTGAAGTCGTGGTCGGCAATAAATGTTTTTGAGTCTGTTTGATAAGTTTGTTCTATTCCTTCAAACTTAATTTCATACGTCAAACCAGATCCTCTGTCATCATATTCATCCCAAGAAATTTCTAAGTTGCCATACGTGCTTTCAGCTTGAGAAAGTTTTACTTTGATATATTCTGGTTTTATTGACTCATATTGACTTATATCTTTCATTTGAGTTGTTTGGGACTTAACATAGTTTTCAACAACTTGTTCAGCAGCAACAACATAAATGTTTAAAGTAATATTATCCTCAGTAGATATTGCAATATTTTCAAACACAACACCCTCGTAGAAGTATTTGCCATCTTTTATATTTTCATCGGTTGGCTCAACTATTATTTGCGAGGTCTGTAGTGTACCATCGATAGTGGTACTAAAATCTAAAACAAACTTGTAGTTTGCATTAGGAACACCATTGCTATTGCCGAAGTTCCAAGAAATAATACCACCTTTAACTGATATATTTTCAACCGGATCAAATTTAGTATAATCCACTTCGTTTGTATTTCTGGTCGTGTTGCTTATTAAATAATATGCATCTGTATTTGTTACAGCAGCCTTACCTTCCCATGCTGCTTGAATTTTTACATTGTAAGTGCCATAGTTCATAAGCTTTGCATGAGAGTTTGTATCAATAAATGTTTCAGTTGTAAAAATTACAATAGGATCTTCTGGCTCACCATTTTTTGTTGCACTAAAAGTCAATTTATAATTGCCAGTAATCATTCCTGGTTCCCAGCTGATTACACCGTTTGTAAAGTTGACTTCTGTAATCTCTTCAACTCTTGCACCTTGATTTTGTTTGCTCATATTTGAAGTCAAATAAATCTGTGTTGCACTGCCAAGTTGACCAGTTAAAGTTCCAACTGCTGTAAAACAATAATAGTATACATCATCGCCATCAACTTGAGTTTCATACTGAATTTGTCCTGCAATATTGTTTGCAACATTTTGTTGTTGAGTTAAATTTTCTGGATTTTTTCCAACAAAGGCATCATATTGAGTGGCATTTTCCACGTGCGACCAAACATATAATCCATTTATAATACTAATTGAATTTACGGCTGTTGCATCGTTGTCCACAGTTGGTAATTTACAAATTTGTCCAAGGTTTGTCTTTGTTCCCGACAAAGTAAAGCTGTCACCCTCAGAAATCGTAAAGCCCTGGCTGCCATGTGCCTGTATAGACAAGTTATACCAAATTGTTTTATTTGCTCTTGTGCTTGTCAATCTTTGACCATCCCAACTCCAATTATCAACGGTTGTTCCAGGCATTTTGATATAAGATTCTAAATCTTCAGCACTTCCGCCATCTTCCGTATAGAAAATTTTAAACCCAGAGGCATTTTCTTGGTCAGCCCACTTAATAACACCACGTTCAACATGTGCTTGTACAGGGTCCAAAACTCTAATATTGATAAAACCAGATGGTTTTCCGTTTAACACATTTGAGTTGTTACCCATAACTTGTACAAAAATTTGTTGAACATCTGAATTTAATTGTCCACTTTCGACAAGGTCTACCAAACTAATACTATTTGGCTTTGCCTCAGCATTTGCATTAACAGTTTTTAAAACTTTTCTTTTTAACTTGTCGGTTTCTTCATCATGATAAACAGCAACCAATTGATACTCTGTATTGCTAGCAGTTAAATAGTTACTGTTTGTATTAACGTTGTTAAAGATCAAATTATAACTGCCGTCATTTGAATTATCTACTGCCTTAATTGTTGGAGCTGGCGCAACATAGAATGTGCCAACCGAAATAAAGTCTGAAGAGAAGTTTGAAACAAGTGCACCTTCGGCGTTTGTTTGTTGCGATAATCCAAGTTGTCTTATTGAAAGAGTATATTCACCGGCAGGAAGTTGCAATCTTGAACTTATGTCATGCAAGTTGTAATCTAAAGAATTAAATCCACCTTTTAATGAGTTGTTAAAGTTTGCCAGTTGTTCCCAGTGTTTAGCTTCCATCACTAACTCTTCAAACGAAGTGGGTTTTACTTCTCCTAAAAAGTTAATAACTGTATCAACATAAGAGTATGTAACAGCCGGATTATTTGTGGTTTTAAATACAATTTCAATCAATCCATCGCCTGAGCCGTTTTCTCCACCAATGGATCCATCATCATTAAGATCTCGGTTATATAATACCTCAATTCCATTTTTAAGACCATCCATACCAGAAGTAAAAAATGGGCTCATTATTCCATTGTTATTCTGTATATCACCAAGGGCAGAAATACCTGACAATTCAAAATACAACGAACCGTCTTTAATTTTTGGCATGCTTAAATTTGGCAATTTTTTAATAGTTATGTCCTGAGGTTCGTCGTTTTCATTTATATCTTTTAAAACAGACATTGAACTTGCCAAAACTGTAACATCGGTTGTATTTATTGCCCTCATTGCAAAAGTATACTCAGTTGCAGTTTGCAAAATATCTTTAAGCATAAATGTAGTGTTTGAGTCATTTATGCCAACAGTTTTATAATAAGATTCATTAACATAACATGTGTATTGATTTGCCCCACTCACTCTATCAAATTTTATCATATTTTCGATTGGTGCTGAAACAGTTGTTGTTACATAAATATTCACGCTTGGCAATTTTGTAACTGTCAAAGGGATAGAAAAATCTGCAGTTAAATATGCAAGTCTACCAGTTGTCAATGCCGAACTACCCAATTGTGCAAAACTGATATTATACACCCCCGCTCCCCAATTTTTATCTGGGTCCAAAGTGTAGCCGTGGTTTGTTGAAACAACATTTGTTACACCATTGATATTAAACAAATACACATTTTCTGTGTTAGGGTTTTGTTCCCATTTTGCTTTTGTTATTGTGTAATCATATATTGGATTTTCAACCGTTCCACCCATTTGCTCATGATATAGTTCAATAGCACCTGCATTTTGCAATCTTGCAACTTTAATGTAAGGTGCAGTTTCACCAGCATAGGTTATGTTTGCAAAATCTGAATATACATAACCTTCTTGTGTTGTTTTGCAATAAATCTTTACGCCAAGGTTTTCGTAAGATGCCAAATGGTTGTATAATTCTTGACAATAATAATATGTATTGCTGTCTTGTGTTGGAAATGCATATGTTTGCAAACTATATTCCCCTAGCATTTCTGCCAAAGAGCCATTTTGTTGATTGATTGTGTAAACTTGCATTGTATATGCATGATTTTCCACATCAATATTTTGCTCTGTAAAGGTAAAGAAACCATAAGTTACCGAAAAATCATTTACGGCATTTAATTTGGTTACAGAATATGGTTCTGAATAATCACCATCAAAAACAATATTTGCCGACACAAATTCAGATCCCACATTGCCCACAGCACGAATTGCAACATTGTGCTGGCCACCATCAAAACGCTCGCCTTGCAAGGTTTCACTTGTGTGTGTTGTGTAATCTGCCAAATAGTGAGTGTTGTCAACATTTAGCACATAATTGCTTGCACCTGTTACCGCTTGCCAATTTATTGAGCCATCGCTTGCCTCAATTTGTGCAGTAACGCCCAATTTTGTTCCAGAAATTGAAACCGGGTTTCCATCCAAATACAAAATTTCGCCATGTATTCCACCCAAGCATTGAACAGTTATTGTCCAGTTGTTTGCGAATTTTTGTTTAAGAACTAAATCTGTTATTTCAAAATTAATGTCGCTTGTGTTGTAATCTTCAACAATTTGTCCATCTATCAACACGTTGGCAATTGCAACGTTATTGTTGTTTTTTGCTGAGAAGTGAATTATTGAATTTTGATCTCTATAAAAGCCAAGCTCGGTTGCAGAAACAGTTGTTGTTACCGTTTTTTCTACAACATTTGAAGGGATTTGTTTTTGATTTTGATCTACAGCATAAATAGAAAAATCAATTGTTTGTTGAACTGTCATATCTACTAAAGAATTATCATCTAAATATCTATATGACTCGCCATATTTAATAACATTTAATACACCGTCTTTTTCTACTGTGGCTAATTGATTTAAAATTTCTCTTCCGCCAATTTTTGCCAATATCATAAATTTAACATTGTTGCCATAAGTAGAATAATTATCAATTACAATATGTTTGCTAGTAAATGTAAGTTGTGGCATAGCAATTCTTTCAACTGTTGCCTCTTTTATGCTAGACAAGGTGGTTTGACCATCACCCATAGCAACAAGAGTGAGTTTTATTTCGCCCGCAAACAAATTGCTTAGTTGACTTCTAAAGATATCTGTTGATGTAACATCAGACGCAAATGGCGTTGTGGCGGTTGTTGATGTGCCGTAAGCATAAGTCAAACTATATGATTTGGCATTTGCAACTTGAGCCCAAGTGATGTCACCCAATTGAGACATTGTTAATTCTGCACTTGCAGACAATCTAACAACTGAAGTTTCTGCACTATAAGCAGAATTTATATAGCCCGTTGCTCCAATTGCTTGAACAGAAATTTTCCATTCGCCAACATCTTGCAACAAACCACTTTCCGCATCTAAAGTGTAGGTCGTATTTGCTCCAACCAAGTTGATTGTTTGTCTTACTGCCCCACGATAAACAAATTTGATATTATAGCCTGCAACTTCCGCGCCTGCAGTGTCAACATTCCAACTGATATCAACATTTGTTTGGGCATTGTCGCCAGCATTAGCTGTTATTGTAACATTGGTTGGTGCGTTGATTATTTTTACCTCTACATCATTTGAATATGCAGATGACAAATAATTTTCAGCGTCTAGTATAGTGTATTCATTTAACACCTTTTTAATTTTAATAAATTTTTGTCCAGTCAAACCATTTAAAATTGTTTGATATTCTGGCAATGTAAAATCTATGTTGTTGTTTTGACTTGGTGTAATATTTTTGTGATGTTCTTGAGTGATCTCACCATTTTGCATACCAAAGAAACAAACATCATAGTAGTAATTTTCAAAAGGCAAATCTTCTTCATTTGACCAAGTTGCCTTGCTTTCTAATATTGTCAAGTTGCCATTTGTACTTAATTTTTCCAAACGAGTGAATGTATGGGGTTTTGTTGCACTATTTAAATAGAAGCAATAATTTGACTGAGTGTCGTTAACAGCCAAATGCCTCATTGTAACCGTTTGCGCCTCACCAGTGATTGTTGTAAGATCTTGAATTTCGTTGTTGTTGCTTATAACCAACAATTTTTGTGCACCTGTTGGCAACTGATAAACAAGAGTTTCGTCAACACCAACTTTAACACCTGTTGGTGATTGCAATCTAGTTATTGTAAATTTGTATATGGTTGTTGCACTTTCTATTTTTTCGGTTAGTGTCAAAACATAATCTTTTACATCCGCAAACAAAGCATTTGAAAGAGTTGTTGTTGTTACTCCACTTATTGTATTTTGACTTTGGAATAAATCGTAAGTTGCGCCGTCTTTTGCAGTCCAATTTATTGTTAAGTTTTCACTTTCCTCATTTTCTGTTACTTCTACATTTAATGCCTCATCAGCCAATTGGAAGTAAAGTTTGTTGGAAACAGCAGAAATGTCAACTTGTGTGCCAGAAGAAATAAATGTTCCGTTTTCATACTTGCCAGCAATATTGCCATTTAAGTTTTCCAAAATGTACTCAACGCTTATTTCAACTGGTTGAGAAAGGTTAAACCCTTGTGCTTCAAAATTATATTTTGTCAAATCGTATTCATTTTTTGATGAACTTATTTCCACTCCATCTGTTTTTGATGGTTGTCTGAACACAACCTTTTTAACAAAAGTTCCAGTTTTTGAAGTCTCCCAGGTTAGTTTCATTCCACCATTTGTTAATGTTATTGGGCTTCTAACAACTTTAAATTCAGAAACATCACTATCTAAATAGTAAACGCCATTTGTTATGTCTAGGTTTGAAATATATTGTATTCTTACAACATCTTCAGCATCACCCGACAATGTGTTTGATTCTTGACCATCAATCCAAATTTTTGTTGTTGCCCATGATGGTGCGTCAACTGCCGAAATAACTTCTTGGCCATCAAGCTTAAATTTTTGAGGCGCAGATGTTTTTATGACATTTACACTTGAATTATCTGAATTTGAGTATAGACTATTGCTCACGCTTGAAGCATAAACGTTAAAGACATACGTAAGCTTATTTTCTTCATCTCCTGGTTGATTAAAACATTCGGTTACATCAATGACAACCATGTCAGAAGAAGTGTGAGTTTTTGTTAAAGTTGGGTAAGCAACATTATTAACCGAAACATAATAAGTGTCAGCGCCATCAACCGGCTCAAAGCTCAACTGATAACCATCTCCCGATTCTGACCTGCCAAATTGCAAACTTGGCGAGTTTAGTTGTTTGCGGAAGGTTATTGAGGTTTTTGCCCAATCTGATGCACTTAACACTAAACCTTGTGTTGTTGGTTGTGTGCTTTGAGATGCTTCGGCCTTAACTTTAAAATCATATTCCCCGGCAGCCAATACTCTATATTCTATTTGTTGCTCGATTGTTTGCCCCTGCGTAACTGTGCCGGTGGTTTTGTTGATTATTTCCCACGAATATACAAATGGAACGGTTAAACCATAATCTGCTGACTGCCACTTAAAAGTGTTATCAGTTTGATCAATTTGCAAGTTTGCACAAACGCTTAATTTATGAACGCTAAGCGAAGTTGCGCTGCTGTATGTGCATAGTCTTTCCACCAGCGCGTCAGCACCTGAAGCAATAATTGAAACAGTGTATGTTCCCACACTGGCAAACAGGTTGGAAACCTTGCCCACAACACCATTTGCAGAAATGCTGTCAAATGTTTGTCTTACCCCAGTTGGGCCTACAATTTCACAACCAAAATTGGTTGCGTTTTGTAAAGAGATGTTTGAAATAACATATCTTTCATAAGCCTCATCTTCGCCTGAAAGTTGAATTTGCTGTATGCTGTGTTGCAAATTTTCAATTTGTCCAAGTTTGATAATTGTATATGCCTCACTCAATTGAGAGTTGATTTCATTACCGTTTGTTGTGCAAAGTTTAACCGTTAGGCTATATTCGCCAGCAACAATTTCCGTATCCGTAAAATCAATTTGGCAAGTGCCATTGTTCTGAGAAATTTCAGCACTTTCGTTTTCTAATAATTCGCCATTTAAATAAACTTCATAATTATTTCCGCTATTGGCATTAAACTGATCATGATAGGCCTTGTCTATTTCTAATGTGCCCGATGATTTTATAAACTTAAAAATAGGTGCAGGAAGTTTTGTAACTGTGGCAGTTTCCACAGCACCACTGTTTAAATAATGCTTTGTTGTATCAAATTCCTGATTTTCGCCATTGTCGCCAAAAGCAATAACTTGCAACTTGTAGCCAACTGGCTCGTCGTATATTTCATCTGACAAATCAAAAACCGTTTGTGTTTGCGACTCCAATTTTGAAATTGTTTCGGTTTTTATTAGGGTTTGGCTTGAGCCATCAACTTTGTAAACATTAACATTGTAGCCATAAACTCCGGTTTGTGTGTCAGTCCAAACAAATTGACCATTTTTAACCTCCACTTGTGGAGTGCCTAGCCTTGAAAGTGTCAAAACTTGACCTTCTGTGCCAAAAACATTGGTGTCAGATTCTAAAGCTGAAATTACAGAAATTGAATAATCGGTTGCTTCATTTAGTTCACAAGCAAAAGTTTTTTCTGTAATTTTTTCACTTAACACACCGTCTTTTTTTACATAAAAATGAGTTATATTATTTTCCGCTTCCCAAGAAAGTGTGTTTGTTTGATCGTTGTATTTTATTGCTGTAGGAGCAGAAAGTTTTGTAAAGGTATATTTTTCAGAAAGTTCACTTGCGCCAACACCATTTCTGCCAAGGCAAGAAACTTCAACATCAAAAGTGCCAATTTCTGAAATTGCAAAACTGTTTGTATTTACAATTTCTTGCTTAAAAGGCTCACCGTTTTTGGTTATGTTTATTTGATATTGAGTTGCAACAATGTTGCTTTCAGTTACTCTATCCCAAACAATATTTCCCTCAGCGTTGTCATAATGCACATTTGTTGGTGCAGAAAAATTGAAGGATGTTCCCTTGACTTCAATCTCTAAATAGCCATCATAATTTTGAGCAGTGATTATAACAGTGCCTTCTTTTGTGGTTGTAACAACAGTTTGCCTTGGAGTAACCACTGCAATGCTATTGTCGCTGCTTTTAAACTGCACATCGGCAATGTTGCAGCCGGTTAATTCCACGTAGTCGGCAAGATCAATTTCTTGCTCGATTGCCATAAGAATTTTTGACTCTTTAAAAGTTAGGCTGCCTTTTGCACCACCGCCACATGCACCAAAAAATAGTGCACTGCAAAATAGTGCGATACCAACCAAAATAAATTTAAAACCTTTGTTTTTCATAACTTTCTTCCTTTATGTTTTGTTTTGCATATTACTTGCAAATATTTTAACACTTTTTGCAATATTTTATCAAATAAAATACGGCAATATTTTATATTAAATATAAATATTTAAAATTTGCCCACATTTACAAAATAAATTTTCAATTATTTTTTTAATAAAAAACACCCAAAAAAACCACAAATTAAGGTTTTTTGAGCATTTTTTTGATTTTTTTATTAATTTTTACATATTTTTTGTTAATTTTTTGCTAATTTTTTTTGAAAATAAAGTGCAATATTCTGATCGCGGTCAAGCGGGTCAACAAGGTCTGGATTTTGAGAAATTATTGTTTCGGTTGGTATTTTTAAATTTTTTGCAATGTCCCAAAAACTCTCGCCAGCCTTGCCAAAATATATTTCAACAGCGCCATCTCTTTGAGGCAACGCCCCCAAACTTTCAACCTTGCTTACCATTGCAACTGGTTGTTTGCAACTTACATTTACAAATGCTTTTGCTTTTGCATCAAAATATATTTCTCTGCCACGTTTGACCATTACGTCAACATCACTCAAGCAAATATACGCCTCTAAAAACGCATTTTCTGATACTTCAGTTTTTTTATTTAACACATAAGGAATTTCAATTTCCACAGCTTGCAACGAGCCAAGTTCGTCATTTAAATATATAACATTCGCAGAAATTATGCCCTCAACATACATTTTGCCATCAGAGACATAGTTGTTGCTTATTGACACATTAAGGTTGTTTGCACACAAAAATTTATCAACCCTTGGTTGGCTTTCTAAAAGCGTAACATTCCCCTCGATTTTTTCTTCTATATATTCATTGTTGCAAGGTTTGAAGCAATCTTGTTTGTCGTTTAGCACCGATAAAACCTCTTGGGTGGAATATAAGTCTTCGGCAGTCAAAACAATGCTTGTTTCAAAAACATTAACGCAAGCAACAACTGGAACATTTGTGCCAATTATTGTGTCGCCGTCATCTTTTTCTTCTAGTTCAACAGTTATACCCTCATTTATTACGCTTGCAAAAATTTCGGCATCAAAGTCCTTGTTTGTGTTTTCAACTTCAATTTCTTGCTTGAAGTTGCGTGAAATGGTTATTGTTTCAAGCTCTGACGGATCTTGTTTGTTGGCATAAAGCACTTTTGTGTGCATTTCGCCCTCGATTGATACAAAATTTGTGCCAACCGTCCATTCTTTTACAAGCACATCGGTGTTTGTCATCAACACCTTTTTGACTCCGTCTTTTACTGTTGCCTCAAGCGTTTCTTCAAACCTTGTGCATGATTGACTTTTTAAGGCAACGACTTCTTTTTCGGCATTTTTAACACACACACCTTGCGCGCAATCTTTTAAATATGTCATATCTTTATTTGTGTTTAAAACACCACAAAATTCAATTGTTACAACAACCTTAACTTGATTTCCAATTTCTTTGTCAAAATCTACGCCAACCACTTTTGCGCACAAATTAATTTTTGTTGCCGGCGTTATGTTTTCGTTGGTTAGTTTATGCACAAAAGGGCTGACCGATGTTTGATTATTAAGTTCGCCCGTCTCGGTAACATAAACCAAATTTGTAACCACTTTGCCCGACACATTGCACTCTTTGTTTAGTGCCTCAATGGGCAAATCTAAATCCACCCTGCAATTAGACGATAAAATTTTTAAAACACCATCGCCCTCAATTGATATATTGCTTTCAAGCACCATTTGCTCTGGTTGCAATTTAACTTTGTTTAGCAATTGAATATTGTCATAAATATTTTCCATAAAACCTCCACTCGTTAGAATATTTTATTTTGCAAAATACAAAAATATGACTGGAATAACAAATAAAATGTACACAACTTAAATTTGCCCGCAAAATTGTTTTTGTCAAAACTTGCTTGTACAATTTTATATATTTATCGGCGAAGCCATCCTTCACTATTCACTATTCACTATTCACTTTTCACTATTCACTATTCACTCGCCTCGCCTTAGCGAGGCTGCTATCTTTCAAACACCTTTGCCACAATAACACTCATATCATCTTTTGCCACTTTTCCATTAAGAGTTAAAACCTTATTGACAATTGCCTCCGCCATTTCTTGCGGGTTGCTATTTGACAAGTTGTTTACAAAATCTCTTAGTTTATCAAGGCTTTTAAAGCCGTCACTAATGCCGTCGGTAAACAAAACAATGCGGTCGCCACTTGTTAAATACATTTGCTTGTTTTGAGTTTGAACATTTTGCACGATGCCAAGTGGCAAAGCTTCTAGACTTATTGTGTCAATTGTTTCTTTATGTTTTACAAAACTCTCTGGTGCACCCATTTTCACAAAGTCGCCTACGCCTTCACGTGTGTCAATAACACACAAGTCAAGGGCGGAAAAAACATCATCTTTGCCCAAACTTAAAAGTTTGTTAACGCTGGATAAAATAATATCTTTATCAAAGCCGGCTTTATAAAAATTTTCTATTAAGCCAATGGCTGTACTGCTGACTTCTTCTGCCTTTTTGCCACTACCCATCCCGTCGCAAAGGGCAAACAAATATTTGCTGTCGCTGATTTTTATTATAGAATAACAGTCGCCACTCGAAACCGAGCCGGTTTTGGTTTTGGTGGCAACTCCAAACACGCAATCGTACTTTGGCTCGGATTTTAAGGTTAAAATTTGCCAACCCGCCCTTGCGCTACTCGCCTCATCACAAACCGCCATTTTATGCCCACAAACCTTGCTTACAACTTTTTCTATGCCAGCCTTTAGACTATCTTCTTTTCTAACCGCCAAGGTTACCGAAAGCACTTGATTATTGTCCTCAAACACCAGTGCGTCAGAACAAATTATGTTGTTGTAAGTGAGTTCATCCAATATTTTTTTCTCTTTGCCTTTTTCAAAATTTACACCGCTGTTTACTTCCAAACTAAGCGAGCGCATAATGTTGGAAACGCCCAAAAGTTGTTCGGCAAGCAAAACCTTGCTTGCGTCAATGTTGTTCATAAGCCCCGCATAACTTTTGTATTGCTCCAAAAGTTGGTTTATGCTTGTAACCAAAGAATTTAATTTGTCGCACTTACCTGCAAACAAGGTTGGCACATCCAAAAGTGTAACCTTGCCCTTTTCAAAGCCTATATCTATCATTTGGCAAAGCTGACTTTCGGTTTCACTTTCAAACATTTTGTAACACTTTGCCCTGTGCGGACACTGACCACAGGAATTAACCTTTATTTCATTTAAAAGCATTTTTTTAGCACTTGCGTTAACCAAGCCACCGCTTATCATACTTCTAAACACCTTGTTCATCTCAGCAAACACATCACTAAGTTCAACAAGCCTGCGATAAAGCAATTCGCGGTTTCTGTTTATTACACTAGCTTGCGTTAGCCCAAACAAACTTTCTTGCAATTTGCTACTATAACCATCCAAAATTTTGCTTGGAATCAAAATAAAACACAAGACTGCAGCAAGCACTGGCAATACGCTCAAAATGTTAAAGGAGTAATAAAAATTTAAATAAAGCCCACTTAAGACTTCGCTTGCAATAAGCGCAACACAAGAAATATATTTGTTTTTTGTTTTAAAAATGCAACAAGTCAAGCCATAAATTAACATAACTGCCAAATAAGTTGGATTATTGCCAAACATCAAACTGCCCACACCCATAGCGCTCGCTAACATTATTACGCTGGTTGATTTTGAAACATAGGCATACACCAAAAGGCAAAGTGCACCAAAAAATTTTATTAAATCCACATTAAAAAATGAGAGAGAAGCCATTCCGCAAAAAATTGACGCAACAAAAATAAACCCGCAAATATGCTCTAGGCTTGTCCTTTTGCCACCAAGGCCTCTAACGCAAATGCCCTCAAACAACTTAAGCACCATAAACATATACAAAAGGCCTAGCAAAAATTCAGCAAAAACATAATATATGTTAAAGTTTAAATAATATATTTTAATAAACAGACTGGTTATATTGCTTATGCATGCATAAATCAAAATATGTAAAGGTTTTATTGGTTTTTTTAATTTATAATGTATTGCATAAAACAATAAACTAACAATCACCATTGACGCATTGCCCACAAGCAACAAAAGTGAAAAATTGCTCAAAAAACTCGCAAGCAAAAAAATACTGCCCAAAACAATAATATTTTGATTGCACCACACAAGTGCAAAAAACACGCCAAACGCAAAAGGAAAAATTGCGTAATTAATTCCCGCTTTAAATAAAACAAAAAATAAGCAAAAAAATATTAAATATTTTAAAAAAATACCTAATTTTGTTGCAAAAAACTGTTTATTTTCCATATTTAACCCCATTTTTAATTAATTTATTACAAATGGAATTTTACACTATATATTAAAAATAATAAAAAAAGAAATATGACCATTATTGTCGTATTTCTTTTATTTTTAAGAAATTATTTATTTTTTGTTTTTTGTTGTTGTTTTTGTTTTTTTGCTTTGTGATTTTTCTTCAGTCTTTTGCGGCTCTTGGGCAGCGGGCTCGGCTGTTTCTTTTGCAGGTTCTTTTTCTGCCACTTGCTCCAACACTTCGGCAACTTGCTCTTTTACAACCGCCTCGTCTTTTTCGCCAATTGATCTTTTTAAAAGATCTCTAATTTCCATTAAAAGTGCTTCTTCTTTGGTTGGCTCTGGAAGTGGTAGTGGCTCGTTTGGTTTTGTTTCTTTTAAAACTTCTTCAACTGAACCGTCTTTGTTTTCGGCTTCTAGTTTTTCAACATCCACGCCTTGCTTTTTTAATTTTTTCTTATCTTTTGCAGATAATTCTTTTATGTTTTTCTTTAATAATTCAGCTGTTTTTCTGAATCTTTCTCTAGAAACGTTAACAATTTTTACCGCCAAGAACAAACACATTGCAATAATCAAAAAGTCAACTATTGCCTGCAAAAACGCTCCATAACTTATTGCATTTTCTGGAATGTTGTTGGCTGGGTCGGCTGGTGAGATAACCCATTTCCAGTCAGCCATACTCACACCGCCAGTTGCAAGACCAATAAGTGGCATAATTATGCTGTTTACTAATGTGTTGATAATTTTGTTGAAAGCATTACCTAAAACAACGGCAATTGCTAAATCTAATATATTTCCTTTTGATATAAACTTTTTAAATTCTCCAAAAAACTTTTTCATTTTATTTGTACCTTTTAATCGCGCTTTGGCGAAGTCTTACGTATTCCACATCAGAAAGCTTTCCTGATTGTCTTAATTTGTCCAATATCATAATTTTTTTAACCAATTTGTCAGACCTTGGATCTTTGCTCTTAGCTACAGTCTGCATTGTTCGCTCTGCCGGTGTATCATCTTGTTTTGGTTGTTTCAATGTTGCATCTAGAGTTGTTTCCGGCTTTGGCTCTTGCTTTTGCTCATATTCGCTAGAATAAAAATATATACTGTTGACCATTTTTACTTTTGTTGAGCCCTTTGACATGCCCACAATTAACAATATGCCACTTGCAAGGCACAGTCCCAAACCCAAAACGGATAATATTATTTCTTTAAAAAATGCAATTTCTAACCCAGAGTTTCTTATTAACATTTGAACAAATTGTGCCGAATTGCTGTTGAGTATTGTTGTGAGGGCCTCTTGGTTGGCGGACCAAACTTGCACAGACAAAGCAAATATGCCAGCGAATATCATAATAAGCACACAACAGAAAATTCCGGCTGAAGTCCTTTTTTGACTTGACAACCTATCGTTATGCATTTTGGATAGGTTTACAAACAATGCAACAATAATGGCAAACAAAGCAACTGCAATTATCAATGCAAATACATTATTGCCCTGCTGGTTAAATGCGCCAATCTGTTCGGTTATTAAAAATTCAAGAGGAATAATAAATGTCCCCAGCGCAACATAAACATATTTTATAATGTCCGGATCAAAATTTATCAAGTTGTAAATTGCCACGCCTAAACCCGCAATAACAAAGATCAGCATAAATGACAATGTGAACTTGATTAATCCATGTGCAACTTTTAAACTTTTCTTTTTCATACTAATATGATAACACATTAAAAAATAAATTTACAAATAAAATTGACAAAATTGTAACATGATTGTATTATTAAATTAATATTGAAATAAAAATTTCTTTAAATTTTATAATTTAAGGAGAAAAAATAGGAAAAATAACGAATACGGTGTTGGCCTTGAAACAATTTGGACAGATAAAAAACGCATTTTGGGTATGCCAATTTCTTTTACAAGATACACTCTTGTAACTGACCATGTTGACACCACAAAACTTTTTACAAAATCGGGTGTTTTTTCCACCACAATTGAAGAGGTTAATATGTATCGTGTTTATGATATAAAAATTTATCAAGGGCTTTTTCAAAAAATGTTTGGGGTTGGCACAATAACACTTTATTCAAATGACGTAACAAGCCCTCTTACCGAAATTTTAAATGTAAAAAATCCATATAAAGTTCGCAATATGCTTGCAGAAGAAATTGAAAAGGCTCGTGAGGTAAAAAATGTTCGCGTTGGCGAAATTTATTAATTTTTTTTATATTGCTTATTTTAAATCAATTTTAATATTTGTGTATAAAAAACTCTTTGCAACCGCAAAGTGTTTTTTGTTTGTTTATATGCTTTTATAGAAACATTGTCATCCCCAACTGTGCAAAAAAACAAAAGCCAAAATTTCTCTTGATATTTTTAGCAAAGTGGTATATAATACACTTGTCGTACTTGAGTGGGGAGTTAGTAGTTCCTTGTACCCGAAACCTACTATATGCGGGGCTGAACGGCAAAACAAGGGTTAATTGCCTTTTAAGTTGGCATTGTGAATATGTTGAAATCAAGGTCTTGTGCAACTAGAGTCTTAAGAACCGTGTGAGGACCTGACGGTAGCAACACTAATTTTGAAAATGGTGTGCCATAAGGTTGCTTTGGTGGAGTATTTTGCAATGTTGGTTTAACTGCGTGGATTAGTTCGACTTTTGCCCGTGCGACTTTTTTTATGCATTGAAAATCCCCGGCAAATTTTTGCCGGGGATTTTTACTTCTATTAAGGGTTAAGTCTGTTTGGACCTCTAAACAAGAACATAACTTCTTTGATTGACAAATCAAAAATCATCATTGTTAATCTGTCTAGTCCAACACCAAAACCGCCGTGTGGTGGACAGCCATATTTAAAGAATTCTAAATAATGTTTAACATCTCTATCTAAACCTTTTTCTTGCGCTTGGGCTTTAAGCTTCTCGTATCTATGCTCTCTTTGCGCACCAGTTGTAATTTCCACACCGTTCCAAATTAAGTCATAGCCAAGTGGGACTCCCGCTTCATCCCTCATATGATAGAACGCACGCTTTTCGGCACTATAATCTGTAACAAACAAAAATTGATGGCCATATTTCTCTTGGGCAAATTTTTTGCAAAGCCTTTCGGCGTCGGTTGTTAGGTCTCCCATTTCTTCTGCTGGAATTTCGTAACCATATCTTGTTTTTAATTCTTCATACAAATCTGCAAGTTTAATAGTTGGAAATGGCAAGGTTGGAACAACAATTTCTTTGTCGTATAATCTTAAAATTTCATCACCATATTTATCTTTGATGTTTTTTAACATATATGTTAGCATTTCAGCTTCTAAATCCATCAAGTCTTTATATGAATTAATGTAACTAACTTCCAGGTCAAAACCTGTAAACTCAGTTGCGTGTTTGTTGGTGTGAGATTTTTCCGCTCTAAAAACTGGGCCACATTCAAAAATTCTTTCAAAACCAGAAGCCATTGCCATTTGTTTGTAAAATTGTGGGCTTTGCGCCAAATATGCTTTTGTGTCAAAATATTTTACTTCAAACACATCCGAGCCACTTTCACTTGCAGTGCTGATTAATTTTGGCGAGTGAATTTCTAAAAAGTCTTTTTCAATCAAAAAGTTTCTTAAACTTTGCATAGCCAAGGTTTGCACTTTAAACATAAGTTGATTTTTTTCGCTTCTCAAATCAAGCCATCTATAATCCATTTTCAAATCGATTGCAGCGTCATCTTGAATTGGCAACGCTTCGGCAACTGATTCAACTTTTAACTCGTTTGGCAAAACTTCGATTCCGTTTAGTTTTACATATTCGTTGGCAACAACCTCACCAACAACTGTAACAACAGATTCCAAAGTTATTTTGTCAAGCTCTTCTGCCATTTCTGGATGTTCCTCTTTTGCTATAGTTACTTGCATTTTGCCAGTTAAATCTCTAAGCACCAAAAATGCCATTGTGCGTTTGTTTCTAAAATTTTCTACAAAGCCTTGAATCTTACAAACGGTTCCTGGTTTAACATTTTTTATTAGTGTTCTTTCCATAATTTTCTTCCTTGTTTTATAGTGTTTTATTATAATACATTTTAATTTAATATAATTAATTGCAAAAGTCAAATAATATTAAAAATTTGTCTCCATAACCCAACCTTTCACTATTTCTAAAATGTTTAACACCATGACATTTTTTGCCTACAACAATCATAAAAATACTCATATGAAAACAATAATTTTAAAAAAGAAACACCTAGCAATTATCGTGGCGGTTGTTTTGATTTTTGCGGTGCTTTGTTTGTGCGTTGGGTTGTATAACAACAGCGTTGCTAGTTCGCCCAAAAGCAAATATACTGTGGTGATTGATGCTGGGCATGGTGGAATTGACGGCGGAAGTGTTGGTGTAAACACAAATGTGGCGGAAGCCAACTTAAATTTGGATTATGCCAAGTGTTTGCAAGGGCTTATGGCGGATTTTGGTTTTAATGTGATAATGACCAGAACAACCGACAATGGTTTATACAACCCCCTTGCAACCAACAAGAAAAAAGACGACATGAAAAAACGCAAAGCCATTGTCGAAAACTCCAATGCCGACTTTGTAATTTCAATTCATATGAACAGTTACAATTTGACATCTTGCGGAGCGCAAGTGTTTTATGGCGAGGGGGATGAGCCAAGTCAACTGCTCGCAAATAATATTCAAAAATATTTTATAAAATATTTACAAAAACCACGACAAGAAACAAAAGTTGGCGACTACTACATTTTAAACGCCATAAAAGCACCAAGCGTGCTTGTGGAATGCGGATATCTTTCTAACCCCACCGAAGAAGCCTTACTTTTAACCGAGGACTACAAAAAAGAAGTATGCTATTGCATACTTCTTGGCGTGCTTGAATATTTGAGGTAATAAAAAAACGCCAAGTTTTTGGCGTTTTTTATTACATGCTTCTTTCTGCTGTTTTTTCTTGTCTGTATCTAATAAAGTGATATCTGCCGTCAATTGGTTTGTCTTTTGATTCTACTACAGTTTTAACTCCGTCAATTGTTTCAAACCAAGCATAAACTGGTTTTAAACCTTTTTGAGCCATTTTTAAGTCTAGTTCTTTAACAAGATCTTCAGCGTTGCGGCCGGCTTGTGGATTAACTTCGGTTGCATAGTCAACTTTTCTGCCCAAATATTTCTCACACATTGCTAAAAATTTTGATTTTACAATAACAAGTTTTGGATCCATAAGTTGGCGTCTAAAAGAAGATGCCGAATCAACTTCCCACCAGCGATTTCCGTTTATCAAATCGGTATACAAGTCGGTAAAGCCAATTTTACAAACATTTCCTAAAGCAGTAAAGTATTGCTTTTCGTTTGCTTTGATAACTTTGCCGTTTTTGCAAACATCGTTTTGAGTTTCTTTTGCGTAGTGTCTGTATAAATACAAATAATGTCTCAAATTTTTGTCGCCAGTTTGACGCTCATATGCAGAAACTTCTGCATTGAAATTTTCGCCATTTAGAGCGCAAGTTAAAGCGGCATCAAACAAGTGTCTTGCCATTTTGCTTGCAAAAATTGTTTTAACCATTTGTTCGTCTTTGTAAATTTCCTCCATCAACAATTGTTGATAGCTATCTAAAGCATATTTTTTTGCACATTTTATATAATCACGTGATAAAGCTGCCATTTTTTCTTCCTTTTAATTACATAATAATGTTATGACAATTTAAAGAAAATGTCAATAGCAAAATTGCAAATTTTTAATTTGTTTGTTCTAGCTTAACCTTGCCTCTTTCTTTCCAAAAAGACGCCAATAATTTTGCAGACTTAGACTTTTCATTAGCAAGCGCTATGTTTTTTTCTTGAACGGTCTTTGCAAGGTTTTGATTTTCTTGCTGACAAATCATAATGTTTTTTTGCAGCCTTTGAACTTCAAAGTTTTTGATTATCAATTCATTAACTGCATTCTTGAGTTTTTGATTTGCGTCATACAACTCTTTTTCCACCATATTTTTTGCTTTTTCTTGCTCACCCTTTTTAATGAGTTTAACAAGCCCCAAAAACAGAGCCTTTATTTCTTCATCACCAATAACTTGCCTTTGTGGCATTTTTATAATCTCGCCCATTGGAGCTTGGCTTGCCTTAACGCTTCGATATTTGTTTTGCAGGCGTATCATTTTGCCGGCGTCATTGCCCGAAAGCATCAAGCACGCTTTTCTAACCGAATAGCCCTCGGCCTTTAGGTTGTCAATATTGTTAACAATATCGTTGGTTTCGTCGGTGCTAAAACTTGTGGCTTTTGTAACTTGGTGGTTGTCCAAATTTATTTCAAGGTCTTTTGCCAAATTCAAATTTTGCGACAAGTACGCAAGTTCTTTATAATAATAGTTCCTTACGCTGTTTTGCTGCCTTGCCGTAAGCGCTGCATACTCATCAAAAATTTTGATAAGTGGCATACCTTCACATTTTTTTATTTCAACAAATTTAAACAGTGCCTTAATTTCTTCTTTGCTCCAGTGTGAAATGTTTTGCATAATTTTTCTCCCCTTACAAAAGCAATTATTGACAATAAAAAAATGATTAAACATAATTTATCACAAATATAATACTTTATGGGAAAAACATATTATATATTCACAAAGTCAAATTTTGACCTTTTGCACAACGACAAAACTTTTAACATTAACAAAAATCAATATGCAAAAATTTTGGATGTTGACAAAAATGACACACTCACAATAAGAGAAAGTTCAAATGGCAAAGTTTTTGAACTGACCATTTGTTTAAGTCAAATAAAAAGCTCAAACAGCATTCGCGTATTTGAGTATGATGATTGCACTATGCTTGAGATAATAAGCCTACAAAAACACCAGCCCTTGCAACAAATTAAAAGCGGTGAAATTACTGTTAACATTTTTCAAAATTCAATAACGGTTTTGCACAACAATTGTTTTTTTGAATATTATTATATTTTTCAAGACCAAAATTATATATTTAATTATGATAAAAAACTATATATTTTTAATAATAAGTGCATAATTATTTTTGATTTAATTAATAATATTTTTAACTTCCAAAAATGTCAAAAAACCTCTATTTTAAAGGGAAAAGCAGAGGTTTTGTGCAATGCTTTTTTACATTATTATATTTTATATTTGTTTGATTTTAAAAACAATTCTTTAATTATTAAAAAATATCAAAAAAATATTTTTAAATTAAATAATAGCAAATTAATTTTTGCAATATTTTATTTAATAAAAAATAACTTTGAAATTTTCACAAAGTTTTTGTCAGACAAAATTGACAGCCTTGCCGTCAAAAATTACCTTTGCAAATTTGAAGACATAATTGAGCTAGACGGCGAGTTTTATGTGTACAACTCCCAAGAGGTATCGCCAATAACTTTTAAAACTCAAAACAATGTTGTTGTTGAAATTGACTAAAATTAGGAAAAAAGATATACTTAAAATAAGAGGTATGTTATGGACATAAAAAATATAATTGACAAAAAGTCAAAAAACAAAGAATTAACCAAAGACGAAATTGAGTTTTTTGTTGACGGCTATACAAACGGTGCAATAACCGACTATCAAGCAAGCGCCTTGCTTATGGCAATCAAAATTTTTGGGATGACAGAAAAAGAAACATTTGCCCTAACAAACGCCATGTTGCACTCGGGCGAAATTATTGACCTTGCTGATATTGGTATGGTGGTTGATAAACACTCCACTGGTGGCGTTAGCGACACAACCACTTTGGCACTTGCGCCAATCTGTGCCGAGGCTGGCATAAAAATGTTAAAACTTTCTGGCAGAGGCCTTGGCTTTACTGGCGGCACAATTGACAAGGTGGAGTCCTTTAAAGGTTATCAGGTAGAAATTGATATGGGAAAAGCAAAAGAACTCACCTTAAAAAACGGTGCGTGTGTTATTGCGGCAAGCAAAAACTTGGCACCAGCCGATAAAAAACTTTACGCCTTGCGTGACACAACTGCAACGGTGGAAAGCTTGCCACTTATTGCTTCTAGCATTATGAGCAAAAAACTTGCAAGCGGTGCTGACGCCATTGTGCTTGATGTTAAGTATGGCAACGGCGCTTTTATGAAAACAAAAAAAGACGCTGTACAACTCGCCAAACTAATGGTAAAAATTGGCGAAAACGCCGGCAAAAAAATGGACTACATTGTTGATGATATGAACGAGCCACTTGGCTACAACATTGGCAACCGCCTAGAAGCTTATGAAGTGATTGAACTGCTTAATGGCAAAAAAGGCAAACTTAGGGATGTAACGCTTGCCCTTTGTGCAAAGTGCATAAGGCTTGGGCTTGACATTTCTTATGAGCAGGCTTATCAAAAAGCGGTAGACGCTTTAGATAGCAAACGCGCGCTAAAAAGATTTAAACAAATGATTGCCGACCAAGGCGGAGATTTAGAGCTTTTTAAGGGTTTAAAACTTAAGCCAACATTAAAAATAAAAGCCACCGCTTCGGGCATCTTAAACAAAATTGACTGCGCCGAACTTGGCAGGCTTGTTGGGCTTATGGGTGCAACCAGACAAAAAATCACCGACCAAATTGATTACAATGTTGGTGTGAGAACTTTTCATAAACTTGGCGACAAAATTGAAAAAGGTGATGTTGTTTTTGAAGTGTTTGCAAAAAACAAAGAGCAAGCAAATGAGTTTGCTGAAAAATTTTTAAATTGTTATCACATTGTTTGATTTCGACAAAACTTGCGAGTATACAAAAGCCCCTTATATCATAAAGTATACAAAGGGGTTTTATTATGGAATTAACAAACATTATTGGCAAACAAGTTTTTTGTTTATACAAAGGCGAATATTTGGGCACAATCTCAGGTGCGGTTTTTAAAAATGACTTTACAAAAGTTTTAAGTTTAAAACTTTTTGACTTGGACGAAAACGACTGCCAAATTAAATTTTCATCCATCAAGGCAATTGGCGACCATATTTTAATTTCAAACAAAAGCCAATTATTGCCAAGTTTGTTAGAAAACTCACACTCGCCTTTTTTTATGCAAGTGATTGACCACCAAGGTGGCGACCTTGGAAAAATTGTTGACTGCAAAATAGACAAAACTGGCACAATTGAATGTTTTGTAACCGACAAGCAAAAAACCTTGTTATGCCAAAATATGTACACCCGCAAAAGCTTTGTTTATTACACAGAAAAAAGTTTTGTTGCAAAAAATTATAGGCCAAGAGGCAAAAAAATTTTGGCACTAGAAGATATTAAGGTTTCGGTTTTGAGTAGTAGCACGGACACCTTTGCACCAACAAAAATAAAGTTTAACGCCGATAATATGATTGGCAAAATTGCAAAGGATACCTTGCTTGGCATCAACAACGAAGTGATAATAAGGGCCAACCAAACAATAACCAACAAAACAATTGTTGACGCCACAAATCACAACCGCTTGAATCAACTATATTTTTTGGCGAATTAGTAAAAAGCAAGCACTTCTATAGTGCTTGCTTAATTTTTTCTTGTTGATATTTTGTTTTGTACATTTTGTATTTGTTGACCATTTCAAACAAATATCGCTCTTTTGAAAGTGTGTCCATTTTGTTGTAAACCTTGTAGTCAATTAATCTTGCTATTGGGTTTATTATGTCAACATTTTCGTCGAGCATATCCCTAATTTTTACATAAAGCTTTTCGTCTTCTTTGGTGATGATTTTGCTTTTTACATCCACACCCGCCCCATAAATTACTTTAAAATTGCTCTTGCCTTTTGACGCCTTTATGTCTTGCTCGCGCACTTTGTTTCTGAGTCTGTTTTTTGCCATTTGTGCAAATCTTTTTAATGCGTCTACCCCTTGTTTTTGCATAATATTCTCCTTTTGTTATGACTATATTTTATCATTTTTGAAAGAATATTTACAAAAACTAATTTTGTCAAAATTTGTCTACTTTTGTTCTTTTATGGTTTTTTTGTAGTCATACACATCAACATTATCATAACGAATTTCACCGTCAAAAATTGAAGAATAATAACTATTACTACCAATCACAATGTTGTCCACCAAAGTGATAGACATTGCCTCAAGCAGTGGAAAAATTTTGTTAAAAGTTTTAACATCTGATTCCGAAAGCATTGGTTTGTTGTCTGGATGAGTGTGTGCAAAAACACAAAAAGATGTCTTGTGTTTTATCAAATATTCGCCAAGATCTTTTGCGTCAAAACTAACAAGCGAGTGGCTGACGCCCTCAAAAATTTTATAGTTTTTTATGCGCAAGTCTTTTGTTAAAATAAGCACAATAAATTGTTCGTTTTTGGATGGTGGAAGTATGGATTTAATTGCCCTCACCAAACGCTCGCCAGTGTCAACCTTTGGATTTTTAATGGCTTTGTCTCTATTGTACATAAACGCTGCAACCGACATTGTTTGCAAAAATCTTGCAGTTTTTTCGCCAACACCCCTAACAGACATCAACGCTTCTAAACTTGCGTCAAAAATTTGGTCTATGGTTTTAAATTCTTCAAGCAAGTCGTGTGCAATTGGGTTTGTGTCTGCCCTTGCAATTGTAAAAGTCAACAAATATTCTAAAAAATGCAAATTGCTCAAGTTGTATTTGCCAGTTCTTTCAATATTTTCACGCATTCTAATTCTGTGTCCAGCATGAACATTGCCCTTTTGATCTTTTGTTTGTGCCATAATCTCCTCTTGCTTTTGTTTGTATGTTTATTATAAATAATTATGTTTTTAAATGCAATAAATTTGTTTTATTTTAAATAAAATTCCCACAAAAGCCCCATTGACAAAACTCAAGATTCATATTACAATAAAAACCAAGTAGGAGCATTTATGACAGAATTAGAGTTGTTCGAAAGATTAGACCACACAATTACAAAAAGAAATCAAATTTTGCAAGAGCTTTTTGGGGTTGATTTTTTAAATAAAATGACAAGTCCAGAAAACCGCCAGCTTTACAAAATGGCTGTGTCAAATTCTGACAACATTATCACTGAGTGTGCAAATCAAATTGCCATTTTATTGGGTTACAAAAAACACTTTACAAAAGTTACCGAGGTTTTTAAAGATGAAAAAATAACTGCATGGTACACCGCAAAAAAAACGCAAAAGCAGAAAGAGTGTTAAAAACAAATATTATAAAAAAGAGTATAGAATTTTTTAGTTCTATACTCTTTTTTGTTTTTTTAAAATTAAAATTCAACAAGTTCGTAATTGGCGTTGCCCAAGTTTCTTTTAATTGCATAATCAAGCGTATGTGTGCCGTTGCGGCTTTCGATTCTTTCAATCAAGTGCTTTTTGCCCTCGTCAGCTGAGGCATACACCAAATCAACACACGCCTTGTCTAGCGCTAATGGGTCTAAGGAAGCCAAAATTCCAATATCTTCAATTTGTGGATCTTTTGCTTTTGCACAGCAGTCGCAATCAACTGACATATTTTTCATTATGTTAATAAAAACAATTTTTTGTTTGTAATAATCCAAAATTGTTTCGCTAGCTTCAACCATAGACTCCAAAAATGAATCGTGGTCAGCTGTCCAAATTTTTTCTGGCTCGCCGGCGCCGTGAATTACCGCCTTACCAAAAGATGATGCAAGGCCAATAGAAATGTTTTTGATTGCTCCACCAAAGCCGCCCATTGGATGCCCTTTAAAGTGAGAAAGCACAAGCATTGAGTCATAATTTTGCATATTTTTGCCAACATAATTCACTTTTAAATGTTTGCCATTTTTAACAGGAAGTTCCATTTGTTCTTCTGCGTCCAAAATATCAACTGTAAAGTAGTTGCTCCAACCATGTTTTGCAATGGCTTTTATGTGCTTTTCGGTTGTGTTTCTTTGACCTTCATAAGCAGTGTTACATTCAACAACTGTGCCGTTTACACTATTAATAATATCTTTTAAAAACTCTGGCCTTATAAAGTTTTGGTTGCCAACTTCACCCGAGTGAACTTTTACAGCAACCCTGCCATCAAGTTTTATGCCAAGTTTTTCATATATTTCAATAAGTTTTTGTTGTGTAATTTCTCTTGTAAAAAACACTTTTGATTTGTTCATATTTTTTCTCCCCTTTAGGCAAACTTTATTATATCCAACTAACAGTTTTCTTTTTTGCAAACTTGGTTATTAATTTTTCTACTTCTTGTATGGTTTTTTCTAAATCCAAATTTTCAATTACAGCATCATAATTTTTTGCATACGACATTTCAAATTCCATTCTAGAAATTCTTAAATCAATGTCGTGATCGCCACGTGCTTTTAACCTTTTTATCAATTCTTCTTTTGGTGCGGTTAAAAATATTGAAAGCACAACTGCTCTGTTTTTTAATGCGTTTTTAATGTTTTTTTGTCCAAGCACGCCAATGTCTTTAATAAAGTGATATTCATTTTTTGCAACTTCATCAAGCGAAGAATTTAACATTCCGTAAAAATTATCGTGAATTTCTTCATGCTCAAAAAGTTCACCGTTGCATATCTTTTTTTCGAACTCCTCTTTTGACAAATAGATGTATGGATTGTGCATGTCGCCGTCAGTGCTTCTTGGTGGTCTTGTTGTGCAAGTTTGCAATAATTTTATATTGTTATGTCTGTTTAAAATTTCTGTAATTACTGTGTTCTTGCCTACGCCAGCTGAACCCGAAACAATGATTAACATAAAAACTCCTTTTACCTATGCCAGTTTAACAAATGCAAACATTTTTGGCAAATATTTTGTCGAAGTTTATTGTTTTTACAAATAAAAAATGGACTTTTAAAATCCATTTGTTTTATTAGTTACACCGTTTCAAAATCAAGTTGCACGTTTTCACCACTATCGGCATCTTGATAGGTTATCCAATAACCAAAGCCTTTTTCTTTTGTGGTATCAATTGGCAACCATTGTGCAAAGCCTTGCAACTCTTTTGGTGGCTCGTCGCTATAAATGCTTGGCACGCCATAGCAAACATATTTAATTTGGTCATTTTCGTACATTAAGCCAACAACATAATATTCGCCTTTTTCTTCGTAGTCAATTTTTACCCACTTGCTGTTTGGAATTATCTCTTTCAAAATTTCTTCTTCAGGATATTTTTCAAAAAGCGTATCAACTTGCTCTTTTATGCCGTCAAAAAATGTTTCTTCTTTTTCTTCCTCTTCTTCAACAATCAAATCTTCTTGTTTAAAAAACGCATCACGATATTTACACGCACTGCACTTGTCGCCACAAACGGCACTGTCAATCATACAATCAATCTCGTCTTGGTCTTCTAAATACACTTGATTTTGATCCAAAATGTTTTCCACATTTTGCACCGAGGGTTCACTCTCAAAAATTTCAAAAGATCCCGCAAGCCTTTCTTCCATTGTGCTAGCCCCGTTGGTTGCTCCAAGCAAAATGGGTTTAGCTTCGCCGTTTACAAAGTTGACAATTGCACAAGTAAACTGGTTGAATTCTTTTCCGCCACTTAGTTTAAAACTATAACTCCCAGCATTTTCATGAGTTAAGCCCGCTTTAATAACTTTATTGTCGTGCAAAATGCCCACGCTTAAAATGCCGTCTGGCTCTGAATCAAAATTGTATAGTTTAACATTGCCCAGCATTTCACCGCCGTCATACTCCAAATTTAGCACGCCTTTTTGTTTGCCACCGCCCACGCTAGACAAAACAACACTTTTTTTATATATCATATTTTTCCTCCAAAATATTATCAAGTAAATTATACGATATATATAATAAAAGTGTGTATGCGTAAATTTTCTATTTGTTTATTTTTTTGTCGAAGTTTTTGGTTATTTTAACAAGGTCATCAGTCGAAAGTGCATCACCCCTAACATTTTGGTCAAAGCCAAGTTCGATTAGCGTTTCATAAACCAAATCTTTACTGCAAGAAAAATCTTTGCTTAAATTGTTTGCAAGAGTCTTGCGCCTGTTTCCAAATGCCGACCTTACTACTTTTTCATACATTTCGGCATTGCAATCATATTTATCTTTTGCAAAAGTAATTTGAATAATGCAAGAATCTACATTTGGCGCTGGTGTAAACATATGCCTTGGCACTTGACGTAAAATTTTCACCTTGCCATAAAAGTCCAATATTGCCGAGATTGTACCGTAGTCGCCTTGCTTGTTGCTTGATGTAAGCCTTTCGCCCACTTCTTTTTGCACCATAATGCACATAGAAACAACTCGTTTTGTTTGTTTAACAAATTTAAAAATGAGTGGTGTTGTAATGTAATATGGCAAGTTTGCAACAATATGATAATTTCCATCAAAATGTTTTTCGATTTCTGCTATGTCGGTTTTTAAAGCGTCCGCAAAAACAATCTTGCTGTTTGATAGACCTTTTAAATTCTCTTTTAAAATTGGTTCTAGGCTTGTGTCAATCTCATAACTTACAACCTTTTTGGCTTTTTCGGCAATAACTCTTGTTAATGTTCCTGCACCTGGTCCAATTTCTAAAACATCATCATCCTTTGTTATTCCGCTGTCATTGATGATTGCATTAAGCAAGTTTTTATCAAAAATAAAGTTCTGCCCGAACTTTTTGTTAAATTTGAAATTGTTTTGCTCTAAAACTGACTTTTCTGACATAATTTCTCCTTTAAAAATTATGGAGAAAACTTTTTTAGGCAAAAAAGCTTTTCTCCAAACCTTTTTCAAAAAACTTTAAATTAAAATTTGAAAAATTTTATTGCATTTTTCGTTGTTTCTCTTTCAATTTCTTCAACTGGCAGATTTTTAATTTCTGCGATTTTTTGCATGGTGTGTTTTACATACGCTGGCTGGTTGAGTTTGCCCCTGTATGGCTCTGGTGCAAGATATGGGCAATCGGTTTCCAACATTAACCTGTCCATTGGGCAAAGTTTTACAACATCAATGGCAGCCTTTGCATTTTTAAAGGTTAAAACCCCACCAATTGAAATATAAAAACCATACGACAAAATTTCTTGCAAAATTTCCAAACTCATACTATAACAATGAATGCAAACTCCATTTTGCAATTTGTCAAGGTTTGCTCTTAAAATTTGCATAGTGTCGCCACTTGCATCACGAGTGTGGACAACCACCGGCATTTGAAGTTTATGGGCAAGGTCAATCTGCTCTTCAAAAGCCAACTTTTGTTGTTCTCTAGTGCAAAATTCATAATGATAATCAAGCCCAATTTCGCCAATGGCAACAACTTTGTTTTTCTTTGCCAAAACTTCAATTTGCTGTTTAACTTCTTCACACCACTCGCCTGCCTCTTCCGGATGCACGCCAACCGTTGCGTAAACGCAATCATATTTATTTGCAAGTCCCACAGCTTTTTTGCTGGTTGAAAAACTAGCACTAGCGCAAACAATTTTTTTAACCCCGTTTGCTAGTGCGTTGTTTAATATCTCATCAACATTTTCAAACTTGTCATCTTGCAAGTGTGCGTGTGTATCTATCATATATTTAATATTAAACCATTTTAAACTTATTGTCAAAAGTTTAAACTTTTTATATTTTTACATTAAAAAAGCTTGCCTATTTCTCGGGCAAACTTTTTTGTTTGTTTTCACTTTTTACAACTTCTAAAAATGACACAAATTCTTGAAGGGTTTTTATGCATTCGCTATATGCTTTACCAGCTATGTTTTCACCCATATTAAAAACTGTATCTTTAATAATATCGTATGTTATTTGTGGTTTGTCTATTTTTTTAATTCTAATAATTAATTTCAACTCTTTACAATTTTCTTCAGTTTTTGCATTAAAAATGCCGCCCCAAATACTACCCACATTACCACCAGTGGTATACGAAACACCATTTTTGTAAACTTCATAATCAAGAAACTCGTTAAATTTAATAATTATTAATTCTGATGATTCGTAGTCAATTAAGGCTATTTTCTTTTTTTTATTGTCAACAGCCACCATTTGTTTGTATTCATTGCTTTGAATATATGTATGCGAATCATTGATATAAAATATACGAGAAATATTGAATTTTAACTCTTCTAAATTTTTCAAAACTTTTTCATTAACAAGCAAGTGAATTTTTTTCTTACTATTTTCCTTATGGGATAATTGTACTCCAAAAATAATAAGAAATAACATAAATACTAAAAATATTATAAACCAAAACATATTAAACTCCTACAATCCATACTGCGACTTGGCGCAAACCTTTCCATTTTCAAAACCCACCACAATGCACTTGCTTCCTGATGAATTTGACCATGTATAATACGCTAAAGTATAACCTCCAAAGCTGGATGATGTATCCATCTCGCCCTCATGCCCCTCTAAAACTTCCACCACTTGTGTGTAAGACATTCCTGTCCTTATTTTTGAATAATTTTCTCTGTTTAAATATGAATTGCTTTCAAAACCAACAGATGATACTGCAATAATGCAACCTATTACAAAAATAAAAGCTATTAGAATTGCCCAGCCGCCTTTGAATTTTTTAGCATTATTTACTTCTTCGTTGACATTTAATTTAATTTCTTCCATATAGACACCTTGGGATTATTTATAATCCCAATTATTATATACCACATAGGATGTTGTGTCAACCAAAAAGAATGACAAAACATCCTATTTTTTGCAGTTGTATATTTTACAATAATAATATAAATAATTTTTATGGTGATATATGGACTCTATTAATAGCGTAGTTATAAAACGATTATGTAAGTATATGGGCGAAAGGAACTTAACTCAATACAAATTAGCACAAATGTGCAACATCCCCTTCCCAACAATTAAAAGCATTATGCAACGACGAACTGCCGGAATTGAATTAAAAACTATTGTGCTTATTTGTGATGGGCTAAACATTACTCTTTCTGAATTTTTCAACGACCCTTCATTTTTAATTGATAACTTAGATATTTAATAAAAAAGTTTGCCTTTGTTAAAAGCAAACTTTTTTTGTTTTAATTTATTTTTCTGCCTTTACAAAAGTAAAGTATGGTTTATCGTTTTGATATGCATATTTTGGGCAAAGAGCAATTGCTTCGGCACTTGCATAAGAGTCCTGCATTTCTAAAATGTTAAATTTGTTTTTAATTAGTGCGTTAACTATGCCCGCATATGTCCTGTGATATTTTGTAACTGGCACGCCATTCCAATAGTTGTTTCTTTCGGTTTGGTTGCAATAATCACTTAAAAGGTTGTATCTTTTGTTGCCAATAAATATTTTGCTTTGATAGTTATCATTTTCAAAAATTGGTGCTGTTGAAAGTGGACTTTCTTGAGAATAAATTAAAATTCCACCTTGATTAAGTAAATTGTAAATATCGTTTAAAAGTTTGTTAAAATCTTGTATGTAATGAAATGCAAGCGAGCTATAAACAATGTCAAATTTTTGATTTATTGAAGATATGTCTTCCATTCCCATAACATAATATTCTACATTGTCGTGATTGTTTATTTTTTTTGCTTCGGCAATCATATTTTCAGACAAGTCAAGAGCCACAACTTTTTTTGCTCCATTTTTAACAAAATATGTTTCCATATTGCCATCACCACAGCCAAGGTCCAGAATTGTTTTGCCATTTAGGTCTGGCAACATACTTTTCATAATTGGATTTTCAATTAAATTATTGGCATTAATTTCTACAGCCCTCATTGTTTGATATTCGTTAAAAAACATTTCGTTATCATATACATTTTTCATACAACTTTTTCTCCCTCTAAGGGCATTTTACCATAACTAAAAAAATAATCAACATTTTACTACAAAATAGTTTTAAGATTTTTATTTTAAATTTAAAAAATTGAAATAATTTTTTGCCAAAATTATTTAAAATTATGCTAATTTTGATGAATTTTTACATAATTTTTGTTTATTTCGATAATTTTCGACAAAAGTATTTAAAATTGTATAAAAACAGACAGCACAAAACATTTGCAACCCCCACAAAAAATGATATTTTGTTTATGTAAACATAAAAATTTTAGGGGGTAAATATGATACAAACAATTATTGATTCTATAAAGGCATATTTTGATATGGAAATTGCCAATGAATTTATTGCCAACAAAAACAAAATAATATTAAAGCTCGCAAACGGCACTTTTGTTTCGATAACGCCAAAAAAAATTAATTAGGGGGGATTAAATTTTATGAGAAACTTTGCACTTTTGAATTATTTAAAACAACAAGAAAATGCTAACAAAATAACTTTAAGAAACTTTGAGGAATTTGAGAGGTATTTTTATGGGTTGATTTTCGACACTTTTGACGCACAAATTTCAAACAATAAACTAACTTTTAAAAACAACGAGCAATATGAAATTTGCATTGAGCAAATTTAATAATAACGGTGTTCACATGATTTCTATTACATACAAAATACGCAGGAAGTCCTGCGTATTTTGTGTGCTTTATTTTTTTAATAAACGTATTTTTATTTGTTTGATTTAATCTTTTTCTGCTTCGTCCATCATTCCATAAACATACATGCCTGCAATCGGACTTTCTGATAACAAAGACGCAAATGTTGCTGCGGCTATTTTCTCATCCTCAGAATATTTTTGGGCTTCTTTAGTTTCTGGACGTTTAGTTTCTTTTGGTGTTAACCTACGTAAACCAGCTTCATATTCCTGAATCTGAAGTATTTCTTCTGCAGTAGCTATAATGTTTGGTTCATGGATATTGAAATAAGCAATTTCTCCACTTGAATCTCTAATTTTAAGCTCTGATATGCTTTTCCCACTAGGTGTTTTTCTATAGGTAGTTACCTTTGAATGTGTGCTGTGGTAAAATTCAAATGGAACTTCTACCAAACCATTTGAATTTACAACGCCCCAATAACCATTTCCGTCTGATGCAAAAAACCTATAAACATCGCCCACTTTTGCACTTTCGCTAAAGTCAATATTATTATAAACCACCTCAGCAACAATTCTTTCGCTTGTTAAATCAAATGCACCAACTTTGCCATTTTGACCGACAATCTTTAAGACATATTCTTTTCCGTTTAATTGTTCGAGTTGGCAACTAGTATATTCATTTGGTAGAATTTCTCGCCCAAGTTCGTCAACTATTCCATACATATTATCTTTTACTGTAATATAATAATTTTTATCACCTAGACTAATAACTTTTACAACTTCACAATTTAAAACCGTATGCTTTTCCATTATATTAGAGTTTGGATTCAACTTAAAAATTGCACTTTTGCCTCTGGATTTATCTCTTACCAATAATTGTTTGGATTTATCGTCATAGACGTGAATAATATCTTGGGTGTTTTGTTTTATATAGACAATATTTCCATAGGCGTCAACCAAGGCATATTGATTATTTGTTGCAAATTCTGAAATATTGCTGTGTGGGACCATTCTGATGAATAATTCGTCAAAAACAAGAGGACAAATAATATCTCCCGCATAGTTTATGATACCACACTTGCCATCAACACTTCTCACACTTATACGCCCATAATTCGCAAATGGCAAATATCCACTTTCATTTACTTTGGTATAAAGCCCTGTTTCTATTTTTTTTAATGTTTCAGAAAGTTTAAAAACTTCGCCGTCCACACCAATATAAAGAGCATCTTTTTGCCCATCCTGTCTTTTTGTTAAATATTCTGGCGATTGATATCCAAGTCTTAAATTTATATCACATAAGGTGGTACCACTTTCGGTTAATGCTTCTGCATGTGTTACATCATCCACAGCTATTGATATAAAATTTGGAGTTCTGTTCCCTTCCGAATCTATAAAATAAAAGCTTTCTCCCTCAAACATAACGCGATAAGAACAATGTTTTAATTCTAAGGTTGAGCCATTTTTGTCAACCAACTTTTTTCCAAATAAACCTTTTTTAACTGTATATTTTGCCATAGTTTCTCCTTTTTTAAAGTATAACAAATCAGTTTTTTATTGTCAATTATAAAATTCCTTTGTTGAGATGTCTAATCTTTAAAAACAAAAGCAATATTAAATTTGCGTTGAGCAATTTAATAATAATGCCGACGGTATTTACAAATGCAAAAAAAAATAATATCCACATCGGACTGAAGATAAACTAAAACTGGAATTAAAAAAAGTATAGCCGAATTCAAATTAAATTGAATTCGGCTACATGCTGAACGAAGTTTATAACTCCTTTTTTTTAAATTAATCTTCCAAATTTTTTAACAAACTTCGCAAACGGTAAAAATGTAAAGAAATTTATTCAGCGGTGGACAAAATGTGGACATCGGTGGACAACAAAATGATAAAATTTATTCACTTTATATGTCTTGAATAAGACTTGGCATCTCTTGATTATAATTTAAAATATCTTTTGCGAAACATCCAGAACAATTATGGTTGCATTTTTTATTTAGTTTAAGTTCACCTTCAACATACTCCCCTAGTTTATATTTTTCTACACCCGCAAAAAAAATACAAGGATAAATATTGTTGTCTGGAGTGATTACAAAATCGGTTATACCAGCATCACAAAAATAATTCTTTGAACCAATATTATTACCAAACGAGCCACATCGTGTAATTTTTAAATCATTTATATCATATTTGTTTCTTAACTCATTTATTTTTTTGAGTGCAAAAAGAATTTGTTCTTCTGATAAAATATGTTTTTGCAAACCATTTTTTACTGCATTCCCTTGACAGATAAAGTTTGTAAAGTGAACTTCATCAATATTAAGTTGTTTTGCTTTTGCACATATCTCATCAATTAGTAAATAATTTTCTTGACATAAACTGCACATCAAACAAACATTTACTCCTTTGACCTTACACATTTTTGCAACTTTTTCAACTTCAACAAGTCCAACCTTTGACCACTGATTTTGAACACCGTAGTGATAAGATAAGCAAATTTTTTTAAGACCACTTTTAATTATATCATTTATTAACTCTGGTTTTTGTAATAAGATTCTTCCATTTGAAAAAATTTTATCTTGGTTTGTTATACTATACAACTCCAAAAAGCCATCAAAAAGTAATGGCTCAGAACCATTTAAAACAACTTGCCAACCTTGTTTTTGAAGGTTGACTATCATATTTTTTAATTCATCAACTTTTTTGTTACCTTGATAACTTATATAACAATGGTTGCAATTCTCATTACATGCTGAACATGTCATTATTGTTATCGTTTTAGAAGTTGTGTTAAATATGTCTGCCATTTTAGTTTCTTCCTTTTTATAAATTTATAAGGTTAGTGTATCAAAAAAATAATCAATTTGCAATGTAATTTTTAAGAATATTTAACAGGTATGTCTAGTGCAAAAATTGTTCTATATCTACTAAAACGTGTCCACCGATTTTAATTTGGTGGACATTTGGTGGACACGTGGACATTTTTGATGGTTTTTGAAAAAAATTTAGGGTGTTAAAAAGCATTAAAAAATGCCGTATTATACGGCATTTTCAAGGTTTTTTTAATTTTTCTTTCCACAGCAGTCTTTGTACTTTTTGCCTGAGCCACAAGCGCAAAGTTCGTTTCTGCCTTGTTCTTTTTGTACAGTTCTTGGCGTATGATTCACCACTTCGGCTGCTTTGTACTTATCGGCCAGTTCTGGGTGTTCTTTAACCATTTTTTCCGCCATTTCTTTTGGCATTTTTATTTCTATTTTGCTATTTAACAAGAATGCAACCGTGTCTTCTTGAATTCTTTCAACCATACGGTCAAACATTTCAAAACCTTCTTGTTTGTACATTGTAACAGGGTCGCGTTGGCCATATTGTTGAACGATAATTTCGTTTCTTAAAATTGACATTTCGTCAATGTGATCCATCCAAAGTGAGTCAACAACTCTTAGTAGCATAAATCTTTCGATATTGCTAAAGTCAAACCCAAACTCTTTTGTTTTGTCGCAAAGTGCTTGATAGCGCTCAGTTACGTGTTTAATAAGTTTTTCTTTAAACTCTATTGCATCCAAGTCTTCAACATATTTTTCATTAACAAGATTTGTGCCTTTTGGGAAAAGTTTGTCTTCTAAACCATTATTTATTGCGTTATAATCCCACTCATAACTTGGTTTGTCGGCATCAACTTGTTCATCACAAATTCTACCAATAACAGCAGGAATCATTTGCAAGATTTGGTCGTGAATGTCAACACCATCCAAAACCTTGTTACGCTCGCCGTATATGATTTCTCTTTGAGTGTTCATAACATCATCAAATCTTAGCACTGTTTTTCTTGAGCCGTAGTGTTGAGCTTCAATACGCTTTTGCGCTGTTTCTATTTGACGCGACATAATTCTCATTTGAATTGGCATTGAATCGTCAATTTTTAATACATCTGCAATTGTTTGAAGTTTTGTGCCTGCAAAACGAACAATCAAGTCATCTTCCAAACTTAAGAAGAAAACCGAACTTCCAACGTCGCCTTGACGGCCGGCACGACCACGTAGCTGGTTGTCAATACGTCTTGATTCGTGACGCTCCGTGCCAACAATATGTAAACCGCCCGCTTCGATAACTTTTTGTTTTTCTTCGTCAGTTATTGCTTTAAATTCTTTATAATATTTGTTATAAACTTCACGAGCGTGGTTTAATTTTTCGTCATCACTAGAGTTAAAACTTGTTGCAAAAGAAATTTCTTCCGGCTCAAACTTTTCATTTTCCATTTTTTTAACAGCCATAAACTCTGGGTTACCACCAAGCAAAATGTCGGTTCCACGACCTGCCATATTGGTTGCAATTGTAACAGCGCCAAGTCTGCCCGCTTGTGCAACAATTTCACTTTCTTTTTCGTGATTTTTTGCGTTTAACACAGTGTGTTTAATGCCAGCTCTTGTGAGAGCTTTAGAAAATTCTTCCGATTTGTCAATGTTTACCGTACCAACAAGCACTGGTTGACCTTTGGCATTTCTTTCTTTAATTTCTTCTACGATTGCGGCGATTTTGCCTTTTTCGCTTCTGTAAACAATATCTGGCTCGTCAACTCTTACACATGGTTTGTTGGTTGGAATTTTAATAACGTCCAATCTATAAATTCCGTTAAACTCAGTTTCTTCGGTTTTTGCAGTACCTGTCATACCACTAAGCTTTTTATACAAACGGAAGTAGTTTTGGAAAGTTATTGTTGCAAGAGTTTTGTTTTCGTCTTTGATTTTTACGCCCTCTTTGGCTTCGATTGCTTGGTGCAAACCGTCAGAAAAACGTCTACCTTGCATTAAACGACCAGTAAATTCGTCAACGATTAAAATTTCGTCATCTTTAACAATATAGTTTTCGTCAGCCACCATAATATAGTTTGCTTTTAGGGCATTTAAAATGTGGTGGTTAAGTTCCATATGTTTAACATCTGACAAACTTTCTATTCTATAATATTTTTCAGCCTTAATTGTACCCTCTTCGGTTAGGTGGATGGCTTTTGTTTTTTTGTCGATTTCAAAATCTTCTTCCGGAGTTAAGGTTTTTGCAAACTTTTGAGCAGTATAATATGCGTCAGAAGATTTTACACCCTTACCAGAAATAATAAGCGGAGTTCTTGCCTCGTCTATCAAAATGCTGTCAACCTCGTCCACAATGGCAAAAAAGTGGCCACGTTGCATTCTTTGAGCCGCTTGATTAACCATGTTGTCTCTTAGGTAGTCAAAGCCAAGCTCATTGTTGGTTGCATATGTAATATCACAGTTGTAGGCATCTCTCTTTGCATTTGGATCCATTCCGCTAACAGAAACGCCAACAGTCAAACCCAAAAATCTGTGAACTTTGCCCATTTGAGCAGCGTCACGTTTTGCCAAATATTCGTTTACTGTAACAATGTGAACACCTTTGCCAGCAAGCGCATTTAAATAGGCCGGAAGTGTTGCAACCAAGGTTTTACCCTCACCGGTTGCCATTTCGGCAATACGGCCTTGGTGAAGCGCAATACCGCCAAGAATTTGCACATAAAAGTGTTTCATATTTAAAACTCTAAACGCAGCCTCCCTAACAACGGCATATGCATCTGGCAAAATTTGGTCAAGAGTTTCCCCATTTGCAATCCTTTGTTTTAAGATGTCTGTTTGTGATTTGAGTTCTTCATCTGTCATTGCTGCATATTTTTCGTCCAATGCAACAACTTGATCTGCAATTTTTTTAAGTTTTTTTAAGCTTTTGCTATCTCTATTAAATAGTCCCATATTGTTAATACTCCTAGTAGTAAAATAAATTCCTTTGGTATTTTACACTATTTAATTAAAATATCAAAACAAAAAAACAAATTTTAATTATATGGGCTTGATTTGGGTGAGGTTTTAATGAATAACGCTAAAATTACAAGTTTTTTAACAAAAACAATTTTGCTAGCAAAATTCAACCTTTTCATTTTTCTCGTGTGCTAAAGGCACACTTTTCCCGTTTCTCTTTTCTTGCGTTTCGAAGAAACGCCTTATCCTTCACTTTTCACGCGTTTCGCTAGAAACGCTTTTCGTTTTTCGTGTTGCCGATAGGCAACCATTCGTGCGTTTCGCTAGAAACGCTAAAAAAACATCCTTTCAGATGTTTTTTTGTTATGCTTTTATTTCCAAAATTTTGAGTGTGCATTCGCCAACTGGTGTCTTTACAACAACTGTCTCGCCTTTTTTCTTTCCAAGAAGTGCAGCGCCTACTGGTGATTCATTTGAAATTAAACCTTTGCTTGGATCGCTTTCAGTGCTGCCAATGATTGTGTATTCAACTTCTTCGTCAAAATCTTCGTCATAGGCTTTTACTGTGCAACCAATTGAAACTTTTGATGTGTCAATGTTGTCTTTATCAATTATGATGCAAGTTTTGATTTTTGTTTCCATTTCAGCAATTTCGGCTTCGATTTTGCCTTGCTCTTCTTTTGCGCTGTCATATTCTGCGTTTTCGGACAAGTCGCCAAATTCTCTTGCAATACCAATTTTTTTGGTAACTTCTGGTCTTAAAACTGTTCTATAATAATTTAATTTTTCTTCTAATTGTTTTTTACCTTCTTCGGTTAAATATACTGCTTGCATAAAATACCTCCCATTTGTTAAAAAAAATTATGTGACATACGCATAATATGTTAAATATTATATGTCTGCCAACACAAATTATTCATATGATTTTTTTTGTTTGTTTAACCAAACGAGCGTAATAATAACATTTTGCCGTGTGTTTGTCAAGTTATTTTTGAATATTTTAAATAATAAACGAAATTACAAAAAAATACACACCGTTTAAGTGTGCATTTTTATTGTTTCTTTTTTATTCTTTATCTGTTTTTAAACGAATTGTCAAATATCTATATGGCTCTTCACCTGTTGAAATTGTTTCAACAAATCTGTCATTTGCAAGTGCAGAGTGAATGATTCTTCTTTCGTTGGCTGTCATTGGTTCCAACTTGACAGCGTGACGGGTTTTTGCAACTTTTCTTGCCATACGGTTTGCAAGCGCAACCAAAGTGTCTTCGCGTTTTGCTCTGTAGTTGTCGCAATCCACGCGTATTTTTTTAGCGTGGCGATTGTTTTTACCTACATAAACATTTGAAAGGTATTGAATTGCATTCAAGCCCTCGCCCCTAAAACCAATTATGTCAGAAGCGCCAATTAAATTGATAAACACTTCTTCACTGTTTTCTTCGCTTGTTACGTCAATGTTGTAACCCGCCACATTCAACAAGCCAGAAATAAAGTTTTTTGCCTTGTCAACATCTGGTGTTTTTTGACAAACTTGTTTGTTGGAAACAATGTGGTCAACTGGTTCTTCGTGATCGTTTTCACTTGTGTAAGTTGGCTCGTTTACTGCTTCAACTATTTGTTCTTGTTTTGCCTCTTCCTGGGCTATTTCTTGTTTAAGCTCTTCTTTCTTTTGATATTTTTCTATTGCATCTTCCGAAATAGTAACCAAAACTTTTGCTTTTTTAAAAAAGCCACCTTCGTCTAAAATTTTAATATCAACATCTTCTCTAGATGCTTTGAGTTCAAGCAATGCGTTGGTTATTGCTTGTTCAATATTTTTACCTATTCCTTCACAGGATAACATTGTTTAATCCCCCTTTAAGCCTTTTTTCTCTTGTCTAACTTTTTAACAATTTTGTTAACAAGAGGAGTGGTTGCCAAGCTAAACACCTGTCCCACAACAACATACAAAGCAAACACGGCGTTTGATGTTAAGGTAAACACAATCATAAGTGCAGGGAACAAAATTTGCATCATTTTGCCTGAGCCAGCTTGTGCTTTTTGTTGGTCGGTTTGCCCAGCATTTTGGGTGTAGAAATTTTTCTTTTGTTCTTTCTTTTTTGCTCTTGTTACAAGATATTGTGACAAGAAGGTTGAAACACCAGCCAAAATAGAAAGAATAAAGAAACCGTTTACTTGTTTTCCTTCTTCTAAATTGCCCATAATGGCATTGAAGGCTGCTTCTTTGTCTTTGTATTCTTGACTTTCTTTATCTTGTGGCAACTCCCATTTTGCCAATTGTGCGAAACTAGCAAAACTTGGCACTGCCTTTGCCATTGGAGAATCAGCAAGCCAAACGTTTTTTACCCACAAGAAAGATTCTTTAACTTGTGAATATTTATATTCAACAGCCTCATTGGCAAGTTCCACACTTACCACACCTTCGCCTTTTGAAATTGTTATAATATGACCATCAATTTCCGCTTGGGTAAGTTTGTCATAAGCCTCATCAGACAAAACCATACCGGTTGTCACATAGGTTTTTTGCAACTCTTCATATTGTGTAACAACCTTGTATTGTGCCATGTTGTTAAGTCCGCCAAAAAGCGTGAAGAAAATTGCCATACTAAGCCCCATAACAACAAGCATTGTCACGCAAGAGCCCATTGGGTTAAAGCCCTCTTTTTTGTAGAGTTCTTGCATTTTTTGGTTTTGCATTTGTTGGTCTGGATATTTCTTTTTGATTTCTGCCATTTTTGGAGCAAGTTTTTCTTGAACTTCTGTCATTTTTGCGGTTGAGCGCTTGTTAAAAATGTCAAGTGGTAACATAACAATTTTTATGCAAAGTGTAATAAGCACAATTGCAAGGGCATAATTGCCAACAGCTCCGTTAAAGGCAAAAATAATTTTTTCCCACAAACCAGTAGGAACGGTTGCAAGCATTCCAGCTAAATTAACCATTTTATATCTCCTTTAATGTTTGGTGGAAGCGGGTCAAACCCACATTCCGATTTTGGATTGCACCTTAATATTCTTTTTATGGCAAGCCTTAGGCCCTTAAACGCACCATACTCTTTTATTGCCTGCACTGCATACTGCGAGCAAGTTGGATAAAATCTGCAAGTGTTTGGAATTAAGGGTGATATGCAATATTTGTAAATTGTAATCAAAAACAAAAATAGCATTTTAAAAGGGAATTCTAATATTTTAATTATTATTCTCATTAAATAGTCCTGCTTTTTTAATTACAAAATTAATATCATTTTTAATCTCGTCAAAGGTTTTTTCTGCAATTCCTTCACGAGCAACAAAAATATAGTTATATCGCCTGTCAATAAGTGGAATAAGAGCTTTAACAATTTCACTCATACGCCTTTTTACCTTGCTTCTAACAACACTTTTGCCAATTTTATTGCTTACCGAAAAACCCACTTTAAAGGGTTTTACTTTGGTTTTTATGTAGCACAAACCTATGCAGCCCGCTTTTGCATAATCACCATTTTTATAAATATAATTAAAGTGCTTGTTTTTTTTGAGGCGATTTTCTTTTTTTAACATTGTACACCTCTTTAAGCAAATGCCAAGCATTTGCACGAAAAACTAAAAACTAAAAGTTGCTTTTTTCAAAAGCAACACGAAAAATGATGGATTATTTTTATCTTTCACTTTTCGTTTTTCACGTTGCCGTTAGGCAACATTTCGCGTGTGCCTTGGCACACCTTTCGTGTGTTTCTCTAGAAACACCTTATTACGCAGACAATTTTGCTCTGCCTCTGTTTCTACGTCTTTTCAAAACGTTTCTACCAGATTTGGTTGCCATTCTTTGACGGAAACCGTGAACTTTGCTTCTTTGTCTTTTTTTAGGTTGATAAGTTCTTTTCATAAATTCCTCCTGCTTTAAAATTTCTCGCTTAAAATGCCATAATAAACGACTATAAACAACTTTTACAGCCAAATTAAACTAATGTAGTATACAAACATATTAAACTTTTGTCAAGGGAAATTATAAACAGTAATCGTTAATGATAAATCAAAAAGGTTGAGATTTTTTGTCAACAAGGTGGTTGACTTTTTTTATTCTTGAATATACAATAGGGCTATGAAGAATTTTACAAAAAATGACCAAGGTTTTGTTTGCGCCAACTGTGGCAAAAATGTTTTGCCTTTGAAATATTCTTCTAGGGACCATTGCCCTCACTGCTTATGCTCGCTGCATGTTGACGTTATGCCTGGCGACAGAGCAAACACCTGTTTGGGTATTTTGGTGCCTGTTGATTTGGAATATAATTCAAACAAAGGCTACGTTGTTGTTTACAAGTGCGAAAAGTGTGGCAAGTTGCACAAAAACAAGGTGGCAGATGACGACAGCAAGTTGGTCATCACAAAAATTGCCAACAAAACATACAACAAAAATTTGGCAAATTAAAATTTTTGTTGCTTTAAACAAAAAAATATGACAAAATGTTTCAAAGGAGAAACTATGCAAGAGTTACAAGAATTATGGCAAAAGGTATTAATGAAAATGCAAAATTTGGTGTCTGCAATCACCTATGATTTGTGGATTTCAAAACTAGAAGTGTTAGAGCTTAAAAACGGCGAAACACTTTTGCTTTATGCCCCAACAGCATCAACCAAAACACAAATTATGAAAAACAACTCTAAACAACTTTTGGAGTGCATTCATGATTGTTTTGGCGAATATGTAAACTTTGAACTTTTGGACAAAGAAGAAAAAGAAAAATATATGTCCGAAGTTGCAAGCGATAATGTTGTTGCAACCGAAACCAACCACCAAGACCGCGACCAGTTTAACGAAAAATACACTTTTGACAACTTTGTTGTTGGAAAAAGCAATCAATTTTGTTATGCCGCTGCACACGCTGTTGCAAAAAATCCTGGTGAAAAGTTTAATCCGCTATTTATTCACAGCGGAGTTGGTCTTGGCAAAACTCACCTTATGCACGCCATTGGAAATTACATAACTCAATATAGCCCACACCTAAAAGTTAAATATGTAACTTGCGAAAAGTTTGTAAATGAATATATCGAATCGCTTGGTGTTAAGTCTGGAAAAGACAATGTTGTTTCTGAATTTAGAGAAAAATATCGTAATGTTGACGTTTTAATGATTGACGACATTCAATTTATTGCAAAAAAAGATGCAACAATAGAAGAATTTTTCCACACTTTTAACGACCTATATCAAAACAAAAAACAAATTATTATCACATCTGACCGTAAACCTCAAGAAATTGATGTTGAAGATAGACTAAAAACTCGTTTCTCTTGCGGACTTATTCAAGATATGCAAATTCCCGAATTTGAAACAAGAATGGCAATTTTAAAGAAAAAAGCACAACTAGAAAAATTTTATTTGGATGATGATGTAATCAACTTTATTGCCGAAAAACCATTCACCAACATTAGAGAAATGGAAGGTATGCTTTCAAAAGTTTTCTTCTTTGCAACATTAATGGGCAAAAAATCTGCAACCATGGATGATGCTCGTGAGGCCTTTAAAGAAGATATGACGCAATCTTCCGAAAAAACAACTCCCGAACACATTATTTCAACCGTTTGTTCATATTTTGGCATTTCGCAAATGGAAATAACCGGCAAAAAGAAAAACAAAGAAGTTGTAGAGCCAAGAATGATTGCAATTTATTTGATTGACGACACGCTTGATATTCCACTTGTAACCATTGGCAAATTATTTGGTGGCAGAGATCATACAACAATTATGCATGCTCGTGATAAAATTGGCGAACAAATTAAACGTGATAACAAAATGGCAGCAATGATTGCTGACTTGAAAGCGAAAATCAAATAGGCATCGTAACTCCAATAGTATTGGAGTTTGGCACTTGCATAAACGCAAGTGCCTTTTTGTTTTTCAAACAAAAACGATGCCCTTTTGGTACGGGCGGATATCGCATTTTACTCGTGAATAAATTCCCGCCAAATGCGATATTTCCTACTACATTAAATAGGAGTTTACTAGTGTAAACGAGTGAATAGTGAAGGATTATTCTCGCTTAAAAATAAAAATAGACAAGTCAAGAGTTTTACTTGGCTTGTCTATTTTGTTATTTTTGCAATAAAATTTTAAATAATTATACCATTTACCTAACTAATTCATCAGTCGGCCCGTTATAAAAATGAGATGGTGCAAATGAAGTTACAAAATCATAATTACGGCTAATATACTTGTTTAAATTATTTGGTGTTATATGTTCATCTTTAAATAATTCAGCAGTTTCTCTTATACCAAAAAAGTTATTTCTAAAATGATTATCAGATGTAATTATGCTCATACCCAAAACTTTTGCACATGCCATAATGTAGGCATCATTTATTCCATTTGATTTTTGATAGTACGGATCAAAAGCTGTTTTATTAGATTGTGTTTTGCGTGTTAAAAATTGAATTGCCAAACCATCAATCAACTCTTGTGCCTCGCTGGGTATGTCAACGATTTTATGTTTAAAATCTGTAAAAATCCAATAACAAAATCGCCATATTTTTCAACACCTTGAAGCAATTCATCATAAACATATGGCGAAATATACACCTCTATTTGTCCACTTTGGATTTGGTTGTAAATTTGTATGATTCCATTGGTGTTTTTTGGAGTTAAGCCATTTAGCGAGCCATTATAAATGGTATCACCTTTTACATATTTTGCCATATTAATTATGATATTGGTGTCTAACATGAATCTTCTTTTTTTAGCCATCTTCACCCTCCAAAAGTTCTGCAAGCGAAACAACCTTCATTCCATCTGCTTTGGCTTGGTTTATGGCATTATCGTGCTTTTGCTTCATATATTCAATTCTTTGTTCTTTGCTCATTTTAGCAATTTTTTCATCTTCTAAGGCTCTATAATTTTTATAATCAACACACATTTCTTCAATTGTTGGCTCTTTCCCCATAATCTTTTCCATCCTTTTACTTGTATTATACAATTTATTAAGTTTATATAAATATTTATCATTTTGCAGAAAAATTTAGACAAGTCAATAGTTTTACTTGGCTTGTTTTTTTGTAAAAATAAAACTTTACTTTTATAATTTTGGCTCTGCAGCAAACTTAAAGGCGTCTTTTACAATCTGCTTGCCCTTGCCAGCCCTATTATCATAAGGAATATATTTTGATTTAATTAATTGAATTTTGCCGTCGATATAAACAGCAACATCTGGTGGGACAACCCCAAAGGCTGCAAAGGCAACGTTACCTGTGTCTTTGCCTGTCATACGTAGACCCTTGCGATTTCTTGCCGAAACTTCATATTCGCCAACTGAAACATTTTTGATGTAACCTTTGTTGGTTAGTAGAGTTATTGTTCCGTTCTTTTTTGATGGAGCAACCGCAACCAAACTATCGCCGTCGTCAAGTGCCATTGCCTTAACACCTGCCGTTGTTCTACCTGTTGGCTCAATATCGTCTGCAATGTTAACAGCCATACCACTTTTTGCAACAAGCATTAGTGTAAAGCGATTATCGCTTTCGCCCGCATAAACTACTTCGTCTTTTTCTTTTAGTTTTATGCCGGCAAACACACTCTTAGCAATAAGATATTCATTTAGTGGTGATTTTTTAATCATACCACTTTTTGTAACAAACACAAGGTTGGTGTTTTCAATTTCAAACGCTTCTTTGGTTGCATTGATTATGTTTATGCCATATTCGTCTGGAGAAATGTTTTTATCAAGTTTATACAAGTCGCTTCCACGTTCTTTCCATTTTGCTTCTGGAATATGGTCAACAAGTGTTTTATAAACATTACCTTTGTTGGTTAACACCAAAATTGTGTCTGTTGACTTGGCTTTAAGCAATACTGTATGCACTTCGCTTAAACCTGAATTTTCGCCAAGTTCTCGCATTGCAAGGTTATAATTTTTGATTGGGATTGCTTTGATAGTTTTGTTGGCTGTTAGTGCCATAATGTAATCTCTAACAACAATTTCTTCTTCAATAGGCTCTTCTGCCTGCATGGTGGTTGGGTCTAAAAGTTTTGTACGTCTTGGTGATTTATATTGTTTTTTTATTTCCAAGATTTCTTTTTTAACCACGTCAAATTGAAGCGCTCTTGACATGTATATCGCGGTCAATTCTTCAATTTTTACTTTAAGCTCTGCAAGTTCTTCTTTTATTTTGTTTACTTCCAAGTTTACAAGCCTTGAAAGGCGCATTTCTAAAATGGCAACTGCTTGTTTTTCTGAAAGTAAGAACCTATCTTTTAATTTTTGCTTTGCAACCGCAACACTTTCCGACTTTTTGATTATTTTAATAACTTCGTCAATATTTTGAATTGCAACAAGCAAGCCCTCCAAAATGTGCGCTCTGTCTTTGCATGCGTCAAGATCAAATTTTGTTCTTCTGTAAACTACTTGTCTTTGATATTCAACATAATAAGAAATAATTTCAAGCAAACTCATTTGCTTTGGCTTTCCACCTGCAATAGCTACCATATTTATGCCAAAAGTTGTTTGCAAGTTTGTGTATTTGTATAGATATTCCAAAATAGCTCTTGCGTTGGCATCTTTTTTGAGCCTTATTACTGCTCTAATGCCGTTACGGTCCGACTCATCTCTAATTTCTTGAATTGCAGAGAGTTTGTCTTTGTTTTCTTCTTTTAGTTGTGCAATTTTTTGAAGCAACTGGCTTTTGTTTACTTGATAAGGAATGTCGGTTATCACAAGGTTTTGTTTGTCGCCTTGTTGTTCAATTTCTACATTTGCCCTAACTGTTATTTTTCCACGACCGGTTTCATAGGCTGTGGCAAGTTCATCACCAGCAATTATGCTTGCACCGGTTGGGAAGTCTGGTCCTTTGATATATTTCATAAGACCTTTTGTGTTGATTGACGGTTTGTCAATATATGCAACAACTGCGTCAATAACTTCTGCCAAATTGTGTGGTGGGATGTTGGTTGCAACACCAACGGCAATACCATAAGCACCATTTACCAAAAGATTTGGAAATCTACCTGGCAAGGTGTCTGGCTCTTTTAGCCTATCATCAAAGTTTAAGCTCCAATGCACTGTGTCTTTGTTAATATCTCGCAAAAGTTCTAATGCAAGTGGTTTTAATTTCATTTCGGTATAACGATATGCCGCTGCGCCGTCACCGTCAATGGAGCCAAAGTTTCCGTGGCCGTCAATAAGTGGCTCTCGAAGAGAAAAGTCTTGTGCCATTCTAACGGCAGCATCATAAACGGATGAGTCGCCATGTGGGTGATAATGACCTAAACAATCACCAACAACGGTTGCTGATTTTCT
>SVIU01000004.1 GCA_015069335.1 Clostridiales bacterium
ACCTCCCCCTTAAGGTAGGGGGAGGCTTTTCTAAAAAATGCCAAAAGAAAAAGACAAACTCGGTAAAAACCATAGTTTGTCTTCAGGCTGAATCGCATGTAATATGCGATTTTTTTGTGCAAATTATTGAGCCAAACGTTCTATACATCTGTTTATTCTTTTTAAACTTTCTGCTTTGCCAAGTAGGTATAACATTTCTGCCCCGCCACCAGGTGTGATTGTTTGACCAGTAACACCAATGCGTAGTGGCCACATTGTTTTGCCAATCTTATATTCTTTTAAAGTTGTGTAATCTTGAATTAATGTATTCAAATTTTCAACTGACCAATCTTGCGTGTTTTGCAAAATTGGAGCAAAGTCTTTTAAAATTTCTAAGCTTTGAGCTTTGTCGAGTTTGTTCTTTTTGTTTTCAAACAATGTTAAGTCAAAATCGGTGTATTCATCCAAAAATTTAAACATTGAGACAATGTCGTTAAACTTGCTTATTCTTGTTTGTGCCAAAGTTGATGCAAACTCCCATTTTTCTTGCAAATATTTTGGTAAATTTACAATATACTTTTGAGAATATGCAACAAAATCTTCATGCGACATTTCATTTATATATATTGCGTTAAACCAATCGAGTTTTTTATAATCAAATATTGCATTGGTTTTTACAACGCCTTCTATATCAAATAGTTCAACAAGTTCTTCTAGTGAAAAAACTTCTCTCTCCATTCTTGGACTCCAGCCAAGAAGTGCGATATAGTTGATTATTGCCTCTTGCAAATAGCCATCTTCCAAAAGTTGAGCAAAACTAACAGCGCCATGTCTTTTTGATAATTTGCTAACTGTTCCGTCTGGGTTTTGCCCCATTATGGTTGACAAATGCACTGTTTTTGGAGTTTCCCAACCAAATGCTCTATACAAAAGCTCATATTTTGGAGTTGAAGAAATGTATTCTTTGCCTCTAATTACATGAGTTATTGCCATTAAGTGATCATCTACAACATTTGCAAAGTTGTAGGTTGGCATACCGTCGCTTTTTAACAAAATTTGGTCGTCTAAAGAATCATTTTGAACGGTTACATCACCGTACACTTCATCATGAAAAGTTGTTGTGCCCTCGAGTGGCATTTTTTGACGAATTACATAAGGTTTGCCAGCTGCAAGATTTTTTTCAATTTCTTCTTTGCTTAAATTGCGACAATGACGATTATAGCCAAAAGTTTGCTCTGCTTCACCATCAGTATTCTCTTCTTTGTCATTTGTGCAGAAACAATAATAAGCATTGCCATTTTCTACCAATTGTAAAGCATAATCCTTATATAGTGGCTTTCTTTCACTTTGAACATATGGGCCGTAATTTCCGCCAATGTCTGGACCTTCATCATGAATCATATTGGTTTGCTTTAACGTTTGATAAATAACCTCGGTTGCACCTTCTACAAAACGCTTTTGGTCGGTGTCTTCTATTCTTAAAACAAACTTGCCTTTTTCGTGTTTTGCAAACAAATAAGCATATAGGGCTGTTCTTAAATTGCCTATATGCATATAGCCTGTTGGGCTTGGCGCAAAACGTGTTCTAACTTGTTTTTTATCCATAAACTTCTTCCTTTAAATAACAAAAAGATTGTATTATGATTGCCATTTTTTGTCAAGTGAATTAAGGGAAATTAGAAACAAAATCCAAGCATAAAATTATAATAATCCAAATCAATTTTATTTTTCTTTCTTCTTTCTTATTTTTTATTTCAAAAAAATCCGAGTGCAAAGAAAAAATAAAAATTAAAAAATAAATAAGAAGAGTACCAAACAAAAAAAATCCTCACCTGGCGGTTCGGATATTTCAAGCAAAGTATTGCATACCTTAAAACAAGAAGACAAAAGCCTGACAAATATAATAATAACTGATTCGAAAGTCCCACAAAATCGCCAGTGAAGCGCGATTTTCGTTTGGTCGGATAAAGAAAAATTGCGGTCGCCAAAGCGACGCTTTTTATAAAAAAAGCGAGCCAAAAGCCCGACAATTTTTCTATGGTGCCGAAGGAGGGACTCGAACCCTCATGTGCTTGCGCACGGCGGATTTTGAGTCCGCTCCGTCTACCATTCCAGCACTTCGGCATATTTAAAATACTTGTGTATAATAGCATATTATTTTGCTTATTGCAAGTATTTTTTAATATTTGTGTTAATTCTTTTTAACAAATTTTTCAAAATGTTTAATTAGCGACTTTTTGGCAAAATCGGTGTTAACATACGCAAGCCACTTTAATTCTGCAATGTTTAAAATGTTGCCCTCATCATCTCTTTCGTTAAAAATGGTTACTTGATCGCCGTCGGTGAGTTTTGTGTGTGGTGGGAATTTGGTTTTTCCATTATTGATTAACGCATACTTAAACCCAAAGCCTATATCTTTATGAATTTTAAAAGCAAAGTCAAGCACTGTGCTATCTTTTGGCATATGTTTTATTTCACCCGAGCGAGTTATTACTTTAATGTATTCGGTTTGAATGTTGTGCGTGTCTTCTTCGGCTATAAACGTGTTAAACTGGCCGTCTAGTGTGCCAATCATTTTGGTTACGTATTCGCTTAATGTCATAATGTAAAGCCTGTATTTGTTTCGGTAGTAGTCCATAATAACAAAATATGGCTCGCCAGCAACATCAATTTTTGCGTCTATGATTTTGATTTTTGTGATTTTGTGTTGCATATTTTTTACAACATCATTAACCGTTGATTTTACATCACCCCTGCAAATTAAATATATGTTATAGTTGGAAACTTTTAGTATTGTTCCTTGAGAAATATGCTTTATATCTGCATTTTTTGATATGGTGGTTATGTCGCTGTAAACCTGATTTTGTAAGATATCTTCACACCTTATGTCATAAACACCTGTGGTTGCCAAGGCACTCCTAAAAACATTTATAATGTTTTCAATATTTTTTTGGTTGGAATTGTGATATTCGTCATAATGTTTAAACAAAGCACAATCATTAATATTATATATTATCTTAAAGCATTCATTTGAAATTTGTTGATAAAAATATTCTGCCTTTAAAATTTTTGCAATTGGCAAAATCCATTGCTCGGTTTCTCTAACCTTATTTAATTGCTTTGACCTATCAAATATGCCTATTGTTCTTAAATTGTGCAATCTATCGGCAAATTTAATACAAAATGCCAACTGATTTTTTTTGCCAAATTGAATAAGTTTGTTAAACGTTTGCTCCTCGGCTGACATTTTTATAAAGTTTTCATCCTCAAAAATAGAGTCGTTGTTAAACTCATAGTTTTCAGTTTCTATTGCACTGACCGCGTCAACCAATTCGGCAGTTCTCAAGTTAAAGTCTTTGGCTATTTGTTCAACTGTCATGCCGCAATCCTCAACCACGTCATGAAGTAGTCCCGCAGAAACAACATCTTCATCAAAGCCAAGGTCTGCAAGAATTATTGCCACCTCTAGCGGGTGCTTTATATATGGCTCGCCACTTTTTCGCACTTGACCGCTATGCAATAAATTTGCACAAACAAATGCCTTTTCTACAATTTTGGTGTTTATTTTGTTGTTTTTTAGCGTTAATAACAAATGCTTGTATTGGCTTTCAATTGCATCAAACATTGATACCCTCCTTTAAAAGACGATATACAACATCATCTTCATAATTGGAGATTTTGCCAATTCTAAACATATTTGCTTCGGTTACTTCGGTAAAATAGTAGTTTAAGCGATTTTCTATTAGTGATAATTTTTGCTCTTCATCCAACTCTTTTAAAAGAGCGTTTTTGTCAATGTACAAGCGTTTAAAAAGCGAAACAAGTTCTTTTGCTTCGTCAATCATATCAACTTCAGCATAGTCAAGGCTTAGTGAGTTGTACAACTCGCCATCAGTTTTGTCTATTAATCTTCTAGAAATAATAATATACTGCAAGCATGGGTTATGCTCTCTGCCTTTTGAAACCGAATTTATTGTTCCAAGACCACCCAAATATTCATTTTTTAACATTGGATTGTTTAAAATGATGTACGCCTCGTCATCTTTGCCAAAATTTTTAAGCGATATAAAAATGTTGTAGGCGTTTGTGTGAATTTCTCCTTCATAAGAGTTTTTATTGTTTTTATAATTTTGCATTATTTCTTGTTCACTGCTTGAATTCAAAGTTTTTAAAAGCTTTACAGCCTCATAACGCTCTTTTAAAAGCAAAGCATAAACTTTGTATTCGTTGCCAATTTTTAATACACTTAAAACACCATAATGCAAAGTGTTTTTTGCATTTACGTGAATTTCACCTTTGTAGGAACTATTGTTGTAATAATACATCAAATAGTTGCCAACATAGGTTGAATAATCGATGTCGTCGCTATCGTTTATGTGAGAAAATAAAAAGTCGTCAATACTAACATTAAAAGCATTTTTAAGTGCAATTAAAAATTGAATTGACGGCTCGCTACCCTTTGTTAAATAATTATTGATGCTTGATTGAGAAAAGCCGGTTTTATCGGCTACATATTTTTGAGAATATTTGTTTGTTAAAACTCTTAAATTTTGAGAGAAAAAATTTTCCATAATTTTGTCCTTTTTGATTATGTAAACATTATATATATCTCGCACATAGTTTGTCAACAAAAAAATCACAATTCTGGTATAAAAATTTAGAATAGTGATTTTTTGAATTTATTATAATAATAATTGATTTATAAAACTACTTTTTTGCATCAACTTTAGCCATATGAGAAACCAAGTCAATAAGTTTGTTGCTGTAGCCCCACTCATTATCATACCATGCTACAAGTTTTACAAATTTAGGACTTAACATAATGCCCGCTTTTTCATCAAAAATACATGTTCTTGCATCGCCAATAAAATCTGATGACACAACCATTTCGTTGGTATAGCCCAAAATTCCAGCAAGTTCATTTTCGGATGCTTTTTTGATTGCTTTACAAATTTTTTCATAAGTTGTTTCTTTTGCAAGTTTTACAGTTAGGTCAACAACTGAAACATCAAGAGTTGGAACACGCATACTCATACCAGTAAGTTTGCCATCGAGTTCTGGAATTACAACTCCAACAGCTTTTGCTGCACCGGTTGATGATGGAATAATGTTGTATGAGGCAGCGCGACCACCACGCCAGTCTTTTTTTGTTGAGCCATCAACTGTAAGCTGGGTTGCTGTTGTTGAGTGAACTGTTGTCATAAGGCCTTCTTCAATTCCAAAAGCTTCGTGAATAACTTTTGCAAGTGGAGCCAAACAGTTTGTTGTACAGCTTGCATTTGAAACAATGTTCATATCTTTTGTGTAAGTTTCGTGGTTTACGCCCATAACAAACATTGGCATTTGTTTGCCAGGAGCAGAAACTATAACTTTTTTTGCACCTGCCTTTAAGTGCGCCTCTGCCTTATCATAAGAAGTAAAAACGCCTGTTGATTCAATAATATATTCTGCGCCAACTTCTGCCCAACCAATCATACTTGGGTCTTTTTGAGCAAAAAACTTGATTTTTTTGCCATTTACAATAAGCATATCGTCTTTTACTTTTGTTGTGCCTTTAAATTTGCCATGAATTGAATCATATTCAAACAAATATTGTGCATAATCTACATCCAAAAAAGGATCATTGATTGCAACCACCTCAACATCATCCCTTTGACAAACTGCTCTTAGCGCCAATCTACCAATTCTTCCAAAACCATTTATACCAATTTTAATTTTCTTCATTTTTATCTTCCCCTTTATTTAAAATTTTTGCTTTATTAGAATTATTTTCACCAATTTGCGATTTTACAAACCAGTTTATTGCAATAATAAATGACATTACTCCACCAACCATACACAGCAAGGTTAAAAACATTTTAAGCAAAAAATCCATTTTTATGTTTACAGCAAGTAATATTATGGGCAATACAAAGGCAAACAAATTTGCTGAAAGAGATATTGCATATTTGATTTTGTTATATTCCATTTTGCAACTGTTTCCGCCGTCTAGTTCTACCCTGTCAACACCAACCCAATCATTTAACCGCAAAGCATTTGATGGCGTATTTAGGTTTTTAAGCACAAGTGATGGCATTTTTGAATAACCCACAACAGACAAGTCCATTGGAATAATTTTGCGCGAAAATAAGCCCTTTGCTATTTTACTTAAAATTTTATAGGCAAAATTTTTTTTGCTTGTGTCTTTTTTAAAATAAGCAATTTGATTGTCGTTTGTTAAGGCTTCTGTGATTTGTTTAAGCTTTTCAAAATCATCAATCTGCCGTACAACAATAATATTATCTTTCCTACATTCACATATAACCGTGTTTAAAACTTCGTCTACATTGTCATTTATGTTAAATTGATAAAAGTTTAAGCAATCATGCTGAACATTGCATTGCGATGCACAATATACAACTTCATAATTTTTATAGTTCGCATCTGTAAACTGCAATAATTTTTCTAAATGTATATTACAATTTAAGTCAACCACAATAAAAGAATAACTTGTTATGTGATGTTGTTTTATATTATACAACTGTCCAGACTCTTGGACATATAATTTGTTTTTTTCCATTATATCTCCTTAAGCTTTCTGATTCTTCTAAGGTGTCTGCCACCCTCAAAATTTGTAGTTAAAAATTCTTTTATTATTCTTATTGCTTTTGTTTTGTTTAAATATCTGCCAGGCAAAACCAAAACATTTGCATCATTATGCTTTCTTGCAAGGCAAGCAAAACCAACCGTTGTGCAAAGTGCCGCTCTGATTTTTGGATTTTTGTTGGCAGCAATGCTCATCCCAATGCCCGTTCCACAAAAATAAATGCCAATATTGTTGGAATTTTCTAAAACTTTGGCGTTGCCCGCTTTTACATAATCTGGATAGTCAACACTCTCGGTTGAATAAGTGCCAACATCAATTGTTGTAATGTTTTCTTTATTAAAAAATTCTTTAATTTCTTCTTTTAAGGTATAACCAGCGTGGTCGCATGCAAGAATAATCATAACAACTCCTTTATTAAAGATTATCACAATATGTAAAAAAATTAAAACAATTTTAACACTTTTAATAAAAATATCATAAAGTATATTGAAAAAAACAAAACTTTTGGAGGTGAAAATGTCTTTTTTTATTAATAACAATAATACCAACAGGCCCGGGCCAATTTGTGGCAATGTCACAAATGGATTATGTGAAAAAACACTGATTGAAACAAACAAGGTTTTTGATGCCTGCCTAACCCAAACAACCGAAACAGGCTTGGTTATTACAACAGCTGATTATTCGCCAGCAGATCCTGCAACCCCACTAACATATGTGTCTGCAGAATCAAGCACCACAACTCCAGCAACCATAACAGATGTTGTGATTACTAGGTTAACCGACAAGCCAAATTTTGCAAATGTTACAGGAACGGTAACAATTCCTTTGATAGTAACATATAGAGATGCAAATGGCGTAACAGGTACTGCAACATCAACTATTACTTATCCAGTTAACACAACTCTTTATGTGCCACAGCCATCTTTAAATCCGGTTACAATTGAAGTTTCTGCCTTGTTTAGAAGTTCAATTGGCACATATACGGCAGAAAACACATTTACTATAACTGGTTGTTTGCAAATTATTGTAAAGGTTGTTTCTGAAGTTCTATTATTAATACCGTCGTATGGATATCCTATTATTCCACCTTGCCAAGTTTGCGAAAACGCCATCTGCCCAAATATTTTTGATCAGCCGATATTCCCAACATCGTTGCGTCCAAATCAAATAAATTCGATTATTTCAAACAATTTAAACAATAACTAAAATATAAAAATCTCAAAGAAAAATTCTTTGAGATTTTTTAATTAGAACTTGTAAAATTAAAACTACCTTTCCATTCCACCATCAGCTTCTTTATGCGGTTCGGCAGATTGGTTTTTGATTCTATTTTTTAAATGGAATAAATCTTTGCCATTTATAGACCCCATAAGCTCACCCAATGAAGACCCCTGTTCATTAGAATTTTGGGGCTTTGTAGGCTTAGTTTGAGTTATTGGTGGCTTAAATTGTTTAGCTGGCCTTGGATTGCGTGCTAATTTATTATTTGATTTTTCATCTTTAGGTTTTTTTGAATCAGAATCTGATTTCTTTGCTTTATCATCCTTTTTTTTGTCATCCTTTTTTTTATCGTCTTTCTTTTTATCATCCTTTTTTTTGTCTTTAGCTTTATCTTTTTTCTTATCATCACCGCCTGCCGATTTTGAAGTGACATTTTTAGGTGCAGCTACAGGTATTTTTGTTGATAATCTGTTAGACAAATATTCTTTTTGCAGCTCTTCCATTCTTTGTGCTATTTTGCCATTAAAGAGAGCGTTATTTTCTATAAGCAACATATCAAGCATCAACTTTAACTTAAACCAATATTTTTCATCTTTAGAATCAAATTTAAACGACTTTATTTGATTTTGAAATTCTTGATATAATTTTGTACCATATTCGCCAGACATTTTGACATATGACAACATTTTTAAGACGTATTCCCTATCTTTATCTTTTAAAGCGGAAATTAAATATTTGAACAATTTGTCATCATCGGTAACTTTTTTTAACAATTTTGTCAAGTTTGAATTAGAAAGATCAATACCCTCCGAATCATCCCTTAAAAATAAATTAAATGTTTTTTTAATCTGTTCAAAAGTTTGAGGCGTTTTTTCTAATACAATTGAAGAAATGCCTGTTACCATTTCTTTACTTATAAAGCCAAGATTGCCTTTTTCAACAAGAAATAAGGCTGCCCTAACTTTGTTTTCTTCTCCATCTTGCCTATATATAACAAAATTATATGTATACGAACCAACAGTGGCAACTGCTGTAATTTTGTCTTGCATATAGTCAGTAATAACCTTTTTTGCTTTTAAAAGTTCTTCCTTAATATCGTCACTAATGGTATAGTTTCCGTCAGAATTAAAGCTACCCAACAAATGACTAGCTTGTGCATCTATGTTATATAATCCATTAAGATATTCTTGATTCATACTTTTATTATAATTTATATTGTCAAAAATTGCAAGTGTTTTAAATATTTTAGAATTTAATTGTTCAATAAAAGACACAAAAAAACACAAGTGTTCAAACCTGTGTTTTTGATTTAATTATTCAGCGATAACTTTAACAAGTTTTTTATCGCCACTGTTATAAAATTTAACTTTGCCGTCAGCTTTAGCAAAAACAGTGTAATCTTTACCAAGACCACAGTTTTCACCTGGGTAAACTTTTGTTCCGCGTTGTCTAACAATAATAGAACCAGCTAAAACAAATTGACCGTCAGAAGCTTTAACACCTAAACGTTTAGAGTTACTATCACGACCGTTTTTAGTGCTACCGCCGCCTTTTTTATGGGCAAAAAGTTGAATATTAATAAATTTCATTTTTGACCTCCAAATTGATATATTTTTTATAATTTTTATTTCCAATTAATAATAAATTTAATGATTGCTCAAATGTGTTTAACAAAATACTAGCACTTTTATTGTTGTAATCTTTTTTTTGCAAACAACATTTAAGATATGCTTTTTTTTGATTAATCTCTATAATTGGATTTAGGTTTAAAACATTTTCAAGCCCAACACAAATGCTTTGTGATAGTGTTGAAATTGCTGAGCAAACAATATCACTTCCCTCCTCGGCATAACCAGAGTGACCAGAAATAACAAAACCTATAATATTGCTATTGTTTTTTAAAATTTGTACGTTCGTCATAATAAACTACTTAATTTCTAAAATTTTGATTTGTGTAAATGGTTGTCTGTGACCTTGTTTACGACGATAGTTCTTTTTTGCTTTGTATTTGTAAACAACAATTTTGTCACCTTTGCCTTGAGCAACAACTTCTGCTACACATTTAACATTATTAACTACTGGATTACCTGCAACAACAGTGCCATTGTCTGATGTAAGTAAAACGTCAAATTCTACTTTTGAACCAACTTCTAGTTCAAGTTTTTCAACATTTACCATATCACCAACTGCAACTTTGTATTGTTTTCCGCCAGTTTGAATAACAGCAAACATCTTTTTTCCTCCTACTAAAAAATCTCACTAAACCCAAGGTGGAACACACAAATTCACTTAAAAAAACCCGGCCTATGTGGCATACGGGTTTTATAATAACATAAAATTTTTTATTTGTCAATAAATTTAAGCAACTGTTTTAATTAAATATTATCCTCATGATAAAAATATTTTAAATGTGGATATCCATTATTTATCCATGAACTTGTTGTCCAGTAACTTGCATCTAAATTGCCTATTGAGTTTTGAACACATATTTCAGAAGCGGCAGAACTATGAGGATATTGTATTGTTGGATAAGTATAAGAAAATGCGTTTTCGGTTAGATCTACTTTCTCATATGTATTAAAATAATCCACCGGTTTTCCATTTGACTGTCTATACCCTAAGAATAAATAATTTATACTAAATGAACCTTCTTTTTCTTCTAAATTAACACCAATCTTTTCAAGGCTTTCATAAGAATGCCACTCCCAATTATTTACTGTCCCAAACTTTTTGGAGTCATATAATGATCCATTTTCATCTTCATCAAAGTCATATTTAGAGTAAATCCCATAATATGTGTATGTATCTGTAATGTCTGGTTGCAAATTGCTAGATACATACTCATTACCATCCCAACTATAAGGGTTACATGATCCACAATCTTCGTCATCCCAAACTTTATAATGTGATGTATAAAAGCTTTTTACAACTTCTTTTTTATTGCTTTTTTTAATTCGAGAATAACAATTTTCTACACTGCCAGTTGATGATAAATTTGCGATTTCTTCTCCAGCGCTATATCTGTAATCAAAATCTATTGAAAAGATATCTCCATAATATAAAGAATTTACATCATAAACACCAATAGTTACCTCAATTAAAAGGCCAGCAGGTCTCTCAGTAAGCGTAGAAATCTGTCTTTTAATTTCTTTATAATATAAAATGTCGTAATTTATAGTAACTCTATATCCAGTTGATGTAATATTTGAGCTAGAGTCAGAAGCCCCCCAGTTGACACAATTAGATACCTTGTCAGAAGTCTCACCTGCAATGCCCCCAGCATATGCCGTTCCGCTTTTTGTAGTAATATCACGCTTTTCTTTTGCCTTAAATTTAACATCTCCTCCTGCAGATACATGAAGATTAATTCCGTCAGAAGCTTCATTAAATTCACAATAATATTCAGTACCGCCAATATTACCCAAATACCAGTTGATTTTATAAGACGAGGGTTCCTTATTTTCACCTAGAAAAGTTATAAGGGATTTGTCAATTGCAGATGCCGAATTATAATCAGAATCTTGTGCTTTATCTACCTTGCAATAAGCACTGACATTGCCACCATTGTAACAATTGCTGATTAGAGATGTGCCATTCATTCCAACAATGCCGCCGGCAACACCAATTTTGCTGCCATAATTCTCAACCTCCTCGTATCCGGCAGTAACATTGGCTGTATTCATACACACAGAAATGCTTCCGTAGTCATTTCTACCCACAATTCCACCAGCCCTATAACTGCCAACACATCCTGATGCGTTTCCCGCACTTATAGATCCAGAATTTTTACAATTTTGTATATTAAATCCAAAGCCGGCTTCTGATTTATCGTTTCTACCTATTATTCCACCAACATTTGAACTTTCAGTTGTTGTGGCTGTTATTGTCGCTGCATTTGAGCAATCACTTAATGTTTGTTCAGTGTCTATAGCGGCATATCCGATTATTCCACCAATGCAAACTGAGCCAGAAGTCAAACTGACGCTTCCTCCCAAATAATGCAAGTTGGAAATTGTTGGAAAACCCTGAATATTTCCTATAAAACCACCAGCATCATCACCTTCACTAGTGACGATAATATTTGATATTTTGCAATTTTTAATTGTTGCATTGCCAGATACATAGCCAAATAGCCCCAAGCAACCAGTGCTGTCGCTCGCGTTGTGCTCTATGCGCATATTGGAAATGGTATGGTTTTTTCCATCAAAATATCCATTAAAATAGGTTATCTCTATTTTTGTAGTGGTGACAATTTTCAAAGGCACAATATTTGATGAAAAAATTGATGCAATTGGCCTTATAATGGGATCATCGGGGTCCTCATTCACAATCTTTACCACCCTTGTACCAATTGGCGTAAAATTACCATTTCCATAATCTATATCGGCACCCAGTTCAAAATATTTTCCGCTTGTACCACCTCCGTCACAAACATAAGCAGACAAATTATTAAGATGCGCCTTTGTTGTGATATAGTATGGATTATTTACAGAGTTTTGAGTATTAGTCGGATCTTTTAGAGGTATTTCCAATGGTGTTGTGATTGGTATAAGGACAGGGGGGAGTGCGTTGGAAGAATTTTGTATGTATGCTCCCAAATTGTCTACAATTATGCCCGCGCCACAACCAACGCAAACCGCACAAATAATACCAAAAACAATTTTGGTAAACTTTTCAAATAAAGATTGTTTTAAAATCATATTTTTTTTCATATAAGCCCCCCTTATGAAACATATTAATTCCTAATTGAACTTGCTACTGCTCCTACTACATAGTCGTAAAGCCTTGGCTCTACTCCGCCCAAGGCAACAGCATTTGCCTTATTGATAATAAAAGCACTACCATTTTTTAGGCATTGGTTAAGTTTGTAAAACCTAATTGCTCCAAGACTTGCTGTTGATGTTAAATTGTTTGCTGGAGTTTCAAAGGAAACTTCTGCCAATAGATTTAATTCTGTGCTGACATAAACTAGTTCTTTTATATCCTCTGTTTCGTTGGTTATATTTTTTGTAAAACCAAATTTTATCATGTTGCTAACAAATTTTAGTGCATTTATTAAAACACCTTGCATATTTGCAACTTTTGTTGATGTTTTGTCGCTATCTTTAATGGCAAAACACGTTTTTGTGAATTGTCTAAATGTAGGCTCTTGGAAGTAATTTTTTACCTCTTCATATCTTTCATCAATATCTAAAGTATGTGCAATTTTTATGCAAATATCTTTGTCATCTGCTTGCGCATTGCCTGCTATGTATTTTATATTTGAATCTTCTACAACAAACAAACTTACAATTCTGTTTTGCTTATATTCGCCAAAAACCAACTTTTGAGCCAATATATTGAACACTTTTTTATTGATAAAAATTTCTTCAAATTGTTCTTTTGTATAAGATTTATTTGCAATAAAGTTTGCAAACAACCTTTGTTTTTGTGTTTCTATTGCAGAGTCAGAAACCTCATCTGTTGCAAGAACGTTTTGAACATCACTTACATCTTTTGCAACGTTTTCGGCATACAATTCAACAAAATAATCTTTTACAGAAATAAAGCTAGCCATTCCTGATTCAATAAGTTTTTGAAGCAAGTTTATTACTCTATGGTTTTTCGCATAAATTAATGCTTCTAAAAAGTATCTTGCTTCTTTTGCCCTATTAGCTGCAAAAAGTTCATAAACAAACTCAAAAACTTCTTCTTCTAGTTTGTTATCGCAAAGCAATGCGACAAGCCTTATTGCCCACTTTGCCTCTTTTATATCGTTAAAACGTTTGATGGTTTCAAACATTGATTTTGCAAAAGCAAATAAATCTTCTGGTATAAACAAATCTTTTATTTCACCTAGACCATACAAATTTAAAAGCTCTTTTTCTTCTTTAAAAACGTTAATAAAATGAGTTTTAATTATGTTGTTGGTTTGAGTTCCGTCATTAAATCTTAAAACAACTTTTTCAAAAGGTATGCCTAGCGTTCTCTCTTGTGCAACTGCAACTTTTTTGTATGCCATTGTTTCAAAATGCTTTGGAGAAACACCCAAATTGATTTTGTCAGCAATGCCAAGTTTTGTTTTTACAAAATTTTTGATTTCTGGATCAGCTTCTTCTTCATACAAGTTTTCTAGTCTGGCGGTAACTTCTGGTTTTTCAATACTTGCCAAAATTCTTACATAATGGAATTTTTTGTTGCCACTGTTTTCTAGGTTTTTATCAAAGAAAGCCATTGTGTCGGTGTAATAATGCTTTAACATTTTTGCGAGCATTTTTTCACTTAAAGTTTCGTCTTCTTCATTAAAAATTTCGCAAATAGCATTTTGGGTGTTAAACTCTAAGCCCAAAGTGTAGTATGTGTTTTTATGCATTGGATTAGCATCAATAAAAGCCCTAACTTCAATGATATTTTCTCTATAAAAGTTTTGCAAAAATTCTAATGTTGGTGCAAGCCAAGCGGATAATCTTGTTCTATCATCATCTTCTACAATGGCAAACAAAAATGGCAAAAAGTCTGCCGGCGAAATGTCGGTACTTTTTATAACCTCAACAAATCTATCAAAAAACCTTTCTTTGTGAGAATACTCTTTGTTTTTGCTAACATAATTTGCAATGCCCACGTGAGCCACAAAAAGTTTTTCCATAAATGCAATAACTGCTTGATAATTTTTTGAATACAAAAACATTTTTACAAAATTGCATAGTGCTGGAATATATTCATTAAGTTGAAAAATTAGTTCAGCAAGCCCAACAACTTGCGATAAATCTACATTTTTTGGTGTTACCGTAACCAATTCTTTTAATTCTAGCCCAGGCATTGTATCTAAAATTGGCAAATTTGTAACATCAATATTAAATACATTTTTTACTTTATCTACGATTTGTCTATAATCTCTTAAAATTTCCATATAATTCTCCATAAAAATTTTAACATATCGTAAAAAATTTGTAAAATAATAAATAAAAAAATATCTAATAAAATGGTTAATTTATTAGATATTTCATTCTAATTTGCAATAATTTTTTTATTTAGTCTATATAGCCAAAATCTGTAATTTGGTTTGGACTATCACGCCAATTCTTTTTTGCTTTTACAAAAAGTTTTAGCATAACTTTTTTGCCAAGTAAGTTTTCCATATCTTTGCGGGCAAGTTCGCCAAGTTCTTTAAGTTTGTAGCCTCTTTTGCCAATTAAAATGGCTTTGTGAGTGTCTCGCTCGCAAATTATGTCAATGTCTATATTTGCCAAATTTTCTTCTTCTTCAAATTTGATTACTTCTATGGCAAGGCCATGAGGAATTTCTTCGTCATACAAATATAGAGCCTTTTCTCTTGCAATTTCGGCAACAATAAATTTTAGAGATTTATCTGTGTATTCATCTTCGTCAAAAATAAAGTTTTTTTCTTGCGTTTCTGGCAAAAGTTTTAAAATTGCATTTTCCAAAACATCCAAGTTTCTTTTTTTGAGTGAAGAAAGTGGAATAATTTCTTTTATTCCTTTAATATTGGCAAGTCGTGAAAGCATTGGATAAACTTTTTCGTAATTTAATAAATCAACCTTTGTTATAGCAACAACAACTGGATTTTCTTTTTCTACAAGGTTTTGAACATATTTAATTTCATCATCAACAAGCTTTTTGCTGCCATCTATTAAATAAACAACAATATCACTACCACCTATTGCGCTACGAACGTTTTTCATCATATATTTGTCAAGTGCATTTTTGGTTAGGTGAATGCCCGGCGTGTCAACAAACACAAGTTGATTATTGCCTTTTGTTAAAATACCCATAATGTTGTTTCTGGTTGTTTGAGGTTTTGGTGAAACAATAGCAACTTTTTCTCCAATTAGCGCATTGATTAAAGTGCTTTTGCCGGCATTAGCCTTGCCCACCAAACTAACATATCCGCTTTTGTAACCCATATTAATCTCTCCTTATTTCTGCTTTATCTAAAATTGTTTTTTGAAGTGCAAACATCTGCCTTTCTTCATCCGCCGTGATATGGTCATAGCCAAGAAGGTGCAACATTCCATGCAGTGCCAAAAAGCAATACTCTCTCTTGTAACTATGCCCATACTCCTCGGCCTGCTCTTTAACCCTTTCTGGATTTATGTATATGTCGCCAATGTCAACCATGCCAGTAAAGGCATCACATTCGTCTTCAAAATTGTCAAAACTTTCTAGCATAGGAAATGACAAAACGTCGGTAACCTTATCAATGCCCCTATGTTTTTTGTTTAACTCTTGAATTTGCTCTGGTGTAACATCCACCAAATTTACAACAATATTGTTTGGCTTTTGAGTTTCTAACAACGCAAGGTCATAAAGTTTTTTGATGTCTTGCAGAATTTGCTCATGCTCGTTTTTTCCGTCAAAATTGATTATCATATTTGCTCCTAACATATTGACTTGTTTACTACAACCGTATATGTAACAATATTAAGTCCAACATTTGACTCAACATTGTAATATTCCTCTTTTATTATCTCATAATCTTTGATATTTTGTCTAGCAATTTTGCCACACTCGTCAATTAGACTTTGTTTGTTGGCTTCAAAATAATTTTTGGTTATAACTTGTTCTTGCTGATAATGTGTTGTGTATGTTATAACAATTGGCAAAAGTGAGTTGTTTACTAAGAACTCTTTTTTTGTTTCTGTTCTATATGTTTCAAAACTTGACTGTTGCTCGTTTGAAAAAATGTTCATATTAAAAAGTGAGATTGTTTTAAATTTTTGAATATTTCCCGTATCAACGTAGTCTATTTTTGTGTCAGAAAATGTTTTGGAGCATGTAAAAAACACATCTGCTTTTATATCTGCCATTGGCTTAATATTTAGTTTTTGCCCGTTTGTATCAATCACATATGGAGCAACTAATGCCTGCCCTACTTTTACTGTTTGACCTGCTTTTACAAGTGGTGTGCCTTGGATTATTGCCATATCAGTAATCACGCCATTAAACTCGCTAAGTAGCGGTTTAAAGCCGTCTTTATCTTCATACTCGCTGTTATAAACTTTTTCTTTTATGTTAATGACAATTGTGTTGCCACGAAGTATGACGCTGGCAAAACTGACCTTGTCAATTTTTTGAAGTTCCGTTTCTAATTCAAAAACTTTGATTTTGCTTTTGGGGGTTATGCCTAGATAATTGTTTTGTTTTAAAACTTGAACAATTTCGTCATCTTGCACCAACGAATTTCCTACGATATCAAATTGAAAAACAAAAAAATTACAAACCAATGCCAAGGCAAAAAATATGAAAATTGGGAGTATTACTCCAAGCCTTAATATGCCAGATTTTAAAAAACGAAAAACACCCTTTTGCCTTTTGGAAATTATTGAAATTTGCTTTTTGTTTAATAAATTTTCTACCTTTTTTGCCTTTTTGGCTTCTACGCAAAAAGACAATTCTGTGTCGGTTGTATTTATGTTTTTTATTATAGAAATTTCTAAAATTTGTGCAAATAATTTTTCTCTGTTTAAATTTTTTATTTTATACTCTACAAGATTTTTCATACACGCTCTACCCTGTCAATCTTGCCAGATATTGTGATTGTTCCGCTTGACATTTCTTTTATTGCAAGGTTTTGACCACTTACCGTAAGCACTGCATTTTTTACCTTAAAAACAATTGTTTCGCAAGAAAGCGTCATTAAACTTTTAAAGCCCTCAACATACAAAAGATAATCACCCACCATAACCGTCTGATAGGCGTCAACCCTTTGCGACAAAGCTTTAACCTTGCCCATAAGTTCATTAAAAAAACTAAACATACAAAGTATTGTATGCTTAGAGTTTTTGAGATATAAATTTTATTGTCTTTTTGATTTGAAAAATTGTGTTAAAAGGCTTGAACACTCGTCTTGCATAACTCCGCCAACAACATTTGTTTTGTGGTTTAGACGGTCGTCTTGCATTATGGAATTTAAAAGGTTGGTTTTGCTGGTTTTGTCATATGCACCAAAATATAAATTGTTTATGCGTGCGTTAAGAATTGCTCCTGCACACATTGGGCAAGGCTCAAGTGTTACATAAATGTCACAGTTGTCAAGACGCCAAGATTTTAACTTTTTGCAAGCCTTTGCAATTGCCAAAACTTCGGCATGATTGATGGCGTTTTGAGTTTTGTTGCGAGTGTTATATGCTCTGGCAATAACCTTGCCATCACACACTACTACAGCGCCAATTGGCACTTCATCTTTTTCGAAACTTTTTTGGGCCTGTTTGTAGGCCTGTTGCATAAATTTAATTTCCATAATATTCCTTATTTGTGATAACTAATGTTGTTATTTATTGTGAATGCCCTATAAATTTGCTCTAATAGCATAACTCTTGCCAAGCGATGCGGAAACGTCATTTTGCTCATACTAATTTTTAAATTTGCTTTTTGTTTTACTGCCTCACTAACACCATAAGAGCCACCTATCACAAAAGTGATTTCGCTGTTTATGTTTGCAATATCATTTATTTTGCAAGCAAGTTCTTCGCTGGAAATTAAAGTGCCTTTTACGTCCAGTAATACAACATAACCCTTTAAGTTTTTGATTATTTCTTCACCCTCTAGATATTTGATTTGCTCAATATTTTCATAATTCGTAAATTCTTTTAGTTCTTTTATGTTTAAAACACAAAAGCGGGAGAGCCTTTTTTCGTACTCCCCGCAAGCGTCTATAAAAAATTTGTCTTTTAAATTTCCAACCGTAACCAAGTTGATTTTTAGCATTATAGTATACCCCAAATTAGTGTAAAGATTGTAACAAGCACGCCAAGCGCCAATGTTCCGTACATAAACGATTTTTCTTTTAGTGTTGGCTTAACTTTTTCAACATTGCCAAACAACATTTTGTTTTTAAAGTTAAAATCAATAACAAGCCGTCTTTGACCATTTGGAGCAATATTGTTCTCCACAGTCATTTCTGGCAAGTCTTGATCTTTTTGCACGCCATTTTCGGCATCAATTTTGTTTACGTCTAGGTCAAAGCTGTTAAACAAATCTTCTCTTTGTTTTACAGCAATTGCTTTTTGCGCAAGTTGTTTAAACTCTTTTACACGAGTGGTTTTCATAAGCCATTTTACTAGAAAAAACAAAATTGTCAGCACAATTACCACAATAAAAATTATTGCCATAAATGCCAAAATTGGATTGCTATTGTCAAGTGCCTTTGCTAAATTTTCTGAGAAATTGCCTAGTGGCAACTTGTTGTGCATTGCAAAAGTCATATACAGCCCCATAAAGTTGTTCATAAAATGCACAATCATTGATGGGATTATTGAGCCAGTTAAATATACCAACACTGTCAAGAATGCACCAATTACAATTGCATAAAATGCCTGCTCAACATTCAAGTGCATAAGTCCAAACAATACCGAAACCAAAATTATTGCTTTTTTTGTTCCAAGTTGTTTACAGCCATTTAAAAGCATACCTCTATGACAAAATTCTTCACATATGCCTGGCAACAATGCTGTGAGTATTATATCGCCCAAAAACGCCATAAGCGGATAGCCGCTTGAATTTGTTGAAGCCATACCAAAACTTGGATCATAGCCTGTTGCGTTAATAAAAATATTAAAAAATGACGCAACTGCCATATTAACAAAATAGACAATAAAGCCAATCAATATTGCAATTATTACTGCCTTGAAACTGATTTTTTTAATATTAAAATCTTTTACAACTTCTATTGCCTTTTTTTTGCGCATTTTTTTGTACATTAAAAATGGCAACAAACCCATAATGCCTACTTGAATTACAACACTTAATATAGACGACACGAATGCGTCAACTTGCACCAAACTTGTTAAAATTCTAATAGCAACAAAGCAAATAATGACAACAAAATATATCAAACTAGAATCAAAAAATAAACTTCTTTCTTTTTTCATTATTACCTCAAATTATTATTTTGCTATATTGGTAAAATAAGTTGCAACAATTGTAACAAGCCAAATTAAAGCCCCTACTCCCAATGATATATACAACCACAAATTGTGCTCTTTTTTGCCTTTTTCTGCTTGTTGATTGTCTTGTGTTTTTGATTTGTTTATCATAAGTTTTTTAATTATGACAAAAATTGTTACAAATGTTGTTGCAGCCAATAAAACAAACAAAATTATTGACATAACACCACTAATACTTTCACCAAACAAATTAAATCCTGTTGATTTTGCGATGTATTCTACTGTTAAAATAATAAAATTATTACAAAAATGCGTAATCATTGAATAAACAACAGAACCAGTTTTTTCAACAATTAATGTAAATATTATGCCCATAATCAATGGAAACACAAACTGATTTATTGACAAGTGCATAATTGCAAACATAAGTGATGAAATTAATGCGGCAAACCAAAAACCACGCTTTCTTAAACCGTTAAAAATTATGCCTCTAAAAATTAATTCTTCAAAAATTGCTGGAATTATTGCCAATAACAAAACGTTAAGCATATACCAACCAAAATTGTCCATTGGCAATTGAATGCCTGATGAAATAAAGCCAAACTTTTGAAAAACACCATCAATTAAGCCTATAAAATTTACAAAACCCAATACTGCAATTAATGAGATTAATATGCAAACAAACATATTTCTTACACTAAATTTTGTTTTAATTTTGCTTGCCACCAAAAAGTTTATTTTGCTTTTTTTGTTTATAAAAAAATATACAATAAAAAATCCAATTTGTGCAAGGAGTGTCATAACAATTATGTACGATAAAGAATTTTCTAAAGCCTTAGGATCTTGATAAATTCCAGCAAAAATATAAGCAACAACAAATGCTAAAAGTTGCGGAAGTATAATTGCCCATAAGAATGTTTTTCCTACGTCTTTTTCGTTATAAAAATTTCTTTTTTCCAATTGCGTAATCACCTTTTATGCTAAAAAAATTATGCCTTATTATTAATATTTGGCATTATCTTTTGATATCTGTTAAAAAACTAATAAAGTTATTTACATCAGAAAATTGACGATAAACCGATGCAAAACGTATGTAAGAAACTTCGTCAATTGGTTTAAGCCTTTCCATTACCATATCACCAATTTTTACCGAGCGAATTTCTTTAACCATACCGTCGTTAAGCTCTTTTTCTATGTCGTTTGCAATGTTTTCTATTTGAGTTAAGGTAACAGGACGCTTTTCACATGATTTGATTAAGCCGTTGATTATTTTGCTTTTGTCAAAAGGTTGAATTGAGCCGTTTTTCTTAACAACCAAAATTGGAGTACTCTCCACTGTTTCATAAGTTGTGAAACGCTTGCCACATTTTAAACATTCGCGTCTTCTTCTGATTGAATTAATTTCTATAGTTGCACGCGAATCAACGACTTTTGAATCATTATAACCACAATATATACACTTCATTTGTAACCTCTGCTTGATAATATACCATATTTGGTTGTGATTGTAAACTTTTTTTGCCATAGTTTGCAAAAAAAATGACATACCCGAGTATGTCATTTAAAAAAACTACTTTTCTTCGCCAAGATCTTTATTTTTTTCTTGTTTTTTCTTTAATTCTTGCGCTCTCATATATTCAAGAATTGCTTCAGCAGTTGGATCATATTCGCATCCACCCTCATAATGTTTTTTTGTACCCTTTGTTGTTTCAAAGCCGTTTTCTTCTCTCCAACCGTCAAAACCGTCATAAATTCTTTTATCCATATTTCCCTCCTTATTTATTATAGTATAGTATCATTGTTGTTTTTGTTTGTCAATATAGATTGTTGCAAAAACTGTGGTTTGTCAAACATGTTTTAAAGGTTTTTAGTTTGGATGTAAAATTATAATCAACTAAATTTTTGTTTTTTTAACTCCTTGCATATTCGGAAGAAGTAGTTCCCCTTTCTAATTGTTTATCTTGTTTTAATTTTTTTGCCAATCGCTGTAAATCTTTTTTCATTGATGGAGTAAAATCAAATCGCCACCCCATTATTGTCGTAGTTGTATCAGTTTCTTTTACAACCCAAAAAACATCCGTATTATATGGTAAATCACTAATGGGTAAATCAACAGTTCTTGCATAAAAAATGCCATAAGTATATACAAAGTCCACGATAGCATCCGCTATAGCACTTTCTTTATCTTTGTAATAAACAAGAGCGTCATACAATATTTTTACGTATTGTTGATCTCTTTCATAATGCTCATCTTCCGGTAGAGTATCACTTCCATAAGGTGATATAAATTCACGTAGTAAAAATTCCAAAGCATGTCGAACATCCCTCTTTTTTTGCACTGATTTTATCCAGCCTTTTAAATCTTTAATTTTCATATTCTCCTCCTTATCTACTTTAAAATATTAAGACTTCAATTTACTATAATATAAATTGCCCTTCTTGTCAAGTCTTTAAATTTTTCAATTTAAAGTGTATAAATGACAAAAAAAAGACTAAAGATATAAAATATCTTCAGCCTTCACAACCAGTTTGGTTGCTTTAATGGATAGTTAGTCTATAAGCCGAGTTCTGTATTAAATGGTCATCTTTCTAGTTGCAATATCTCTATTGCAATCAAGCGATATTTTTGCACCACTCGAAAGGACACGAATATGTGGTGGCTTAATCTTGCCTTAAATGGGGTTTGCATTGACCAAAGCGATTACCCGCTTTGCGGTGGGCTCTTACCCCACCTTTTCACCTTTGCCAAATAAAATTTGGTAGTTATTTTCTGTTGCACTTTCCTTAGAGTCGCCTCCACCGGGATTTCTCCGGCATTACTTCCTTTAAAGGCTCGGACTTTCCTCACGGTTATCATCACAATAACCCTGCGACCATCTGGCTAACTACATTATAAGAATAACACAATTATAAAATGTTGTCAAGATTGACAATAAGTATAAACCGCATTTTTCTATAAGTGCATAAAAATATGGCGATTGTATTTTGCATTAGCCGACCTTTTGGCTTTAATTTTTGCTTTTAGTCAAAAATTTAAAACAACCAAATGCTCAATGTTTACAATCACCATATTTTAAACTGATTTTATGAATATTTTTTTGTATTATCTACAAATGATGCATATTTTGAATATGAATTTTCTTTGTAAAGCTTTTCTATTTCTTGCAATTTTTCTTTTGCTTTTTTATCTAATTTGCTTGGTGCTTCGCTCTTTAAGGTAACAAGCATATCACCACGAGATTCTCTTTGCAACACTTTTGTTCCTTTACCTTTTAGACGCATTACTGTTCCACTTTGAGTGAGTTCTTTTATGGTTAAGGTATAAATGCCTTCTAGTGTTGGAATTTCTATTTTGCCACCCAAAATTAAGGTTGTAAATGGCACATAAACTGTTAGCAAAATATCGTTGCCATCACGAACGAGCATTTTGTCTTTATCTACATTGATTTTAATGTTTAAATCGCCGTTTACACCTTTTGAAGTTGGTGCATTACCTTCACCACGCATACGCAAAACTTGGTCTTGGTTTATACCAGCTGGAACTTTTACCGTTACAACTTTTGTTACTTTTGTGTAGCCCTTACCCGAGCAATGTTCACATTTTGTTTTAATGCGCTTTCCTGTACCAGAACACGTTTCACACATTCCTTCACGAATTGTAGTGCCAAAAATTGTATTTTGTTGAAAGCGGACCCTTCCTGCCCCCTTACAGTCTGGGCATGTTTCAAATTCTGTGCCGTTTTTTGCTCCTGTGCCTTGACAATGTGGACACGATTCTAATTTTGTAACACGAATATCTTTACTGCATCCAAAAGCCGATTCTTTTAGCGAAATATTAAGCGATAGGTTTATATCTTCGCCACGAGCATTTTGTCTTGTTTGCGCACGCCCGCCCCCGCCAAAAGCCGAGAAAATATCGCCAAAAATGTCACCAAAGCCACCACCGGAAAAACCACCACTAAAACCACCGTTTCCGCCAAAAAAGTCTGAAAAATTAGGGCCACCTTCGGCAGAGCCAAATTGGTCATAGTTGCTTCTTTTTTGTTGGTCGCTTAAAACCTCGTAGGCCTCGTTTACTTCTTTAAACTTTTCGGCTGCTTGTGGGTTGTCTTTATTTAAGTCTGGGTGATATTTTTTTGCAAGTTTACGGTATGCCGATTTAATATCGTCATCACTTGCATTTTTTTCTACACCAAGAATTGAATAGTAGTCTTTGTTTGCCATAATTTTCCTTTTAAGCATTTTTTAAAATGCGTTAATAGTTAAAGGCGACACGATAAAATCGGTCGCGTTAATAGTTAATAGTGATTGTTATTTAATATTTTAAATAATCATTCACTTTTCACGCGACCGAGCAATAGCGAGCGTCGTCCTTCACTTTTCACTATTCACTAATAACTAATTTTGCTTGCAAAAATTAGTTATTGTTATCTTCATCAACCACTACTTCTGGATCAGAATTGTTGCTTTCTGTTGCATTTTCTGGTTGAGTGCCAGCGTTTGCTTGAGCATTTTGGTACATTCTTGTAAACACTTCGTTAGAAACGTTTGTTAAATCTTCCATTGCTTTTTTAATCACTTCTGTTTCGGTTGAATCGATTTCTTTTTTAGCTTTTTCTATCGCCTCGTTTAATTTTGTTTTGTCTTCTTCTGGAAGTTTGTCGCCGTTTTGTTTTAACATTTTTTCTAATTGATAAATTCTGTTATCAGCGTCATTTTTTGTGTCAATAAATTCTCTACGTTTTTTATCTTCTTCTGCGTTTGCTTCAGCCTCTTTAACTGCTTTTTCAATTTCTTCTTCAGTTAAATTTGAAGATGCGGTGATTGTAATTGATTGTTCTTTGTTTGTTCCTAAATCTTTTGCACTAACGTGAACAATTCCGTTTGCGTCAATGTCAAAAGTAACTTCAATTTGTGGAACGCCTCTTGGTGCTGGTGGAATGTCTGCAAGTTGGAATCTGCCAAGAGTTTTGTTTTGATTTGCAAATTCTCTTTCACCTTGTAAAACGTGAATGTCAACACCCGGTTGGTTGTCTACTGCTGTTGAGAATACTTGTGATTTTTTGGTTGGAATTGTTGTATTTCTGTTGATTAATTTTGTAAATACTCCGCCTAATGTTTCAATACCTAAAGAAAGTGGCGTTACGTCTAATAGTAACACGTCTTTAACTTCGCCAGCAAGAACACCACCTTGGATTGCAGCACCAACTGAAACACATTCGTCTGGGTTTATACCTTTAAATGGCTCTTTTCCAGTATAATTTTTAACTGCTTCTACAACGGCAGGGATACGAGTAGATCCACCTACTAAAATCACTTTATCTATTTGGCTGTTTGAAAGTTTAGCATCTTGTAGAGCTCTTGTCAAGCAATCTGTTGTCTTTTTAACAAGATGAGAAGTCATATCGTCAAATTTTGCTCTAGTTAAATCGTATTCCAAATTTTTAGGGCCGTTTGCATCTGCTGAAATAAATGGCAATGAAATTGTTGTCATTGCTGTTGCGGAAAGTTCAATTTTTGCTTTTTCTGCAGCATCTTTAAGTCTTTGCATAGCGAGTTTATCTGTTCTTAAATCAATTCCGTTTTCATTTTTAAACTCTGTAACAAGTAGGTCAATAATTGCATTATCAAAGTCATCACCACCAAGTTTTGTATCACCGTTTGTTGATAATACTTCAAAAACGCCGTCGCCAATTTCCAAGATAGAAACGTCAAATGTACCACCACCAAGGTCATAAACCAAGATTTTTTGATTTTTGTTTTCACCTTTGTCCAAGCCATATGCAAGTGCTGCCGCTGTTGGCTCGTTGATAATTCTAAGCACATCAAGACCTGCTATTTTTCCAGCATCTTTTGTTGCTTGACGTTGGCTATCGTTAAAGTAAGCAGGAACTGTGATAACTGCTTGTGTTACTTTTTCTCCCAAATAACTTTCGGCATCTGTTTTTAATTTTGTTAAAATCATTGCTGAAATTTCTTGTGGAGTATATTCTTTTCCATTTAATGTAACTTTTTCGTCAGTACCCATTTTTCTTTTGATACTTTGAATTGTGTTTTCGTGGTTTGAAACTGCTTGGCGTTTTGCAACTTTACCAACCAATTTTTCTCCTGTTTTTGTGTAAGCAACAACACTTGGTGTTGTTCTGTCGCCTTCTGCATTTGCGATTACGGTTGGTCTACCACCCTCCATAACTGACACGCATGAATTTGTTGTTCCTAAGTCTATACCAATAATTTTTCCCATTTTTTTATATTCTCCTTTATATTTATATTGTTATTTATAGTTTATATTTATTATTTTTAATAGGTCAAACACCGCTTCAGGCGGCTTCGCCGCCAGCTCCCCCTTAAGGTAGGGGGAGCCTTTTTATGTTTGTTTGACTTTTCTTTTCTAAACTTAATTACTATTTTTCTATTTTAAATTGTTTCAATCTTTTGATAAACGATGAATTATATTTAATTTGACCTTCACTATTCACTTTTCACTCTTCACTATTCACTTGTGTTTGCAAACGCAAACACACTTCGCTATTCACTTTTCACTGTGAACAAATTTGTTAATCCAATTTGTTAACCAGCACCTGTGAGCATCTTATTATTTTGTCTTTCATTTTATAACCTGCTTGAAATTCTTGCAAAATAATTCCGTCTTGCTTGCTTGGATCTTTTGCAACCGCTAACACATTGTGCACGTTGGGATCAAGTTCTTGGCCTTCTGCCTCAATTTTTTCTACACCCAACTTTTCTAGGCTTGACAGTATTGCTCGTTCTAACATATTAATTCCAGCCAATGTGTTATCGTCTTTTATTTTTTCTTTTACTTGTTTAAAAGCGTCAAGGCTTGGAAGCAAAACTTCTACTGTGCTTGCAATTCCGTCAATTTTTGCTTTTTCTATTTGAACCAAACTTCTTTTTCTGTAGTTGTCAAAATCTGCTTGAATAACTCTTGCCAAGTTTAGATATTCATCTGAAATATCTTTAGATTCTTTAACTTCTGGCTCTTGCTCTGGCATAACCTCTACATTATCATCAAAAGGTTTGTCGAGTTCTTCTGGCTGTTCTTGTTTGTTTTTCTTTTCCACTTTTACCGTCCTTTATCGTTTAATTCACCCATTACAACTTTTATAGCGGATGCTATGCTTGCATAATCCATTCTCTCTGGACCAATAACAGCAAGCGAGGCAACTGGTGTGCCGTTTATTACGATTGGCGCTTTAATTAGCGCACAACCTTCGACTTTTTCGTTTTCATCTCCGAGTGTGATTGATAAATCGTCTGTTTCTTGATTTGTTGTGTCAATTACTTCACACAAGCATTCTTCATCACCTAAAAGATTTAATATTCTTTTTGTTTCCACAACTGATTGATGTTCGTTTTCATCTAAAAGATTGGTTGCACTTTCGCCACGAATATCAAGCTTACGGGCTTGAACAAATGCACGCATGCTTTCAATCAAACTTTCAATTAATGATTTGAAACTTTCGACCTCTTGTAGTGATGTATAAAGTATATCGCCTTCTAATAGTTCACCAATTGTTTTGCCATTGAATAGCTTGGTTAAGTACTTTCCTGCGTCATCACAAGCCTTTTCGCTTGCCTTTACCTTTATGGTATGGTTTACAATACCGCTTTTAGTTCTAAAAAGTACAAGTGCCTCGCCGTCAATTAATGGTATGATTCTTATATCATCAATAATCAACTTATCATAACCATTGGCAAGAATGACCGTTGGCATATTGGTTGCCTTGCTAACAAGATTTGCAACAGAAGACAATATGTCTTTTAAAGAGGTTGTTCTCTCCTTTAAATCGTTTTCTACTTTTTTTAGCTGATTTTCATCAACTTGAAAATTTTCAAGTAGTGAACTAACGTAATACCTATACCCTTCGGTTGTAGGCACTCTGCCACCCGATGTATGCAATTGTTTTAAATAGCCCATTGCCTCTAATGCATTAAGTTCGTTACGCAATGTTGCCGTGCTGACTTGTTGAATGTGCTTATCTTTGACAGCACCGCTTGTTATTGGACTGGCATCTTTAATGTAGTCTTCAATTGCAGAACACAGAATATGCTTTTTTCTATCGCTTAATTCTTTTTTCATCACAACTCCGTTATTAGATTGTTAGCAGTCTTTAAATTAGATTGCTAACACTATTCTAATCATATTGTATGCAATTGTCAACTGTTTATGCCACATTTTTTAAAAATTTTTTCAAAAAAACACAACCTGTTAAAAAGTTGTGTTTTATTGTATGTAATATTTTGCCTATTGCTTTTTAATAAATAATGGTTAAACAACATTCACTTAAACAAAGTTAATATTTAAACAAATAAGTTTTTGTAAATAATCTCAAAGTTGTATTCTTTTTAATTAGAGCATCATATAAGCTTAATTTGATTTTTTTAAAATGTTTAAACAAATACACATATAAACTCTCGCTAACATTTGATGTCTTAGCGTATTTCCAATAGATATCGCCATATTCACACATAGGGTTGGTCAAAGGTGTGATTTTGCCTAAGAATCATATTATATTTGGTTTGTTTTTAATAAGACTTTACAATCATATGATATTTCTGGTGTTTTTTTATCAACGTTGTCAAACATGATAGTTTGAACCTCTTTGATTTTAAATTTATTTTGCATTTTTAACCATGTAATATAAAGCCCTGTCAATCTCTCCGCTAAATAACCACTAACTCTGTAAGATTGGACATCGTAATGATCAAAATCAAAAGTTTGTTCATGGTGTTGCAAAATATCAAAAAGCCATGTGCAGTAATGATTAAATATTTCTTTTTTCATAACAAACATATTGCAGAAATAGGCCCCATTTTGCGTGTTTGTATTTTTTTATGGCTTTGCGCATTTCTGGATAATTTGCATATACATAATTAAAGCAAAAATCAAAATCCTTAATATTTTGTGTTTTTGCATACCCATAAACATTTCTAACATCACCAGCAAATCTTTTCTCTGGAACAATAATATCATATTTTTCTATAAAATTTTTTGCATAATCTGTGTCCCAACCATATTTTGATATTGTTTCATCATTTAATGTTGCTTCAGCTACCAAACCCTCTATATTTTTTTATATAAATTTTCGCTAAAAGACAAATATCTTCTATAATGGAACAAACCAAAATAATCTGCAGACATATTTTTCCACGCATAGTAAATTGCTATCATTTCACAATAACTTTTATTTTTATGAGAAATATTATCAAGTGAATCATTGTCGTGTAAAAAGCTATTAATTTTTGTATTGTTTATTGCCGCACCAACTTGGATTGGCATAAATACATCATTCTTTAATGTATTAAAATCTTTGTGACATGATATTAATATATTTATTTTTGACATAATTTTAATCCTTTAATATTATAGCGCTAGCATTTAACGCTTCTAAAATCACTTTATCCATATCGTAATATTTATAATTACCTAGCCTGCCACCAAAAAACACATTGTTTTCAGCTTCTGCAAGTTGCTTATATTTGCAATATAATTCATCATTTCTTTTTGATTAATGTACTCCCATACCATATCATTTGAAGTATGAAATATATGTGCGCCATATTTATGTACATTTATACCTTCTATTTTTTCGCAATAAATATTTCCTGCAATGTGGTCTCTTTTATCAATAACTAAACATTTTTTACCCATTTTTGTTGCTTCGTTTGCAACTACTGCGCCATAAAGGCCGGCACCTACTATTAAAATATCATATTTCATATTTTTCCCTCTAACAATCTTTGGACAAAAATGTTTGCAATTTTTTATCAGCGTTGTGATTTATCTAAACATTTTAAGACCAAAAATCTCACTCTAAAAGTTTATAAATTGATCTATCGCTGAAAGTGTTTTAATCATATTGAATTGCCATTGTCAACAGTTTTTGCACTTTTTAAAAAAAAAATAAATAATATTATCTTTCAAATATATTTACTTTTTTTCTTTTATTTGTTATTATTTTCATATGGAAAATAATAAAATTAATATTGGTTTATTCATTGATACCTTCTTCCCAATGGTTGACGGCGTTATTAATGTTGTAGACAATTATGCAAAAAGATTAAATAAAATAGCAAATGTTACGGTGTTTGCTCCAAAGGTGCATGGTGATTTTGACAAATCAAAATTGCAATACAACTTGGTGCAATGCAAAAGCGCAAAATTGTTCTTTTTGGATTATGATTTACCTATGCCAAAGTTTGATAGAAAATTCAAAAAAGCAGTAAATGAGTCAAATTTGGACATTGTTCATATCCACTCACCTTTTGGCGTTGGAAAAATGGGTTATAGATATGCAAAAAAACATAATATTCCTGTTGTTTGCACATTTCATAGCCAGTTTAAGAAGGATTTTTTAAAATCTTCGCATTCTCGTTTGATTACAAAAATTATGCTTGATAATGTTATGAGTTTGTACAACAAGTGCGACGAAGGCTGGGCTGTAAACAAAGAAATTGGTGAAGTGTTTAAGGGTTATGGCTACAAAAAAGAGCCAATTGTACATAACAACGGAACTGACTTCTTTTTGGTGGAAGATGGAGCAAAGGCTGACGAACTTGTCAACAAAACTTACGGCTTAGACAAAAATGAAGTTGTTTTCTTATTTGTTGGAAGGATCAATTTGTTAAAAAACATCTTGTTTATTGTTGATGCTTTAAAACTTGTAAAGGAAAAAGGCTATAAATTTAAGATGCTTTATGTTGGCTCTGGTCAAGATGAAGAAATTTTAAAAGAACACATCAAAAAGAACGATATGGGCAACGAAGTTATGCTTTGCGGAAGAGTTACCGATAGAGAGCTTATGCGCAGCATATATCATAGAGCAAAACTATTTTTATTCCCTTCTCTTTATGATGCAAGTTCACTTGTGCAAATTGAAGCAGCAAGCCAAAAAACCCCAACCATCTTTTTAGAAGGTGCCGTAACAGCAGGTACTGTTACAAATGAAGTCAATGGTTTTATTGTTGAAAACTCAACTGAGAAATTTGCTGATAAAATTATTCAAGTTTTGAATGATGAAAAATATTATAATAACATTGCTGAAAATGCTTATAGAGATTTGTTTGTTTCGTGGGATGATGTAATAAACAACACACTAAACGATTATAAAAGATTAATAGATAAGAAAAAATCACAGAAATAATCTGTGATTTTTTATATTTTATAAATATTGCCAAATTGATAATTTACATATTTTTTTGCTTTAAGTAGTTGTTTAAATCCACCGTATGCTCTGCGGCATATTTTACGCAAGATTGATGGTCGGGGTCTACCCTTTTTGTACCATGAGTTTTACTGTTTAGAAAGTGTATACATGTATGACCGCCCTCACCTGTTTGCAAAATGTCAAAACCGTGTGGCATACCGTTTGTAGAACCAGCATAAAATTTGCCATCTATTTCTACCCAAACTGGTCTACGCTTCCAACTCCACGTTCCCCCATATATTTCTTTAAAAATTTTAGTATTTTCTGTATCTATAGTTTGCACATCGGCATGGTTATACCCACCCATTCGCTTTACGTAGTATTCGCGATTGGAATATATATCAATCACTCTAACTTTTACATATTTTGTAAAATATTTGTCCATATATTCAAACCAATCCAAATTTAAAACAGGTACGGTTTGAGTACTTAATCCAACAGTAACCTCTTGTTCATACTTGTCGTTAATAAATTGCTGTTGCTCTGGACTTAATAACAAACTGTTTGTGCTTGGAAATGGCACAACACAAGAAACAAGCATTCCACAAGTTAAAATACAAAAAATTATTGCAAACAAATTTGTTTTCATGACAATATGTTGTGCAATAATTTTTAAAAGTATTAAATATTTATTAAAAACTAACTAATGCGTTTAAAATATTTATCAGAAAGAGAATAGCTTAGCATTTCGCCAGTTAGCGTTCCTACTGGTGTCCACTCAGTCGAATTCTCTCCATCGGCATAAGCCCAACCCGTAAGTGTTCCTGTTATAACAAGTCCTTCATTGCCATTAAAAGCATATCCACTTATCATTTGAACGCTATCTGGAATATGTGCTGATGTTATTCCTTGTTCTCCAAAAGCATGATAACCTATTCTTGTTACCCCATCTGGGATGATAATGTCTGTACTCTCCAAACTCGCTGCGTCTCCAATAATCCATGCATACGCATGATCTAATGTTGCTCTTTGTTCCATAGAAAAGTAATTTATACATAAACTACTATATTCTTCATACGGGTTACTACTAGTAACTGGCTCAATTATATGGTCTATCGTACTTGGCAAATTTAATGTAACAGGAACACCCAAAAAAGCGTCAGCATAAATTGTAGTAACACCCTCGTCTATATCTACTTCTGTCAAGCTTGTACAATAATTAAAGCAGCCTTCACCAATTACCCAGGCACTTCCAGGAATAAAAACATATTCAAGGGTATAGTGACAATTAAACAAACCTGAGTCAAGAACGTCTATTCCATAACCAAAATAAATACTAGTTAAATTTGAACCTTCAAATTCTGTTTCAAAATTAGTACTTGAAACATCTTTTAGTGAATTTGGCAAAATTAAAGTATAACCTTGCGAGCATTCAAAAGGTGCATACCCTAGATAAGAAAGTGTTTTAGAAAGCGTAAAAGATTCAACCTGATTTGACGATGGAGAAAGATAGATTCCACTATTATATTCGCTATAGTACCATTCGCCACAAGCAAGTGCAACATCCATTATTCGTTCTATTCCATTAGAAACAACAATATTTGTGTATGCATCAATGTTGGCAACCGGGGCAGATAAAGTATGATATTCTTCATAGTCATCTAAATAAACAAGAGATTTTGCACCGCCAACACCCTTGATTTTTACATAACTACCATCAGTTTGCTTAATTACTGCAGGTATGGTAAGTGTATCGTTGGTTGTTTTTGTTGGAACGCCTGTGATATAATAATCGTTTGCACCACTTATAAGACTTGTTCCCGCTATAGAGCCATCTTCATTATTATAAGTATTGTAAGTTGTAGTATAGGTATAGTCTTCGGCTTTGCCCTCGGCAGCTTTTTCTAATTTAAGACTTAAAATGCTGGAATTTAGGTTTATGTTTGAAGGGAAACTACTTGTTGTGTTTAATTCAAGTGTTAGTGTAATTACCAAAGTTTCACCAACCAAAATTGTTCCACCCATAATATCCCAGTCTGCCCTAACTAAAGAGTTAACGCGAAGAATTTCTGGACCTATTTCTAAATATGCTACAATTGGGAAATTTGAAGTATTTTCGATTGTGTAAGTAAAAACAATATCTTCTGGAGTGTCCAAATTTGGCATATCTGTGAAATATATGGTTGGAATATTAATAGTTTTATCAGCTCCGTTAATAATTATTTCGGTCTGCGTATCTGACAACCCACCACTGTTTTGAACATAAAGCGGTGTGGTTGCGGCATCTGCAGCACCTAACGCAGCGTTTTCAATTTTTAATTCGACATTAGCGTTGCAATGGTTAGCAGTAAAACCAACATTTCCGCTTACTGCTAAATTTGCATTTTTTGCTGACCAGACGCCAATGGCTAGGGCACATACGCATAAGCAAATGGTAGCAATGTTTAATATAAAACTAAACTTCTTTTTCATTTTTTTACTCCCTTTTTTACGAATTATTTTCGTATTTTTATTTTATACGAATATTTTTCGTATGTCAACAAAAATACGACAGTTTTTCGTATAATTTTTTTATGGAAATTGCAAAGTTAATTAAAGAGTTAAGAAAAGAAAAAAAGCTAACTCAAACTGAGTTAGCAAAACTTTTAAACACTACGCAAGACACTATTTCTCTTTGGGAGTTAGGTAAGAGCCTGCCTAGTGTTATTGACCTTGTTAATTTGTGCAAAATTTTTAATGTTAGTGCGGATTATTTGTTGGGGTTGCAAGGAATTTAGATAAGTCAAACACCCCTTCCGTCAGCCATACGGCTGCCACCTCCCCCTTAAGGTAGGGGGAGGCTTTTCATTTAGTACAGTTTTTCAGACACATACAAGTAACAAGAATTTTCTGACAAGTCAATAAAAAAGACAAACTGAGTAAAATCAAGTTTGTCTTTAACTGAGAGAGAACTAATTAAAAAGTTCTCTCTTTTTTTGAATCATTTCGTCTATTCTTTCTATATAGTCTTTAGCAAATTTGACATTTGCTTGTCGCTCTATGCGATTTTCATCAAAATATACTCTTTTTGAAATGGCGTTTGCACCACAAGCAAAAATTGATGCAGTTTCCTCCATGCTGTCTATGTTAAATACACAAACTTGATCTCTATAAAAACCAACATTTTCTAATCCTGCATTTTGATTTTTAAGTTTATACATATAATATGGTTTATAATCATTCTCAAACATCATTTGTTGTGCATATGACACCATTTTTTCTGTTAGTTCATTTTCATTTTTATAATCTTTTGAAGCAAGTTCGCTACCCCTCTTTAGTGCCAGTGTGTGAATTGTAATATTATCCGGAAAAAGTTCTAAAACGGTTTGTATAGACTTTTTAAAACCTTTTAAAGATTCGCCCGGCAAGCCCGCAATGAGGTCCATATTTACCGAAAACTCATAGGGCAAAGCCAATTTATATGCTTCTATTACATCTTTTGATGTATGTTTACGATCTATGCGTTTTAAAGTTGCATCAACAAAAGTTTGTGGGTTAATTGAAATTCTGGTTACGCCATATTTTTTTAAAACATCTAGTTTTTCCTTGGTTATTGTGTCTGGTCTGCCACATTCAACTGTGAATTCTTCTACGCCAAAAGTGAGTTCACTGATTACCTTTTCTAAATCATCAGCAGAAAGCACTGTTGGCGTACCACCGCCAACATATATTGATTTAACTATATAAAAATTGTCTTGAAGTAATTGCTTGGTTGCTCTAATTTCTTTAACCAGAGCATTAATATAATCTGGAATAATTTTTTCCACCTTGCAATATTCAGAAGAAATAAATGAACAATATGAGCATTTGGTTGGGCAAAAAGGAATATTTACATAAAGATCAACAAGTTTTTCGTTTTTTATTATGCAAATTTGATTTTTAATTGTGCGGTCAACAAGTTTTGCCTTGTCTTCGCTTACATAAAAATTTTTGATTAATTCTTCTTTTACAAAGTATTTATCTATACCATTTTCTATAAGTTCATAAGCAACTTTTGTTGGCCTTATGCCTGTTAAACAGCCCCATGGAAGCGATTTATTAAATTTTTTGCTAAGCATTTCGTAAAGGGCTTTTTTTACTTCACGCTTTGTATATCTTTTACGCTCGAGTTCATTTTTGTATTTATCTAGGGTAGCAAATTTTTCAAACACTTGTTTATCGTTATAATCAAAAGATATATCAAAGCGAATAAACAATTGTTGACCGTTTTGTTGCATGTCAAAATTGACAAACGGCATTTGTTCGTCTAGTTTGCTATCTTGCATAAAAAGATGAATTAAGTCAAACACATCCTGTGCCAACCACTCATGGCTTGTTATAATTTTCATTTGCTCTCTACTTCCAATATATTATCTAATTTTTTAATTGCGCTAACAATTCTTTCGGTGTCGGCGTTGTCATTTACTTTGACTTTTGCCCTGCACATCATTTTGTCGGCAAAAATTTTTGTTTCAAACTCTAACAAACTAAACTGCATATTTGCAATTAATAATGTTATTTTTGTAATAACACTATCTTCTACTTTTGCAAAAATGTTTAAGTTTGCAATTTTATATTTGGCAGATTTATCTGCCCATTCGGCTTTGATTAACCTTTCTTGCTCTAAGTATTGCAAGTTTTGGCAATCGCATTTGTGAATTGTAACCCCACGACCACGAGAGATGTAACCAATGATATCTTCGCCCAAAATTGGGTTGCAACATCCAGCAAAGCGTACCATCATTCCGCTATCGCCATCTACTAACACACCATCTTTGTTCTTTTTTACGGTGAGTGTGAGCATTGATTTTTCTGGTTTTTCTGGTTGGTTGTTTTTCTCGTACTCTAAAAGAACTTTGTTTAGAATTTGATTGGTTGAAATACTACCGTAACCAACGGCCGCCAATACTTCGTCAATTGTGTTAAAGGCGTATTTTCTAAGCACCCCATCAAAGTTTTTTGCTTCTAAAACTTTGGCTGGTTGAAGGCCTTTGTTTTTTATAGCAATTTCTAAAATTTGAGTACCGTTTTTTATGTTTTCTTCTTTTAATTCTTTTTTAAAGAAGGCATTAATTTTGTCTCTTGCCTCGGCAGTTTTTACAATTGATAGCCAATCTCTTGACGGGCCTTTTGAATTTGTTGATGTCAAAATTTCAACAATGTCATTGTTGTTTAGCTTTGTGTTTATGGCAACCATTTTGTTGTTTATTTTGCCACCCACGCAGTAATTTCCAACATCTGAGTGAATTGCATAGGCAAAGTCAATTACGCATGCACCTTCTGGGAATTCTAGCACTTTGCCTTTTGGAGTTTGAACAAAAATTCTGCCCGAATATAAATTTGTTTTTAGCGTTTCAACAAACTCTTCCGAACTTAAACTTGCCGAGTTATCCATAATTTCTCTAAGCCATGCAAGCTTTTTGTCTAGTTCGGTGGTTTTTCTTTTTTCTTTATAAATCCAGTGAGCCACGTCCACACCAAACTCGGAGTTTTTGTGCATTTCGTGAGTTCTAATTTGAATTTCGAGTGGTCTTTGGTTTTCGGCAATTATGGTTGTGTGAATTGACTGATAGCCGTTTGGTTTTGGGCTTGCAACATAGTCTTTAAACCTGCCCTCCATTGGCTTATATATGCCGTGAATTTTGCCAAGCACAGCATAGCAATCTTCAATTGTATCAACAATTACACGCATTGCAATAAGGTCATAAATTTTTGCAAGCGGAACATTTTTTGACTGAATTTTTTTATAGATGCTACTAAAATGCTTTTGCCTTGCCATTATTATTGCATTGTCTAGTTTAAGTTCTTGCAAAATGTTTTCAAGTTTGCTTTTTGTAAGTTCGATTTGTTTTTGATTTTCTTCTTGTTTTAATAGCACATTTTGCTTTAATTCGTTATAAATTTGAGTATCCAAAAACTTTAGGCACAAATCTTCTAGCTCACTTTTCATTTTGTTTAAGCCAAGCCTTTCAGAAAGTGGTGCGTAGATGTTTCTAATTGTCAAAAGAAGTTCTCTGTTATTTTGTGATAATGGTAACTCGCATAGATTTGCGCTATAAAGCACAAGACAAAGTTTGATTATAATAACCCGAATATCTTTGCACATTGCTATAAATTGTTTTCTTAAAATTTCAAGTTCTTCTTGGCGGTTTAAGTTTATTGCGTCTGAATTAATTTCTTGCAAATTTTTTGCTAAGATTAAAATTTCTTGATTTGTGATTTTGTCAAAAATATTATGCTCGCAAACAAGATATGCAAAAACTGAGTAAGCATCAAGTTTATATTTTATAAGGTCGGAAATAATGGTTACATCTTTTTGAGTAACCTGTATATTTTGTTCAATTTGCTCTAAAACTTCTAAATGACTGCCTGTTAAGGCAAAGTTTTTTTCAAGTTCTAATTTAATATTATACATATTAATTTTCCACCGTTTTTTTAATTAAATTTAATGTATTATAAATTGATGATTTATTTAATTCTGATTTAATATTTTTATTAATTTTATAAATAAATGCCGCAGTTTTGTCATTTTCTTCAATAATTCCTAATTGTTTAAAAACATAAAAAGGAATAATAAAATTATTAAAATTAATTTTTAATTTTTTTGATTTAATAATATTTGAATAAACGCTTAAAACGCTTACAAATTCTTGGTTTTCGTAATTTAATAAATTTTGATAAACCAAGCCAAAATGCTTTCTATTTAAATATAAATTATCTAATAATATTTTTGAATATTTACCATTTTTTGGCAAATAAATTTTTGCATTTGTTAATTTATTTATTGCATAAATATATGCCTCATCCAGCACATTATCTAAAAATATTATTTGATTATATTTTTTTGCAAAACTTAGGTCTTTTGGTGCAAGCAAAACACTATTGTAACCTGCCGAACAACACTCGGAAATTTTTATTGAAAAAATATTGCCAAGATCATATGTGTTTATAAAATTTTTATAACATTCAACAGTGTTGGCAACAAACAATGTACCAAAACATGTTTTGGAGCAATCTAGCACAAAGCCAAGCATATCTTTTGGCTCATAAGTTTCAAATTTTGCTTTTCCGCTATAATCAGCAAAACCCAATTGTTTTACTGCAAAACATTCTAAATATTTGCTGGCAGTTGATTTGACATTGTAGTTAAAATCAAAGTCTTTTACAATGCCTTTGACATATTTGCCTCTTGCCTCTTGAAATTCAAAAATAAATTTAAATTTTTCACCGAAGTTGAGTTTGCTTGCCTCTTGCACATAGTTAAAGAAAATCAAACTTAAATTTTTGCCTATAATTATGTTTGCGTGACCGCTTGCTTTTGAAAGTGGTTGTATGTTGATGCTGTCGGTTTCAATCAAAAATTTTGGTTTTGCATTATCACATCCGCAAGGCTCTAAAAGTTTAAGGTCTTCAATAAATTTTGGGTTGATATCACCAAGTTTGATTGGCATATCATAATATTTTATTGGTTCAAAAACTTTAAAGTTGATTTTTTCAAAAATATAGGCGTTGACTCTATTTACAAACTCGTCAAAGTTTTCTAGTTTTAAAGTTAGACCTGCCGCCATTGTATGTCCGCCAAATACTTCTAACAAATCGGAAACACTGGTTAAAATATTGTGAATGTTTACATCATTAATGCTTCTGCCCGAGCCTTTTAAAACATCACCCTCTTTGGTAAACAAAAACACTGGTCTGTTGTATTCTTCTAAAATTTTTGAACATTCAATGCCTAAAATGCCGTGATCCCAATCTTCTTTCCATAAAATTATGGCTGGCATATTGGTTATGTCTTTGTCTGCTAGCATATTTTTGCAATCTTCATAAACTATGCTGCCTAATTTTTGGCGCTTGGTGTTGTGCTCAAAAATTTTGTTTATTAATGCTTTAATTTTTGGTGGCTCTGTTTCAAAATAGAGTTTGAGTGAATCAACTGCGTCGCCCATTCTACCACTGGCGTTAAGTTTTGGTGCAATTTTGAAGGCAATGTCAGTTGCGTCTGGTTTTGTTAGTGAAACTTTATTTTCTGCAAACATTTGCTTAACACCTTGTGGGAGTGCCTGCATATTTGCCATACCAAGCCTTACAAGCGTGCGATTTTCGCTTGTTAGTGGAACAATATCTGCTATGGTTGCAATTGCAACAATTGGCAAAAACTCTGTGCAGTTTTCTGAGCCAAGTAATGCCTCTGCCAACTTATATGCAACACCAGTGCCACATAGTCCGTTAAATTTGTATTCTTGATCTGTAAATTTTGTATTTACAACCACGCAGTTTGGCAAAGTTTCGCCAATTTCGTGATGGTCGGTTACGACAACTTCTATGCCGAGCTTTTTGGCATACTCCACCTCTTCTATGGCCGTAATGCCACAATCGACAGTTACTATAAGGTCTGGATGATACAAGGTGTTAATCTTGTCCAATACCTTGCAAGAAAGGCCGTAGCCGTCCACATATCTGTTTGGCAAAAAATAATTTGCATTGACACCAAGTTTTTTAAAAGCTTTTACCAAAATTGCTGTTGCACTTATGCCGTCGACATCATAATCGCCAAACACCAAAATGTTTTTATGCTGGCTTATATTTCGAGTGATAATTTCAACCGCTTGACTCATACCTTTTAGTGTAAAAGGAGATTGAAGTTCTACCTTTTCTGGCCACAAAAAATTGGATATTGCACTTTCTGTGTTATATCCTCTGCTCATAATAATTTTTATAACCTTTTCTGAAACTCCAAATTTTTCAGAAAATGCAAGGACATCATCTTGCGACACCCCTGAATCATAATACTCTATAAATTTCATATCAACACGTATTTAGTTGCAATTGCAACTATCCTTATGACTAAATTATATTATATCTTGCCAACTAATTGCAAACAAATTTTGCCATTTTTTAAAAGCCACAAAAAAACCCTTCAAAGTGAAAGGTTTTTTATATATATTTTAGTTTGAAACCAAGTTGTCAAGATCTGTCTCTTGCATAACTTCTGCTTCTGTATATTTTTTTTCTTGTTTCTTTTCTTGCTTTTTTGCTTTTTTAACTCTACGAACATATGTTTTTGCAAACATAAATGGAAGCAAGCAAATGTTTGTGTACAATACTGCAACCAAGCCCAATAAGAATGCCAAAGAGGTAAACAACACCGAGTTGCAAACATTAAACAAGCCAATTAAAACAAGTGCTCCACCCAAAACTGCAAATAATAATTTTTGACCTTTTAGGGTTTGAGTTGTAACTTGATTTGCAATTTTTGCGTTTGTTGAAGCTTTGTACTCTTCGGTTTTGTTGATTAATTCTTTTGCTTTTTTGCTAAAGAACATTGTTGCAAAAACTGATGCGATTGCAACAAAAGGAATAACTGCCAATGTTGCATATGTGAATGGAACTCTTAAAACAAGCATTAATGCAAAGGTAAACAAGTTGTTAAACACTGATGCCACAAGGCCCAAAACTGCAGAGTTTAATCCCATTCTTATTGCTACATATACACACATTACAATTACTGCAACCAAGGTTGCTAGCCCAACTGTTGTAAGCAAGCTGCTGTCAAAACTGCTGCCAAATTCTGCTACTATAACATAGTTGTTGTTTGCCAATTCGTTATCGTTTGCACCAGAGTGAAATCTTGTTGTTAAATTTTGTTTTAAATCTTCAAGACGAGCTTGTTTTTCTTCTGCTTTGCCAGAGTAGGCAAATTTTATAACCATAATATTTTCGTTAAATTCGTTTACTTCAACAGTATATAAATCGCCCGAAAAGTTGTTGATTGTTAAAACTTCGTCTATGTCATTTTTAAAAGCATCATATGTTTGTTGATCAGAAAGGTCATTCATTCCAACGTTAACAGAAACAACAATTCCGCCTTTTGTGTCAAGGTCTTTATTAAAACCAAAGCACAAACCAAACACAAGTGCCATTACAAGCGCAACAGCTGGAACAATTAAAAATTTAAAAAAGTTGCCGGTAAAGTTTTTTGATGTTCTAGTTTTCATTGTTTTCTCCTTTTACAAATTTTAATTTTCTGTAGTCAGCTGTATTTATAAAGAAATACCACTTTGTGTAGGCTTTTAAAAGGACAATTGAATTGAACATCGCAATAAACGAGCCTATTGCCAAGCCTATTGCAAAAGTAGAAATGTATGGAATGTTCCAGAATGCAAATGCTAACGCACCAAAGAATGCCACAGCGCAAATATCTAAAATTGCAAGCCAAGATTTTTTGAATGCTGTTTTTGCAGAAAGTTGCAAGCGATGTAAATATTTAAATTCTGACTTAACTTTGTTTAGGTAAATAAAGTGACAAACAGCCATAATGCCTATGCCAAGCAAACTACCAAACACTGTAGCGATTGAGCCTGTTGTAAATGGAAGTGCTTGCAAGAAGAATATGTTTGCAACTACACCAACCAAAATTGACAAATCTGCCGCTAGGCCCAAAGGACCATACATAACTGGGAAAATAACCAACAATGCTGCCAATACAATTGCAAGTGCAATTAAGGCATATAACAACACGTTGCTTCCAAGAGTTGCTGTTGAAGTGCCGTTTGATACAACTTTTAGGTTTACACCAGTTGATGCCATTAAAACTTGGAATGCATAGTTTTGTGCTGCTGCTTGAGCATTTTGGTTTGATCCTGCTGTGATTTCAAAGCCTATTGAAGAAAAATCTTGAATGTCTGCAATGTTTAAAGATGATCTTTGTGCGCCATTTGCATATAAATAGATTGTTGTTTTTTCTAGCTCGTGCATTTTTTCTAAATTTTTTGCGCCCTCTTCATTAAACAAAATAACAACAACATGTTTTTCTTCGTTAAGTTGAACATATTTTGTTGAATATGCGTCTTTGATTTGATCTTCTGTAATTAAATATTCACCCAAATCTTCAGCAGTTGCATTGCCATCAGTTTTGCTCTCACTTGAAATATAGAAAGTTTCCGAGTTGCCCAAAATATCTAACAGTTCAGTTGCATTTGTTGTGCTTTGAGTTTCAACCTTTATATATTCGCCTTGAGAATAAACTTTTGATCCAACAAAACCTTGTTTATTTAAAATTGAACGGATTTGCCCAACTGTTTTTTCTACTTTTTCGCTTGTAACATTATCATCAGTGATTTCATAAACAGCACAATTGCCATCCACCACCTCACCTGTTGCACTTATCGCACCAAAAAGACCAGTGTAATTGTTGTTTGAACCTGGCATTTTGAATTGAACAAAGCACAAAACAAGTGCTAGCGTCAAAAGAATTGCTGATAAAATAAAATTGCCTTTTGCTCTCTTTTTAACCATTTGAACTCCTTAATTTTTATATTTGGCGATTTTTACCAAATTAATACCTAACCATTATAATCAAGATGCCAACTTTAGTCAATTGATTTTTTAAAATAAAAGCGATAAAGTTTAAAACTCTACCGCTTTTTGTGTTAAACATTGATTTATAGAAAGGTTTTGCTATTTCCACTCGTCTGGACATACCCTTTTTTGTTTAAACCACTCTGTATCTTTTAAAATTGTATTATTGTTAGAACAGTTGACTGTAATTTTGTTATTGACAGCCGTTACAATAATGTTTCCGTTCATTGATGTGTGTCCAACCAAATCATATTTGTTTGTGCTTGAGTTATATTCCAACTCGGCAAGAGTTGTAACAAACACTTGGTCAGTAAACAAACTTATTCTATCAACAAATTCTTGTGTTGGAAATGTGTTTGCATTTACATTAGTATATTGAGTGCTACCAGCACAACAACATACGGTACAAATTTTTGGTTGAATTTCTTCTAAAAGACAAAAGTTTGAACTAGTTTTTGAGCCATGGTGACCAGCCTTATATAGTGCACATTGAGGCAAATCATTCATTGCAGCCAAACTTTCCTCACCTTCTATCTCTAAATCGCCAGTTAATAGAAAATTATTTAACCCGTCTGAAAACAAAGTGCAAACAGAATGGTTGTTTTCATTGTCTTTGTCTTGTTCTCTATAAAATTTATGTTCTAGTATTGTCATTGTTATTGAGTCGGTAATATTATAAATTTTTTTAGCACCATTTACTTCATCAACGCAATCTAAGGCCGTATAATGCAATGCGCCTCTTTGAATGGCCTCCGACAATTCTCTTTGATAGTTGCCAAATTGTGTCTTTTCTGCCTTACCTTCTTCCACTTGGGCAAAGTCAATGATTGTGCCAATTTGATACAAATCGAAAATGCTGTTTGTATTTGCATTTGTTGCAAAGCCGGCATAATGATCTTCATGTGCGTGTGTTACTATTACATATTCAAGTTTATTATCTTTAACATATTGATTTATGTATGCTCTGATTGTTGGAATTGAACTTGTTTTAGAGCCCGCATCCACCAAAATGTCAACATCTCCAGCTTTAATATATGTGCAATCACCAGTGTATTGGTTTCCTAGTTCTAAAAAGTGAAAATTTATCTCACCGCTTGTATAAACTGGAATGTTTGGAATTTCTACATGGGCCTTGTATTTTATGAAGCCATAACCACCACCAACAAAACCAACTGCAAGCAAAATTATGCAAAGCAAAAGCGTTCCAAATGAATTATTTTTGTTTTTTGCCATAATTATTCTTCTACTCCTTCTACAATAATTTGCCTATAAAGCGTATAACCTTTGTATCTAAAATTGTCTATAGTGTATTTAACTACATAAACACCTTCGACAAGACCATCTGCATTTGCTTCTGGCTCGCCAACAATAACAATATCATCTGTTACATCTTTGCCAAATGCAACGCAAACTGCGCCTTGCTCATTGTATGTATCGCTAACCTTTAAAACAATTTCAGCATTGCCAACAAGTTCAAACTTGTCGTTTCTAGTCAAAAAATATGCCGTTCCAATTCCTGCACCAATGCCAACAATTAAGCATGTCAATAATATAAAAATTTTTAAGGGCGACATTTTTTTAACATATTTTTCAATATTTTTTTGTGTTTTACTTGATTTTTTATTTGCCATAAAAACCCCTTTTAATTAAAAATTAATTAATTTTTGATAAAAAAAAATTGTTTTTTAATAATATCATATAATTTTTAATAAATAAATGTTTTTTTTGAATATTTTTTAAATTAATTTTTATTTAAATAAATTTATTCGTGAAAATATTCAAATATTGTTTTTGCCAAATCCTTATGAATACCCTTAACCAAAGCAAGTTCTTCTACGCTTGCACTTTTTATGTTTGTTAGTGTTTTAAATTGTTTATAAAGAGCAATTCTTTTTGCCCTACCAACGCCCTTTATGTCATCAAGCGGATCTGAAATTGCCGACTTGCCACGCAAGCTTCTATGAAAAGTGATTGCAAAGCGGTGGGCTTCGTCTCTTATTCTTATTAATAGTTTAAGTTCTTCACCCGTTCTCTTTAACATAAGTGGTGTGCTTTTGTTTGGCAGGTATACTTCTTCAAATTTTTCTGCTAATGATATCATTTTTATGCTTGAATGTTTTGAGTTTTGCAAAACGTTATAGCATGTTGAAAGTTGGCCTTTGCCACCATCAATCATTATTAAGTCTGGTCGCTTTGAAAAACTCTCGTCTTCTTGCTTGTCTAGTTCGTTTAGTCTGCGTGTTAATGTTTCTTCAAGGCTTGCAAAGTCGTTGGAGCCTTCTACTGTTTTTATTTTAAATTTGCGGTACATTTTTCTTGCTGGCTCGCCATTTTCAAACACAACCATACTAGCAACCTTGTTTGTTCCACTTATGTTTGAAATGTCATAACATTCTATTCTTTTTGGAATTTGTGGCAAGTTTAAAACATTCTTTAAATTAATCAAAGCGCCCAAAGTGCGTTTAAATTTGAGTTTATCTTCTCTAACTCGTTTAAACAAATGCTCTCTTGCGTTTTCTTCTGCCATTTTTATAATTTGATTTTTTAAAGCAATTTTAGGGCAACTCACAAAGGTTGATTTTTGAAAACTGCTTTGCAAATATTCGTTAAAATCATCCATATTGTCCATTGGCAAATTAACAATAATTTGGTCTGGAATTTGTTTGTTTTTGTAATATGCAATAATAAAGTTTTGCAAGCTTTCGCTGTCAGAAATAGATGCATCATTAATAGAAAAATCTTCAATTCCTAAAATTTTGCCAGAGCGTAGTGTAAGCGCGCAAACTGCCCCAGCCTCGCCGTCTGTTACATATGCAAAAGCATCAAGCGACAAATCTCTTGGCAAATTTGCCACAACTTTTGCCTTTAACTTTTTAATAATTTTTAAATGCTCTCGCATTTCAAGTGCTTTTTCAAAATTTTCGGCTTGTGCGTAGTTTTGCATTTTTTCGGTTATTATGGCTTCAACTTGATTGTCGTTGCCTTTTAAAAACTCAACTGCCTCGTCCACAATTTTCCTATAATATGATTTATCAATATATTGCATGCAAGGTGCTTTGCATAAACCTATTGAATAGTTAAGGCAAGCTCTTGCCCTTTTTTTGCCCATTTTTTCTTTGCATTTTCGAACAGGAAAAGCAAGGTTTAACAAATTTAAGACATCTTTTGCTGCAATGCCATTGATATATGGCCCAAAATATTTTGAGCCGTCTTTTTTGATTTTTCTTGTTATTTCAAACCTCGGATAATCTTCTTTTAAATTTGTTTTTATATATGCAAATGTTTTTGAGTCTTTTAAAAGGATGTTATAAAAAGGCTGAAATTTTTTTATTAAGTTGTTTTCTAGGGCAAAAGCGTCTTGCTCTGATAGTGTTATAAAATATTCAAAGTCGGCAATATGTTCGACCATTGCTTGCACTTTGGCTTGTTTTTGCGTGTTTTGAAAATACTGGCTCACTCTGTTTTTTAAATTTTTTGCTTTGCCAACATAAATGACAGTGCCGTCTGCATCTTTCATAATGTAAACGCCACTGCACTCCGATATGTTATTAAGTTTTTGCTTTATAACATCATTCATTTATTTCAAATATTTCCTTTTTGATTGCCAACAAAACGTCGTTTGCAAGTTTTTTGCTCGCATCCAAATTTTCACCTTTTGCGTGAATATAAAATTTAAGTTTAGGCTCGGTTCCACTTGGACGAATAATAAAACTAAAATCTTGTGTTTTATATTCTATAAAGTTTGATTTGTCAAGGCCGGTTTTGTCTATTAGATAGTCAACCGTTTCTACAATCTTTTTTTTGTTTAAGGTTTTTAAGCCTTTTTGTCTTAAATCATCAACTGCTTTGTTCATTCTATCAAGTGCATTTTCACCTTTAAATTCTAGGCTTGAATTTAAAGAATAAACATTGTCAAACTTTTGATAAATTTCTTCTAGATATTCTTCTACTGAACTTCCCTTGTTTTTTAAATAGCTTGCAAGTTCACAAAATCTTAATAGTGCAAAAATTCCGTCCTTGTCATAAAAACCGTCTTTAACAATATAGCCACAACTTTCTTCATATGCCATTAAAAATCCATCTTTGCCTAATTTATCTTCTAGTTGCATTTTTGCCTTGCCTATGTTTTTAAATCCGGTTAGTGATTTTTTAAACTTAATTCCATAAGCATCACACATTGCAAAAAACATAGGTGATGAAACAACCGTTGAAACAGCAAAAAGATTTTTGTCTTTTGCTCTATTTTCATAAAGATAGTTTAGTAGCAAAAATCCCATTTCGTTGCCAGTTAATAATTTGTAACCCTTTGTGCTTTTTATCATTGCGCCAAGCCTATCGCCATCAGGATCGGTTGCCACAATTACATCTGCATCAAAATTTTCGGTGCATTTTAAACTTGCCTTGTATGCCTCAATAAATTCTGGATTTGGATATGGACATGTTGTAAAATTGCCGTCTGCAACCTTTTGTTTTAAAGGTGTAACAACATTTTTAAAACCTACGCCTTTGAGCGCAGTTATTACATATTTATATGCTGTCCCATTAAGTGGTGTATAAATAATATTTAACGCTTTGTTGAGTTTGTTTTTGTAAAAATTGCCCAAAAAACTTTTTTTAACATCATTTTTTACATAATGAATATTTTTGTTTGCATTTTTGAGCTTGCAAAACTCATTAAAAGCTTCAACCTCATTTGTTTTTGAGTATAATTTGCCCAACTCTTTTTCAAGATCGCCAGAAATTTGAATGCCATCTTTTGTGCTTATTTTTATTCCGTTATACTCTTTTTTGTTGTGGCTTGCCGTAATCATTATGCCCAAGTCCGCCGATAAATACTTTATTGAATATGTTAAAACTGGCGTTGGAACATACTCTTTGAACAAGTTGGCATCTATGCCACCGTTTGAAAGAACCTTTGCAAAAATGCGAGAATATTTTTTGGAATTGTGTCTTGTATCAAAACCAACAACAACCGATTTTAACTTTTTGTTTTTACATAAAGCCAATATGGCATTTGCCAAGCGACAAACATTAATCTCGTTCATACGGTTTGTTCCCAATGCCATAACACCCCTAAGCCCAGCAGTACCAAATGAAAGTTCGCCCGAAAAAGCAGAAGCAATTTGTTCCTCGCTCATTGCTTTAAGCTCTTTATTGATGGCCATATTTTCAATTTTTAGCCATTTTTCATAAAGTTTGTTTTGCATAAGACACTTTTCCTTTTTGTTATTCGTTTATGTCATCATCAGTCAAAAGATTTTCATCCGATTCGTCTAGTTCTAAAATTTGTTCTTGATTTTCTACCGCTATGTTTTTTAATTTGCGCTCTATTGTTCTTGATTTTTTTGTTGCAAATTCAATAGTATTGCTTGCTTCGGTGAGTTTCTTTTGTGTTTTTGCGAGTAAATCAACAAATTTGCCAAATTCGGTTTTGATTGTTCCAAGAAGTTGCCATACTTCGCTTGAGCGTTTTTCTATGGTTAGTGTTCTAAAGCCCATTTGCAAACTGTTAAGAAGTGAAGCAAGAGTTGTTGGGCCACAAACCGTAATTTTGTAATCTCGTTGTAATACTTCAGCAAGGCCTGTTCTTCTTAACACTTCAGCATACAAACCTTCAATTGATAAATACATTACTGCAAAATCGGTGGTGTTTGGCACATCTATATATTTTTCTTTTATTGATTTTGCTTCATCTTTTACTCTACGCTCTAGAGCTTTTAAGCAAGTTTCAATTTCCGCTTGATCGCCACGCTCGCTGGCATCGCATAATCTTTGATAATCTTCAATTGGGAATTTTGCATCAATTGGAAGCATTACAAAATCGCCATTCTTGCCTGGGAGTTTTATAACATAATCCACTCTTTCGGTTGAGTTTTGTTTGATTTGATATTGGCTTTCGTATTGCTCTGGGCTCATCATTTGTTCTAGTAAGTTGCCAAGTTGAACTTCGCCCCAAATGCCACGTGTTTTGACGTTGGTTAGCACCTTTTTAAGATCTCCAACACCGCTTGCAAGTGACTTCATTTCGCCAAGGCCTTCGTAAACACTTTGCAATCTTTCGTTGATTACGTTAAACGACTCTGTTAAACGTCTTTCTAAACTTACGTTTAGTTTTTCGTCAACCGTTTGACGCATTTGTTCTAGTTTTTTCTCGTTGTCGTTTTGAAGCCTTACAAGCCCCTCTTGCAATACGAGCGTTGCGTTTTTCATATTTTCTGACGTGCTTTCTAGCATTTTGTTTAGCCTTGCCATAATGTCGTTTAGCTGCTGTTGATGTAGGCCTGCATTTTGAGTTACTGCATTTATGACACTATCGTTGTTGATGGCCATTGATTTTACTATGATGTCATTTATTTTTTGATTAAGCTTGTCTTGCTCGCCAAAACACATTTGAATATATGACCTAAGTTCTAAATAGTCTTTTACTGTCATAGCGTTGTTTTCTTTTTTGTTTTTAAAGAGCAAAGCAACACATATGATTAGCAATATGCTTAATAGAACTACGCTAATTATTCCTAAAGTCTCCAATTTTTTTTACCTCTTTAATAAGTTCGGATTTTTCGTTTGTTAGTGCATTTTCAAACACTTCGTCTAATAAGCTTTTTAAAACTGTGCTGATGTTTTTGTCTTGTATGTTAGGCAAAGCTTTTTTAATGTCATTGCCGTTTATGTTTAAATCTTTTATTCTTACTGGAATTTTATGATTTAAAATGTATCTATAGAAAAAGTTGTATTTTTCAAAAAGCTTTTTGTTGGTGTATTTTAAATATTCTCTTATTATGTTAAAATAATCAAAATATTTAAAGAAATATTCTTTGTTGCTTCTTTTGTTAAGTGCATCAAAATATCCGCACACAATTTTTATGTAATCTTCAGCCTGTTTGCCCACACATAAACCTTTTGCACCCAATAAATCTTTTAAAAAGTATTCTACGCAATCTGGATTTACTGCATTAACAATGTCAATAAGTAGTGCAATAAACCTGTCTTCTAGTTTTACGCTTTTTAGCATTGTGAGTTTAACCTTGTCGCAAGGCACATAAAAAAGTGGGAATAGTTTAAGTTCGTTAAACAAGTTCATTGCTCTTATGTGGCTCTTTGGTTTGCTGATGCTATATTTTTGGTCGGCATAAAGCATAAGTTTAAGTTCGCTGAGTTTGCGTTGACCAGAAATGTCTTTTAATCTATAAGTCATACTTTTTGCAACTTTGTATGAGTGCTTGTCAATGTTAAAACCAAGTTCACAAGCTTGTCGCACCATTCTTAAAATTCTAACTCCGTCATTGTCAAAAACATATTCTGGTGTTTCTACACATTTTACCAAACGTTTTTGCACGTCATATGTTCCAGAATAAATGTCAACATAGCGTCTGTGAGTTAAATTGTAATAAATTGCGTTGCAAGTAAAATCGCGCCTTTTGGCATCTTCGCGTATGTCTTTTACAAATTCGGCAAGTTCTGGGCAGTGTTTGCCACTTTTATCGTATTCTTCTCTTCTAAATGTGGTATGCTCAAATTCTTCATCTTCAACCTTAATTAAAACAGTGCCAAGTTTTTTGCTTTTGTCTACAACTTTAAAATCGCTATATTTTAACAATTGTTTTAATTCATCTGGAGTGAGCTCACTTGCCAAGTCTACATCTGTATCGCAAAAGCCCATAAGGTTGTTGCGAACATATCCGCCCACCAAAAAAATATCGGCTTTGTTTTTTAGTTTAAAAACCAATTTTTCTAAATTTTCACTTATAACAATCTTTTTTCCGTCCATATTGATTTATAGTATAACACAACAAAATTTGATAAGCAAACAAATTTAAAGTTATAAGAGTATTAAAAAATTTTGGTACAAAACAAAAAATTACTTTGTAAAATTTTAATAAATAGTTATACTAAAATAATTAGGAGAAAAAATGAAGTATACATATTTTGAAGATAAAAACATTAATGTAAGAGATTATATAGTTAAAAATTACACCCCTTATGACGGTGATGAGAGTTTTTTATGCGAGCCAACCAACAAAACTTTGAAACTTTGGCTACAACTTTGCGACAAAATGAAAGAAGAACGCTCTAGAGGTGGTATTTTTGATGTGGATGTTGACACAATTTCAACTGTTACTTCGCACAACCCTGGATATATTAATAAAAGGCTTGAAACCATTGTTGGTTTGCAAACTGACGAGCCTTTAAAACGTGCCGTTATGCCTTTTGGCGGAATTAGGCTTGTATATAAAGAAATGGAAGAAACAAACAGAACACTAAACCCTAAAGTAGGCAATGTTTTTAAATATCGCAAAACTCACAATGATGGCGTTTTTGATGTTTATTCTGACCAAATGAAACTTGCAAGGCATACACATATAATTACTGGACTTCCTGATGCTTATGGCAGAGGCAGAATTATTGGTGATTATCGTAGGGTTGCTCTTTATGGCGTTGACTATTTGATTGAACAAAAGAAACAATCTTTGATTGATTGTCAAAATGAACCATTTAGTGAGGATTTAATAAGGTTAAGAGAAGAAATTTCTGAGCAAATTAAAGCACTAAACCAATTAAAAGAAATGGCAAAAAGTTATGGCTTTGACATTTCAAAACCGGCCACTGACACCAAAGAGGCAATTCAATGGTTATACTTTGGCTATTTAGGTGCTGTAAAAGACCAAAATGGCGCAGCCATGAGCCTTGGACGTGTTAGCACATTTTTGGACATATATGCCGAGAGAGATTTAAAATCTGGCAAATATACCGAGTCACAAATTCAAGAATTTGTTGACCACTTTGTAATGAAATTACGTATTGTTAGGTTTTTGAGAACAAGCGAATATGATAAATTGTTTTCTGGCGATCCAACTTGGGTTACTGAAAGCATTGGCGGTATGTGTGATGACGGCAGACATATGGTTACCAAAATGAGTTACAGATTTTTGCATACACTCACAAATCTTGGCCCAGCACCTGAGCCAAACCTTACTATTTTGTGGAGCAAAAAACTTCCTGCAAACTTTAAAAAGTATTGCGCAAAAGTTTCTATTAAAACAAGTTCTATTCAATATGAAAATGACGACATTATGCGTCCAAAACTTGGTGATGATTATGGCATTGCATGTTGCGTTTCGGCAATGAGAATTGGCAAACAAATGCAATTTTTTGGTGCAAGAGCAAATCTTGGTAAAGCACTACTCTATGCCATAAATGGTGGCGTTGATGAGATGCATTTTGACCATGTTACCAATGTTGTAAAACCAATCACAACCGAATATTTAAACTATAATGATGTAATTAAAAATTTTGATAAAATTTTGGATTGGCTTGCAGGGCTTTATATCAACACACTAAATGCCATTCACTATATGCACGACAAATATTGTTATGAAGCATTGGAAATGGCTCTACATGACAATCAAATTGTTAGAACAATGGCTGGCGGAATTGCTGGGCTTAGCGTTGTCGCTGATAGTTTATCCGCAATTAAATATGCCAAAGTTAAACCAATTAGAAACGAGCAAGGTATTGCCGTAGACTTTGAAATTGAAGGCGACTTCCCTAAATATGGCAATAATGACGAGCGAGTTGATAAAATTGCAGTTGATACTGTTAACAAATTCATTAAGTATTTAAGAAAATACAAAACATATAGAAACAGCATTCAAACTTTGTCTGTTTTAACCATAACCAGCAATGTTGTGTATGGCAAAAACACAGGAAGCACACCTGACGGAAGAAAAGCCG